>VBMN01000026.1 GCA_005878385.1 Methanobacteriota archaeon
CTCTCCCTTGATGATCATCTGGTCCGTGAAGAGGTAGGATCCCGTCTGGTAGCCGACTCGCAACGTCGCACTCACATCGACGACGATTCCGTTCGTCTTCTTCGTCGTGCGTCCGCTCTTCATCACCTTCTCCTCAAGGACCGCGTCCTTCGTCCCGCGCAAGCGGCCGATGCCGAGGATGTCCGATGTCACGTCCCGCGGGTCGAACGGTGCCGCGAGAGCCGTGTCCACGAGGTTCATCCCCTCGGGGTCCACGGCGACGAACGTGTCGAGTCGTCCGATCACGTCGCGGTCCGTCTTGCCGCCGTCGAAGCGACCCGGTTGGAGGATCGGGTCGCCCTCCGTGCCCCGATTCTCATTCGCGAGCACGTGGTTATTGCTCAAGATGAACGTCTCGCCCGCATCCCGGACGAGGCATGCGAACGTCCCGGCGGTCACCGCGAAATGCCCGATCGAAAGGCCTCCCATGGCGGGCCGTACCTTCCGTTGGTAGATCGGTGGAATTGGACGCCAGATGGAGAACTCGCCGGCCTCCTCGACATCTGTCGGGAATCCCTCCACTTCGTCCGGGATCACGAGCCCATCCTTCACGAGGAGCGGGTGGACCTTCTGCTTCACGTACACCTTGAGGGCGAGGTCCTCGCTCGACATGCCCCGGACGGTCTTCCGGCCGATGCCCACTCCCACGACGTTCGGATTCGTAGTTGGCGTCATGCCCTCCCGTTCGAGGCCCAAGAATTGGCACTCACCCACGACCTTCGCGTCCTCGGGGTTCGCCATTCACTTCCCTCGGTCAGAGAGCCCTGAAGGTCCCCGCGACGACGACCTCGACCGGGACTTCCTCGAGGGACTCCGGGAGAGCACGGAGGATCTTCGGATGGTCCTTCTCCACGTAGATACGGATGCATTCCTTGCCATCCTTCTCGCCTATTCCGACGCCAACGACGCCCGGCATCTTCATCAGCCGCACTTCGTGACGCCGTTTCACATCCGCGACGGAGGCCACGATTGTCCATGCCGTCCGCAGGCGATAAACCCACCGCGGGCTTCCCCTCGCTCGAGCCGCGACTCACGGAGGCGGAGGCCGGATGAACCCGTCCTGCATGAGGAGCTTCGTCTGCTCACGAGCCCGCCGGATGAGGGCGATCGCGTTGTCGTAGAGCTCGTTCCGGGTCTTCCGGACGCGGGCGATGCCCTGTTCGATCGCCTTCATTCCGACCGCGGCGGCCTCCCGGGCAAACACGTCGATCTCGTCCATCGTCGGGACGATGTGTTCTTCGTCGAGCCCCTTCTCCTCGGCGACGAGGGCGAGTTCTTGGGCGGCGGCGATGCACATCTCGTCCGTGATCGTCTGCGCCCTCACATCCAGCGTGCCGCGGAAGATTCCCGGGAATCCGAGGGAATTGTTCACCTGGTTCGGGAAGTCCGAGCGCCCGGTCGCGATCACGCGCGCCCCGGCCTCGGCCGCCTCCCACGGCCAAATTTCCGGGACCGGGTTCGCGATCACGAACAGAATGGCGTCGTCCGCCATGGAGGCGACCCAATCCTTCTGGATGACGGCCGGCCCCGGTTTCGAGGCGGCGATGACGACGTCGACACCGTCCATCGCCTCCGGGATCCCGCCGATGCGGCCTTCCCCGTTCGTCATCTGGGCGAGCTCCCACTTCTCGGCGAATTCGTTCTGGGCGGCCTCGACGTCCTTCCGATGCCGACCCACGATGCCTTTCGAGTCGACCAGGATCAGGTGCGCCGGCTTCGCACCCGCTTCGATCAGCAGTTTCGCGGTCCGGATGTTCGACGCCCCTGCGCCGATCAAGGTGATGAGGACCTCGGGCAATTTCTTCCCGACGACCTTCAGGGCATTGATCACCCCCGCCACGTTGATCGTCGCGGTCCCCTGCTGATCGTCATGCCACACCGCGATGTCGCATTCCTTCCGCAGGCGGTCGAGGATGCCGAAGCACTTCGGCTGGGCGATGTCCTCCAGATTCACGCCGCCGAAGGACGGTGTAATGATCTTGACGGTTTCGATGATCTTCTCCGGGTCCTTCGTCGCGAGGGGCACGGGGAACGCGTCGACCCCGCCGAGGTATTTGAACAGAAGGCACTTGCCTTCCATGACAGGCAGACCGGCCTCCGGACCGATGTCACCGAGGCCGAGGACCCGCGTGCCGTCGGTGACCACGGCGACCTGATTCCACTTGTTCGTGAGGCTCCACACGAGTTGCGGGTCCGCCTTGATGTCGAGGCACGGTTGAGCGACGCCGGGCGTGTACCAGATCGCGAAGTCGTTGAAGCTCCGCACGGGGACCCGCGGGACCACCTCGATCTTCCCCTGGTAGAATGGATGATACTTCGCGGACTGCTCTTTCGGCAGGTTCGCTCGTTTCAGGTTCTCTTCGACTTCCTTTGCCGTTGGCGCTTTCACGGGCTTGCGATCCTCGCGCTTTTTCGTGGCAACCATCCGGACACCAGAAAACGGATTGCCGGATGAGGAGAGAAATCTCGCTTAAACCTTTGCTCCGCAGTCGATGGCGGAGCGCACCGCGGTGGGTCGCCTGCCGCCATGAACGGCTTGGGTCTGCCTTCTGCGAAGCGCGTGAGCTTGCTCGTCATGTGGGCGTTCATTGAACACGCGCAAATGTTTTTCTGCCTCCCTCGCGTCGGTCCTCCCGTGCTTGTGGCGGTTGTGGACCGGGCGGGCCGGGGCGGAACTCGGAAGGTCAAGGCCGCGTTCGAGGCGGTCGAGACACGGTACGCGGAGTTGGGCCACACCTTGCAACGGCCGGTGTCCGCGGAGATCGTCGCCATCCCGATCATGGGCGCGTCCAAGTCCCTGAAGGATCGCCACACCCTGTACGTGTCGGTGCGAGCCGTCGAGTCGGGATTGCTCGATGGCCTAATTGCCCACGAGGCCGGGCACATGCTCCGGACGGAGGCGGGCCATCCCTCCCACAGCCCGGACGTGTTCCGTTTGATTGCGAAGGAGGTCCGTATTCCCCGCGCGGCCGAAGCCGCCTTCGGCCAGGCGTTCAATCACATCCAGGACATCTACGCGGACGACCTCGCCTTCCCCGTCTTCGCGGGGGCGGACGGACGCCGGGCCTACGAATTTTTCTCGGGCTGGGTTGAGAACAACGCGACCATGCGGGGCAAGAACCGATGGCAGAATCTCGGACTGGCCGCGAGCAATGGCTTCGCGATCGGGAATCTGGTCCGTCACGACCTCATTGGGTCCGACGACAAGCTGTGGGACCGCGCGCGGGCATTCGACCGCGAGGCCGGTTTCCAGGCGGTTGACGCCCTCGCGGCGTTCTACGCGAAGCTCCCGGAGAACCCGTCCTCCGATGGCTTCATCGCCGAAGTGAAGCGGCTCGCCGCGATCATGTCGAAGGCCTCGACCACGTAGTTCCCGTAACATTTTATACTGCTAGCCTTGTGACACGGTATCATCTGAGGGACATTATGGCCGAGGAACTCGAGACGGCGCAGATCCCGCCCCACATCATGGCGGCGATGCGAGAGCGCATGAAGATGGCGCAGCGCATGTCTCGGATCAAGCACAAGATTGTTGTAATGTCAGGGAAGGGCGGCGTCGGCAAGTCGACTGTGTCCGCGAACCTCGCCTGCGTCCTTGCGGAACACGGCACAGCCGGCCTCGTCGATGCCGATGTGACGGGCCCGGACATCGCGAAGCTCATGGGCGTCGAGGACGCCCAGGTGAAAGCGACCGACACGGGCCTCGAGCCGACGACGGGCCCCGCTGGCGTGCGCGTGATTTCCATGGCCCAAATGATCGACCGCGATACCGCGGTCGTCTGGCGGGGACCACTGAAGATCAAAGCCCTGAAGCAAATGCTCTCCGACGTGGAGTGGGGAGATCTCGACTATCTTGTGATTGACCTGCCACCGGGGACGAGCGACGAACCGCTCAGCGTGGCGCAGGAGATCCCGGACGCCGATGGCGCGGTCGTGGTGACGACCCCGCAAGAAGTCTCCCTCCTCGACGTTCGCAAGTCGATCGCCTTCGCGAGGGCCGTGAAGATGGACATCCTGGGCGTGATCGAGAACATGAGCGGCTTTGTGTGTCCGCATTGCGGCAAGGAGACCGACATCTTCAAAGTCGGAGGCGGCGAGGCCGCAGCGAAGGAACTCGGCCTCCCCTTTCTCGGTCGGATTCCACTCGATCCCCGGATTGTGATCGGCGGGGACGCGGGAAGGCCGTTTGTGATCGAGCATCCGGATTCCGAAGCGACGAAGGCGTTCCGGCGGATTGTCGAGAACATCCGGCCCCATCTCAAAGAAACGAAACCGAGGCCCACGGGACCTCTCGCGAAATAGGGCCGACCGGTACAGTGACACCCTGGTCCGGCATGCACCGTGCCTTCGGCCTTCCTGCCGAAAGGCCCGGGCTCAAAGTCCAAAACGATTACGCAAGAATTGGAAGGCCATGTTTCCCTTGGATGTCAAGGGCGTCGCCTTGATGGATCCCGCGGGGACGTTCGTTGGGTTCCGGATGCTCAATGCGGCGGACAACGCGTCGAAGCTGCCTTTCACAAGGACGTCCGGATTGGGAGATCCCCCGCTTCGCAAGGAGACGCTCCCCTCTGTATTCACATCTAGCGTCACGGTCTCCGTCTCGGTCTTGAACGCCCAGGCCTGAGGCAGGTAACCTCGAATGACACCGCCGAAGATTCCGTGCAGGTTCGGTTTGAGCTGGGCCTCGATTTCGGGACATAGTTCGTCGAGGAGATCGGCGATGGAACCCACGACTCGCGGTAGGTACCGCGACATTATCAACTTTGAGATTCACCGCTTGGCCTTGGAAGTCCTTCGACCTGGAGAACAAAATGTCCTTCCAAATTCGAGTCTACACATGTGGAGCCAAGAGCGATTCGATTTCTGCCTTGGGCACAGCGCCGACGATTCCGTCGACGAGCGAACCGTTCTTGAAAAGCAGCATCGTCGGGATCGACATGATCTGAAACCGGGCCGGCGTCCGAGGGTTCTCGTCGATGTTCAGTTTGCCGAGGCGCAGACGGCCCGCGCGGGCCCGTGCGACCTCTTCGAGGATCGGGGCGACCCGATGGCAGGGGCCGCACCACTCGGCCCAGAAGTCGACCAGGATTGGGTCGGCCTTTCGAATCTCCTCGTCAAAGTTCGCGTCCGTGAGCGTGATCGGTCCGGCCCATGCTGGACCCGGGATCTTCGAGGCAGACGCCGTCGCGAGGAGCCGCTCGAGTTTTCGGGCCCTGAGGGCGGCAAGCTCCGGATCGTCCACGGGGTACGCACGCGGGCCGGGGGATAAAAGGGTTCGCCGTCAGGTGGAGATCCTTGCGACGTGTCCGAATTCCTCGGCCATCGGACCGATCAAACGGACCTCGCGGCGGATCAGAGCAATCTCCCGGTCGTTGAACGCGCTGGGGTCGAAGGGCACGAGGAGGATCGACTCATGGATCGCCACGCTTTCGTTGAGATCATGGAGGAGGGCCAGCACCGAGCCAAAGTCGTTGTGGCTCACCAGGTATTCGAAGCCGTCCAACAGGACGACAGGACGCTCGCTCGCCACGATGAAATGTTCAATCGACATGGCGACGTTCTCTGGCGGACTCGGCCGGATCGCGTTCTTCTCGGCCGCGACACGACTCAGCCAGAGGACCGGAGTCCGTTCGAGTCCGTATTCGGCCATCACGGCCTTCGGCGCCCGGCGCGTGATGCAGAGCCCTTGGGCTCCGTGGGTGACCAGGTCCTTGAAAATCTCGAACGCCTGGCCCGCGTCCCGCTCCAGGACCACGTACGTGATCCCGCGATCCAAGGCATAGGTCGGCTTCGTGAGCAGGTGGGCTTCTGCTTCCGGAACGATCAGCTCCTGGAGGAACGATTCGCGTCCTCGAACAGAATCCGGCTCGGGTTCTGTGGGTCGATCGTCACCTTCGAGAAGATGATTGTCACGATTGTGATGATCATGAGGAAGAGGTAGAACACGTACGAATTCGGGAATTCGGACTTCATGTACTGGACGAACTCGCGCCGGGAATTGATCGCCGAGGTGGTGGCGACGAAGATGAACGCCCCGATGGCAATCCCGAACAGGTAGTCAAATGTCGCTTGCACCCGCTTGGAGAGGATGATGCCATCCTGGAGTGCGGCCTGCCCTTGCGTGGTGACGTACACGTTGATCACGACATTCGAGATGATCGCACAGACGAGGAGGTAGATCGCGGCCAGCAGAATGTGCTTCTGAAACACCCCGCCCGTTTTCTGACGGGCGATGGCGACGATGATGAGGGCCGACAGAAAGAGAGCGCTCGCCGCGCTCAGCAGTGTGATCATGCTCGTGCTATCGACCAAAGCGTCTCACTCGCCGGCGCGGAGAATCATATACCCCCCGTCGCGCCTATTTAAGCGGTCTCCGCCTGTTATCTGAGGCGATTCCACCGCCAGATGGTTTCCGGTCTCACAATTGAGAATCATACCGGAGAACCGACCTGGCCCCTTCATATGCCCCTTCGGGAACGCATCAAGCGGTCTCGGTGACTCTTCAATCAGTGAATCCTCTCGGCATCAACCGGGAAGATCTGGATCTCCTCTCGCGGACCGTGCTGAGGCTTGGCGGCTACGCAGAAGGCCTGTTCGACTTCCACGACTTCGGCTTTGACAAAGCATCCTTGAAGGACCACATCACGAGCGTCCACGCGAACCTGAAGCGGCTGAGGGACGTCGCCGGGTCGGATGGCGTGCCCTTGCGGCCGCCGAACATCCCGGCCGGGGCGTTCTGGGAGGATCAGGGCGAGGTGTGGAACTACCTGCAAACGTTGCGGTTCGCGGCCGGAGCGACGATGATGTCGGAGCAGTACAGTTCTCACATGACGACGGAGAATCTGCACCGCTCGATGACGGCGAAGATCTTCCGAGAGTGTGTCATCGGGATCTTGGACGACCTCATCGACAAGGGGAACTACTCGTATCTAGAGGCGAAGGACCTGCATCACATGGTCCTCAGCTCCATGCTCGATCCGGACCTCGACTCGACGGCTTTCATGAAGCGGCTCGTGACGATGCTTCGTCAAGAGCAGATTCCGCTGTTCGACCTGATCAACAACATCGTCCGCGGCTTCAACGTTCTCTGGAACAATTCGCCGCACGGACACGACTACTTCTATCAGATGGAGATCATGGACGAACGGGTCGCGCTCGGCCAAGCGCTCTCCATGTTTCAGAAGGAACCGAACTTCTCGATCCCGCGGATGGAGAAGATCATGGAGAACTTCTACGCCCCGGACGACACGATGTACTGGTGGGAGAAGCTCGGGGGCCACGTGAGCGCCGCGAGCCGGCACAACCTCATCGACATGGCCTTTACGGACCGACCGTACGACATCAAGCACATGAAGAATTTCCTCGCCGGGTGGTATTACTACGACGCCGCCGTGATCTTGATGGACCATGTCGTGAGCATCCACCAAGACCTCCGGAACGGGATCGCGAACCTCTCCTTGATTGCGATGCGAGAAAAGGAACTCCGCGAGCTGACCTCGTTGAAGAACTACAATCCACACCTGACCATCGAGGACTACGACGGCCATCTTCGGCGGATCGCGGACCTCACGTCGAAGGCGATTCGTCTCGCGACCGCGGACGTGAACGACGAAACGCTCGTCTACCCGTTCATGACGATCATGATGCCCGTCGTGATGATGGCAGACTGGATCGGCAACCGCGATGACATGATCCACATGTTCCTCGAAGCGATTGCTCCCACGATCCGTCGCGTCGCGGGGAACGGAACCGTGCCCACGAAGGCCATCGTCGAGGCCATCGACGAGGTCGCCCGCGGCTCGTGAACCGTGGACTCGTTCGGCCAGAGATGGTTCTCCGTTCCGACCTGTTCCCTCCGGATATGGGTCACATGCCCAGGAAATAGTTATATAAGGCCAGGCAATAGCTCGCGATGGGACGGCCCCGATCATGGGTTCGCTCGACTTTGGTGTGGCTAATGAACTGGCCCTGGTCGAAGCCCGAATCCGGGAAAGCATTGTCACCGAAGAACCCCTGCTTCACGACATCGCCCGCTACGTGATTGAGTCCGGTGGCAAGCGGATTCGGCCGATGGTCACTCTGCTCGCCTTCCGAGCGCTCGGTGGGAAGGACGTCCGTCAGGCCGTCGACCTGGCGGCGGCGTTCGAGCTGATCCATTCCGCGACGCTGATTCACGACGACATCAACGACGGCGGGGAGATGCGTCGGGGACGTCTGGCCGCGTACAAGAAATTCGGCCTCCAGAACGCGCTCGTC
>VBMN01000027.1 GCA_005878385.1 Methanobacteriota archaeon
AGGGCGCCGGGCCGTCTCACCGAGTGAAGCGACGCCGACGATAGGCCGGCCGCGCTGTGGCTGACATTCTTGTCCGATGGTCCCAGTGGTCGCGGCGCAGCGTTCAGCGACAGCCTCGGAATGCAAGGATTCCCGCTTTCAGGAAGTCCCAAACCGTTCCGCGGCCCGTGCGCGGGCGCGCGCCACTTCGACCTCGCGGCTCCGCGGCTCGGCATCGGTCACGAGCGATTCCAGAAGATTTCGGGCGACCGCGGCCACCTCTTCGACTGCGCGATTGACCGCGGCTTCGTTGGCCCGTGAAGGTTTGTTGAAGCCTGAGAGCTTCCTGACGAATTGGAGTGACGCGTTCCGGATCTCCTCGTCGGTCGCAGGCGGGTCGAAGTTGAACAGTGTTCGGATGTTCCGGCACATGGGAGTCTCACCCGATCGGTCGGAAAGGTCGACCCTGGAAATATCTCTATTCCCGGCTACGCTGCCGGTTGTTGAGTGGTCGGTCCGATCGTCGCATTGAGTCTAGCCGATGACCGCCTTGGCGTGGGGTGGATGGCTCGGGTTCACGATTTCGCCAAATCGGTGGATCTTCGCGGGCCTCACGCTGATCATCGCGACTCGTCAACGTCGAACACGTCGTCGCGCCAGACCTTCGGTGTCCCAGGGGTCGATGGCAAGGCCGATGGAATAAATCGACCTCGCGTCATTCGGGGGCCATGAAGGCGGCCAAGCTGTTGGTCTCGTGCCTGGAGAACGAGCGGGTCCGTTTCGCCTTCGGGATTCCGGGGGAGGAAAACCTGGATTTGATGGACTCGCTTCGCGAAAGCTCCATCCGCTTCGTCCTCACGCGCCACGAAGAGGCCGCCGCGTTCATGGCGGATGTCCAGGGACGGCTCACGACCCATGCGGGCGTCTGCATTGCGACGTTGGGACCCGGTGCGACGAATCTCGTCACGGGCGTGGCCGACGCGTTCCTCGATCGAGCACCGCTCGTCGCGATCACCGCACAAGCCAATCTGGCGAGGGTCCATCGGGAATCGCATCAGTTCGTCGACATCTTGCGCCTCTTTGACCCAATCACCAAGTGGAATGCACGAATCGAGAGCCCTGACACCGTTCCGGAGATCGTCCGGAAGGCGTTCAAGCTGGCCGAGGCGGAGAAGCCCGGTTCGACGCACATCGAGCTGCCCGAAAACATCGCCGATGAAGAGACGAGCGCGAACGCCAAACCGCTTCCAATCGAACGCGTCCGGAGTCCATCGCCCGATCGAGCCAGTCTGGAGAAAGCCGCCGACCTGATTCAAAAGGCGGACCGGCCACTCGTGCTCGCCGGGAACGGCGTGATCCGGAGCGGGGCCTCCGAGGAATTGCGTCTCTTCGCCGAGGATCTGCGGATCCCCGTCGCTCATACGTTCATGGGGAAAGGGGCGATGCCGTGGACGTCCCCCATGAACCTCTTGACGATCGGTGTGCTGCCCCGGGACTACGAGCTGGCTCGGCTCGACGAATCCGACCTGGTGATTTGCGTCGGCTTCGATTTCGTCGAGTACGATCCGCGATCGTGGAACCCCCGCGGAGATCGGCGGGTCGTGCACGTCGACTCCCTTCCCGCAGAAATCTCCCTCCATTACGTCCCGGAGGTCGAGGTGGTCGGCGAGATTCGCGAATCGCTGCGGGTGCTTCACGAGCGGGTTCCCAGGCCGCGGGAGTCGACCTGGACCATAGGGTCTCAGGAACGCGTCCTGAAACGACTCGAGTCCGAACTCGGCGAACGTTCCAAGGGTGCGATGAAACCCCAGCGCATCCTCTGGGAGCTCCGGGACATCCTCGCGCCCGACGATCTCCTGATCTCCGACGTCGGAGCGCACAAACTCTGGCTCGGCCGGTTCTTCCGGACGATGAAGCCGAACACCGTCATCATCTCGAACGGCTTGTCCGCGATGGGCATCGCGCTCCCGGGAGGAATCGCCGCGAAGCTCTCGAATCCGGAACGCCGGGTTGTGACCCTGAGCGGAGACGGTGGATTCCTGATGAGCGTCCATGAGCTGGAGACCGCGAAGCGGGAGCAGGCCGCCACCGTGAACCTGGTCTTCCGCGATGGCGGACTCGGGAGCATCAGGTGGAAACAGGTGGCGAAATTCGGTCGGACCGTAGGTACCGATTTCCACAATCCGGACTTGATCGCGCTCGCGGGCGCATTCGGACTCCGGGGCCTTCGGGTTGATCATCCCTCCGAGCTGAGTGCGGTCGTCACGGAAGCGTTACAATCAAAAGTCGCCACCGTGGTGGACATTCCCGTCGACTACAGCGACAATCCCTTTCTCCCGAAGGGGCCTTAGACAACGCGAGACAGTTTCGGCCGGGCTCTTCCGGCTCGATCGTCTCTACCGCAGGCGCTCTCGTTCCCTACTATGGCGCGCTCAACGCCCCCGGCGGAAGGCCTTCCGATGTCTGCGGCGCCGCACCGTCAGAACGATCGCGACTCCCGCCGCAACGATGATCGCGGCGCCCAATCCGACCGCGAAATAGGGAGGGGTCGCCGACGTGGTTATCGGGTTCTGCACCACGATCGTGGGCAGGACCGTCGTATGCGACGTGCCGGATCCGTCGATTACGGTCACGGCCGGATTGTACGAGCCCTCGGTCGCATAGGAATGGGTCGCGATGGGCCCCGTCGCCTTTTTCCCATCGCCAAAGTCCCAAGAATACATGTAGGGGGAGCCGGCCCCGCCGCTGGCGACGGAGATGAACGTGATGGTCGCTCCCGGCGCCGCTTCGGTGAGAGACGGCGTCGCCGTCACGACCAGGTCCGCAATGGTCACGATCATGGAAGTCGACGCACTTCCTCCGGCCTCATCCCCAGCGGTCACCGAGACCGCGTACTGTCCGGCCGCCGTGTACGAATGCGTCGCGGGAGTCCCGTCACCCGAGGCATCGTCACCGAATTTCCAAGTATAGGTGATGGTCCCGGTGCCTCCCGTGGTCAGCGCCGAGAAGGTCAGGGTCGTCCCCGGGGCCGCCGCAATCCGGTTCACGGTCGCGATCAGCGAAAGGGCGGGGGCGACGGAGACGGCGATCACGGACGAGGCTTTTTGATTTAAGCTGTCCGTCACCGTGCACATGACAATCTTCGACCCCGGCTTTGCATACGCATGGACCGCGGTCGCACTCGACGCGGATGCGCCATCTCCGAAATCCCAGGCGAAGTGGTACGGTGGTGTCCCATCCGTTGCCTGACACCTGAAGGAAAGAGTCAGCCCAACGTCGGTTGACAATGGCTCCGCCGAGGCCTCGGCGACGACCGGTCGGGGGGAGATAATGACCGTTCCCGCGGGATAGACGTTGTCCGCGATGTTCTGTTCGCCGGGCAGTGGGATGGTCTTCATGAGGAGCGGATAAGGGCCCGGGCTCACCCCGGTGGTATTCCACACGAAGGAGAGTTCCCGCGATGCGCCGGGCGGGAGGGTGAGGCTGATGATGCCCACGGGGAAAGAATCGGTCGCCGCCTGCGCCTGGAAGGTCTCGGTCTGTGTCCCTTGATTCTGGACCGTTCCGGAGATCGTGAAAAGAGTCCCGTTGACCCCGGATGTCGGAGTGACATGGGCGGTGAGCGTCGCGGTATCGTGTATCGGCGGGCCGGGCATCCACAAGACTGCGTGCATGAACCCGTTCGCGGTGTCGCTTTGGCCGACGACGGTCCCCGTCGAATTGATGTCGTACGCGGCGCTCGTCTCGCCACCCAAGGTCCCAAGGTCCCGCATCGTGCCATTCTCCCAGAGGAACGCGTGATCCCGGGACTCGAAATTGTGACTTCGACCGACGATCTGGCCCGCGTCGTCGATCCCTTGGGCGAAGGTACCGGGTTGTCCGAGGTCCCCCAGGTCCGTCATCGTCCCGTTTACCAGGACGAAACCATGGTCGCCGAAAGTTTCGTCGCCGCTGTTGCCCACTACTGCGCCCGCGCCGTTGATGTCGAATGCGGCACTGTCATTCGCACCGGGGAGTGTTCCTAGATCCGTCATAGTCCCGTTGTCCCACAGGAACGCACGAGACGCCATCGGGGCGGAGCCGTTTGCGGGGTTGAAGCTGTACCCGACCACCTGGGAGGCATTGTTGATCCCGAGGGCGATGCTGAAGTTGTATCCCGGCAGGACTCCCAAGTCCGTCATCGTCCCGTTGCTCCACACGAACCCGTGGCCGAAGCCGGCGGTGGACGTGTTGCCGCTGAAGCCAACGACTTGGCCTGCCTCGTTGACGTCCTGGGCCTGACTCACGTCGTCGCCCGGCAATGTGCCGAGGTCCCTCATCGTGCCGTTCTCCCAGAGAAAGGCATGGAAGGCGGAACCATTCGCGTCTAGGGTCCCTCCGACGACTTGGCCCGCGTCATTGATCGCGAGGCCCTCGCTATTTCCGAAGGGTCCAAGGCTCCCAAGGTCCGTCATGGTGCCGTTGAACCATAGGAACGCGTGGGAGGTCCCGTTGTCCGTGGCGCTCGTCCCGACGACCTGGCCCGCGTTGTTGATTCCGTAGGCAATGCTGACATCGCCTCCGAGCGTTCCCAGGTCGGTGAGCGTTCCGGATGCAGACGAAGCCTGCGGCAGCGCAAGGATCGCCGCGAGGCCGATGAGCAGGGCAAGGGCAGAGCATCGGACGTGCCTCCCGCGTTCGCGGGTTCCGCGGACTCTTGGATCAAGCCGGGGAGGGCGTTTCGAAACCTGCGGCAAGGGAGGCGAGCCCTCGGCGGTGACTTCCGCGGCTAGGCCATGTTTCAGAGGGGTCCCAAAGTGCCCGCTGGTGCTGCTGCTCCCGCCAATGGGCCTTGGAACGTCCTCAGCGGGATAAGCGGTAGGAGTACAATTGCCCGCATTTGTGTGCGCCTGGCTGGGCCTAGCCAGTACGGACTCGATTCGCGAAATGCCGCGGTCAGGAGGGCCGCCGCAGAAGTCCTGGGTCGAATCGGACGAATACGGCGCCCTACCGGATGGCCTTGCGCACCTCGAGGGCCACTCACCTCTTCTGGGCGTAGGCCTTCTCCAGGGTGTAGATATCGATTTTGGACATCTTGAGCAGGGCCTCCATCACTTTCTGGGAGTTCCCCGATTTCGGGTCACCCATCATCTCGCCCAGGACGGAAGGGACGATTTGCCAGGAGACCCCAAACCTGTCTTTGAGCCAACCGCAGGGTTGCTTCTCTCCCCCTTTCGAGAGCGTCTCCCAGAGTCGGTCGATCTCTTCCTGCGTCTCGCAGTTCACGAAGAGCGAGGTGCCTTGCGCGAACGAGAAGTAAGGCCCTCCGTCCATCGCCATGAAAGGCTGTCCGTTGAGCTCGAACGTCGCGTTGAGCAACTTGCCCTTTGCCACGGCGCTTTCCTTGTCGCCGCGGACCAGGCTCACGATTCGTGAGTTCTTGAACGTTGAGACGTACAGGTTCACCGCCTCTTCGGCCCGATTATCGAACGTCAAGAACGTCGTGATCTTTGGCGCGTTGTTCTCCGACTTGCCTCTCCCATGCTCCCTTTTCTTCGTCATTTCCGTGTCTCCTTTTCGTCTTGCTCCCCGCGTCCTCTGGCGTCGCTCGAGCTCCGTGTCGAAACGAGCGAGACGCGCCTCCCACTGGCGCAGGGAATAGATGTGCTTTTGTCCCTCTGCCCGCACGTCCACGAAGCCCGCCTCATGCAGAATCCGCAGATGCCGGGACACGCCCGGATGGTCCCTACCCTACATCTGCGGGGCGTTGGGATTCTGCTGCCAGAGGGCCATCCGGGTACCCGAAGGATCCTCAAACACCGCGAACCATCCCTGGCCCGGTACCTCACTCTTCGGAGCGATGATTTTCCCACCGGCCTTCTTGACCCTCTCCTGGTA
>VBMN01000028.1 GCA_005878385.1 Methanobacteriota archaeon
ACACCGACAGCGCTTCGCGTGGCGTCGTGCGAACCCGCTCGGGTCCCTCACCCTGCTTCGCTCGCATACGGCCCTTCTCGGACTCGCGGCCGTGACGTTCGTTCAGTTCATGGCGTTCCAGGTCCTGCCGACCGTGTTCGTCCTGTATGCGGTCGATCGCTTCGGGTGGCGGGAGTTCCAGGTCGGCCTTTCCCTCGCCCTCGTGGGTGCGCTCAACATCACGGTCCAAGGGGGCCTCGTGAAACGATTCATCAAGCGCTTCGGCGAGCGGAAGGCGTTGCTCACGGGCTTGCTCTTCGGGTCCGCGGCGATGGTCGTGTGGGGCCTCGCCCCGAACGACATCGTCCTCCTGCTCGCAGCCTTCGTCTTTGCACCGATCGGATTTGTGGCACCCGCCCTGCAGAGCCTCATGACCCGGCGCGTCGGGCCGTCGGAACAGGGGCAGCTCCAGGGGGCGAACGCGAGCATCGCGGGTCTCACAGGAGCCATCGGCCCCATTTTCTTCGGGCTCGTCTACTCGCTGGCCATCGGCTACCGTGCCCAGTTCGATCTGCTCGGTCTGCCGTTCTTGGTGGCAGCGGTCCTCATGCTCGGTTCCGTGGGTGTCGCACTCCGCGTCACGCATGCTTCGTCCACGACCGCGACACCTGGTATGCCTGTCGTCGTTCCGAACGGTAGTCCTCCGACGTCGGCGATTTCACTCACCGAATCCGACGGACCAATCCATCCCCGATAGCTCAATCAGAAATTGATGCGGCTACCGGCGAAGAAGGCCGCGCAGGCCAGGATGACGGTGACGCTGACCAGCCCGCTGAACGGAGCAATGACCAAGGCGGCCCCGTAGGAAACGGGAGCCACCGAATATTGCCGCCTAACGTGTCCGCCTGTTCCTGGCTGACATCGCTATCATGGAGTCGACGGCCGCCCACACAATACCGCCGGAGAATCGTTCCATACGATGGCCACCACGAGGAACGTGCCGGCTTATGCGTGCCTGACCCAAGGGCCGATTCACATGGGAAGAACTTGCTTTCGAACCGAAAGCCTGACACGCTCGCGAATCAATGCCTAGCTCACGCGCCAGCGTCGCGGTTCACGCGTGGCGCAGAACGTACTCTCGGATTGATGCTTTCGCGAGGGAGTAGAGGCTGAGCCGGTTGCGTTTGCAAAATGTTTGCAGCGATGCGAACTCTTTCTGGCCAAACACGGTGACGACCCGATTCAAAGCCAATCTCCTCCTTCCTCTAAGAGACGTTCAGGGTAGATTAACATGTGCCGATCAACGCATGCGATGAACACTAGTGGATAATGCATATGAGTCACGCACTATTATATAGTTGGTTTCAGTCCCCGCTCGAAACGCTCCGGATGAGACACGGCACCGCCGCACTACGATTTCTGCCTGCGGGGTCGGATCGGCTACATCGCTGGCCGCGCTTCGGGGTCAAGGATGGCGCTGCACATATTCGCGGATTGCTGCTTTCGCCAGGGCATAGAGGCTCAGTCGGTTGCGCTTGCAGTAGAGCCGTATCGTCGCGAATTCCTTCTTACCAAACACGGTGACGACCCGATGCAAAGAAACACCGCGAGGGCCCCGGATAAATTCGGGGTACATGAATCTTTCTGGCACAACTTTTCTCGGCGATGGAGGACGATAGGCAATAGTGCCGATTGGACATTGGCCAGACACTATTATATAGTCACTCTGTCATAACGCCGAATCCGAGGATGGGAGTTGAACGCTAATTCTCCGGAAGATCCCGCATCGGTCGTCCGGTCTCAGCTTAAGGTGTGGACGGCAGAACTGGAACTCCTCCGCCGGGATCCGCGGGTACAGAAGTTCACGGAACTCCGGGAGAAGATCGACGAGGCCGACGCTTTCATGGTGGAGACGAAGGCCCTGCCCTTATCGAATCGAGCGAGCCCGTTCGACCCCTACGACGCCTACGACGCCTTCGAATTCGCTCGGGACCTCGAGGGTCGGGAGATTTCGACCCCGGAAGTATCCAAGCTCGCCTTGGGCCGGTTCCCCGACATGTCGGATGAAACCCACCGTCTGATGATCCTTTATCTGATCGACAACGGAGTCGCGGAAGTGGCCCGAACAACCGCCTCGGGACATCCGACTTGGTATCGGTTCGGTCCACCCAGATGGAGGGGAAACGGTGGAAAACGAATTGGGCTTGGGATACCCGACAACGAACTGTCCGCGTTCAAAGCGGACGACTTGGAGGACCTCGTCGTGCGAGCCTCGCGGGCCTCGGCGACGTAATTGTCTCGAAACGCCCGAGTCAATCCAAGCCGCCCCTTCACGAACTACGACCCAAGGGGAATTTATGTCCGACCGAGTCATCCGGTCGGAGTCGTATGGATCGCGGGACGAAAGTATCCAGGGATTTGATCGTTCGGGCCATGACCGAGGCGCTCGAACCCCTCTCGTACGTCCACGCGTTCTGGGAAGCCGGAGCCGCCGCGTTCAAGCGAATCGACGAATGGTCCGATATCGACCTGTACATCGTCGTCGACGGTGACACGGTATCCGCGACATTCCGAGTCGTCGAGCAAGCCCTTACCCGCTTGTCTCCGATCCGGCTGGCCCACGAGGTGCCTTGGCCTCCCGCCTCGGGGATCTCCCAGAAGTTCTACCGCCTCGACAAGATAGGTGAATTCTTGCTCGTCGACCTCGCGGTGATGACCGTCACCGCCCCGGACAAGTTCCTCGTCCGAGAAATCCACGGCGACGCGGTCTTCCTGTTCAACAAGCAGGACTCGGTCAAGGTTCCTCCCCTCGACAGCGAGGCGTTCACTCGCGGGCTACTCGAGCGACGCCGGCGCCTTCGCGAACGGATGGAGTTGTTCGGTCCCTTCGTCCAGAAGGAAATCCTCCGGGGCAACAAGCTCGAGGCCCTTGAGTTCTACCGGGCCATCGTGATCCAATCCCTCGTTGAAGCGCTCCGCATGCGGTACGGCCCGCGGCACTACGACTTCCGCATGCGTTACGTGTATCGGGAGCTGCCTCCCGATGTCGTCCGTCGACTCGAAGCCTTGGCGTTCGTGAAGGATCTGGAGGACCTTGCCGCGAAATACCTCGAAGCCCGCGCGTGGTTCGACAGGGCGATTGAGGAAGTTGATGAGATGCAGATTCGACGAGACGTCGCGGGAAACTCGAAATGATTAAGGTCCGGTGACCGCCTCCCGCGGGCATGCGCCTCGAAGACCGACAGTGGGCGGGTCTGTTTCTCTTCGTCGGGGCCACGCAATTCACGATCGGCATGATCATCGCGGAATCCGTGGATCCGTCATACAGCGTCTCGGCGAACTACATCAGCGATCTCGGCGTCCGAGCGGGCGCGGCCGTCTTCAATTCGTCCGTCTTCATCCTCGGGGCCACCATCGTGGCCACATCCTGGTTCGCGTCCCGGGCCTTCAAAGACCGGATCCTCATGGTCGCCATGCTCCTGACGGGGGTTGGAGCTATCGGAGTCGGCGTGTTCACAGAGAACGCGCCGTACGGATTGCACGCCATCGTGTCCTTCATCACGTTCTTTTTTGCCGCGATCACCGCAATCGTCGCATTCCGGGTCCTCCGACCGCCCCTCTCCTATGCGTCGATTCTGCTCGGCCTCGGATCCCTCGTCGCGCTCGGACTCTATGCCTCGAAGAACTACCTGGGGCTCGGGGGCGGCGGGATGGAGCGGATGATCGCCTATCCCGTCCTCGCGTGGGGCATCGGCTTCGGCGGGTACCTCCTGGGAATGTCGCACTCCCAAGGACCACCTGTCGCGAGCTGACGTCGTATGAGCTGGCGCAAGGATCGGGCGCGCCACCACACGCAGGAAGGCATTGAGATATACTCGGGGAGTGCATCGACCTCGGGGGAGGAGAGACGGAAGGCACGTTTGGCTTCGATCGGCCCACGCTCGGCGAGCGAATGCTGGCCGCCCTCCCGTTCCCCTACATCGTCTCGTGTGCGATCGTGGCGCTCCTGATCGGCGGTCCGGGACTCATTCTGGCTCATCTGATCGATCACGGCGACCTGAACCAGTCCATCGAACTCGTCCTCGGACCGGGGGCCCCTCCCTGGCGATCCGTCCTCCTGATCGCCCTCGCCGTGGCCTTCTACGTGTACGTCTTCTGGAACGTGCGCTACTCCCGCATCCACATCCTCAAGCACGCCGCCGGAATCGTCGCACTCCTCCCGGACCACGAGGCCGGATTCCGTCGCATCTTTGGCCGATTCCTTCGCCCTCTCCCGGTCCTCCTCGTGGCGGGAGGGCTAATCACCTTCTTCGGCGTCTTCCTGCTCGATTTCCCGAAGACCCCGATCGGTCCCGCGGAACTCGTGATCGTCGGGTTGAATCTCATCTTTGCGTCGATCTTGGAGGCCCAAATCATCTGGAATTACATGAGCACGTTGGACGGAATCCGCCGCCTCGGGAGGGAGGACCTCCAGCTGAAGCCTTCCGACGCGGATCCCATGCGCGGCCTTCGACCGCTCGGTTCGCTCTCCCTGAGAGCCACGTTCCTCTATTTCGGTGCGATGGCCTTGGTCCTACCTTCCGCACTCCTGAATCCCGCGCCGCTTCGGCCCGCCTACCTCGCCTTCCTGATCGTCCTCCTTCTCATGGGTGCGGGCCTCTTCGTCCTGCCGCTGAGTTCGATTCATCGCAGGATGGGTGAAGCGAAAGAACGGGACATCGAGGCGGTCCGCATGCGGGCGACCGCCGCGTATGAGGCGCCTCCGGGCTCGCCAGGCAATCCCGAGGTCACCCTGTCGGAGGTTCGGGAATGGCTCGTCCGGACGCACGGCATCCTCGCCCATGAGGCAGGCGCTCGTCGGGTGACGGACCTCCCCAAATGGCCCTTCGAAACGGGCGCGATGGACCGCATCCTCGCGATCACGGTGACCGGCGTCGTGGCCGTCGTGGGTCGCGCCCTCGTCGATGTGTTCCTCCTTGGTTGACCCTCGCCCGAACGGCGGCGGTATCGAGGCGGATAATGGGCTCCCAAGGAACTAATGGGGCCACAGATGACGGAGATGCGTGGTAGCGTTTCCCCATCCGTTCCGTCGGATCGTCGAGCATGTCTACCTCACGGACTTTGGCGGCACGCCCCTCGTTCATCTTTCGCCCTATATCGCCTCGGACAAGGACCCGGACCTCGTCGCGTCGATGTTCACCGCAATCCAGAATTTCATGGACGACTCGTTTCACAGTATGGGCATCGGCGATGTCCGAAGCATCGAGATGAGCGACCGGCACCACGTTGCCTTCGGCCGCGGGCACGACGTCCTCCTCTACGTCGTCTACCGAGGCCGCGAATCGAACCATCTCGAGAGGCGCGTGATTCACTTTGTCCGGGAGATCGAGACGCGATTTGGTTCCGTCCTCCGGGAATGGAACGGGGACATGGATCGGATCGTCCCGATCCGTGACTTCCTCGCGCGGGAATGGGACCTGCATCCGCGGATGCTACGATCCACGGCCCGCTTCGTCCATCAAGTGAGAGTCGGACGAACCTAGCGGCCCGTCCCCTCGAGGAAGTTCCGAAGGAGCCCGCGCCCGTCCGGCGTCAGGATCGACTCCGGATGGAATTGGACGCCCTCGATCGGATCGCGGCGATGGCGCACGCCCATGATCTCACCCTCGTCGGAGGTCGCGCTCACCTCGAGGTCCGGCGGGACCGATGTCGGGTCGATGGCCAGCGAGTGATACCGGCCCGCGGTCATTGGATTCGGCAAACCCTCGAAGATTGTCCGGCCATCGTGGCGCACAAGGCTCGTCTTCCCATGGAGGATTCGGGCCGCGTGGCCCACCTGGGCGCCATAGGCGGTCCCGATCCCTTGGTGGCCCAAGCACACGCCCATCGTTGGTATCGCGGGGCTCAGCTCCCGGAGGACGTCCCCGCACACACCGAAGTCCCGTGTGTTCGCGGGATGGCCGGGTCCTGGAGAGAGGAAGATCGCGTCGGGTGCGAGCGTTCGAATCTCGGGTAGCGTCACCGCATCGTTCCGATGTACGACCGGTTCGGCCCCGAGTTCGCCGATCGCCTGATACAGATTGTAGACGAACGAATCATAGTTGTCGAGGATGAGGACCTTCATGCAAGGGCAGAAACCGATTCGCTTGGCGAGAATCCCGGACCACGCTTATCGGTTGCGGTTGGGCCCCATCCGGTGTCCCGAGGTCTTACCCTTCGGCCGGTGCTCTCAGAACGTACGTGTTCAGGGTACAGTACGGTTTGAAGCCGAGTTTTCGATGGAAACCGAGCCGGTAGTCGGGGACATGCGTGATCCCTACGCGGTATCCGGCGGCTCGGGCCACGCGCAGCGGAACGAGCGTCATCGCGGCGCCGATCCCTTGCTTCCGGAATTCCGGGACCACAGTCACGTAGACGCCCGCGACGCCGCCGCCG
>VBMN01000029.1 GCA_005878385.1 Methanobacteriota archaeon
CGGACCGCCGCCTCGGGCAACTCGTATCCGACCGCCAGGGCGGTGAGCCAGATTCTCAAGGTCTCCTCGTCCCGCACCGGGTCGATGGAGAGCTCCGGAGGCGGCGACAGATGAGCGAGGAGTGCATCGAGGTCGATTGCCATGCCGCTCAGTTCACCGGCATGATCGAGCCCAGAATCCTCGAGGTACTTGCCGAGATTCCGCGGTTCCGTCGAGGGGCCGACCCACCACATCATCGGAATCCGTTCGGAGAGAAAGTCGGAGAGCACGGCGTCAATTGCGGCCTGCGGATTCTCCTCCGGAATCCTCGCCCGGAAGATCCCATTCAGCAGTTCGTGTGGGAGCCCCGTCTTCACGCGCAGCATGTCCGGGCGCGAGTCGACCCTCGCTCCTGGCATCCGCCCGTAAGAGCCGTAAAACTCGAACAGATTCGATTCGATCGCGACCACGACGTCGCGCGAGAGGCCTTCCTGGATACGGCCTATGGGCTCGCCTCGCGGACCCGACGAAACTCCGCATATTTAGGTCTCAGGAGTACAAGTGGTGCGTGCCGAGAGGGACAGACCCGGTGTCAGAGCGGCTTTCCGCTCCCGAAATACGTCCGCGCCCCTTCGATGAGGCGATAGAAGGACGATCCGTCGGGAGCTTCCGTGGCCCGCTTCCATTCGTCCAAGACGTCCCGGATCCGACGATGGACCGTCGCGGTGTGAGGGTTCAACGCCTGGATGTCCCGAAGGAGCGAGGGCGAATCCGCCAGGAGGCCGACCGCCGCGGACGAGAGGCGCGAGAACGTGGTGCCCGCGGAGCGCTTCAGACCCGCGAGATCGAAGGGACTCTGTGCCACGCACCGTGCGAACGTCAGCAGGCAGAAATGGGTCAGGCCGAGCAGGAAGGCCATGAACTCGTCATGATGGTCCAGGGACACGTCAACGAAGGACGCTCCGCTCGCCCGGAACAATTCCTTCGCCTCGACGACCGCGACCGCGTTGCCGCAATCGCTGAACGTGATGTTCCCGCTCGAAAGGGGCCAGAGGTTCGGCCCGAAGACCGGGTGCACGCTGGCGACCCGCAGGCCGGCGTGGCCCATCGCCCGCAATTGCTTCTCAATGGGCGCCTTCAGACTGGCGACGTCGAAGACGAGGGCCTTCGGCTGGATCGCCTCGATCCGAGTCAGGATGTCGGCGCACACGGACATCGGGACCGCGACGGCGACGACATCCGCGGCGCGGATTCCCTTCGCGAGGTCGGGCTCGAACGGGAAGTCTTCGAGCGGTCCGGCAATATCGTTCACGACGACGTCGTAGCCGCGGGACCGGAAGTAGCGACAGAGCCACCGGCCCATCTGACCCGCGCCTCCGATCACGAGGATCTTCTGCTTCGCCGACTTTGGAAGGCGGACCAGGTCTTGGACGTGCACGCTCTCGTCGATCAGGAGGCGGGCGAGGCCCTCGGCGAAGGAGAGGCTGATCCCCCTCGTCGCGCCCTCCGTGAGGAGTCGCGTGAACACGCGGTCCTCCGTGTCCTCCGCGACCACGGGGCGGCCCTCGAGCTTCTTCTCGACGCCGAGCTGCTCCGCCAGGTGCAACCGCTTGGCCACGTGGGCCACAATCTCCCGATCGACGTCCGCAATCTCTTCGCGCAACCGCGCGATCTCTGCATCGCTCACAAGAATCCCCCGAGGAACATGAGATCCAGGACCGCCATGGCGGCCGCATTCTCGACGACAGGAACGGCGCGGGGCACGATGCACGGATCGTGCCGGCCCGTGACATTGATCTCGGTCGGCATCATCGACTCGAGGTCGACGGACCTTTGCGCCTTTGCGATCGAGGGCGTCGGCTTCACGCCGACGCGGAACGTGACTGGCATGCCATTCGTAATCCCGCCGAGAATTCCGCCCGCGTGGTTCGACGTGGTCACCACGCGATCTCCCTCGATGGCAAATGGATCGTTGTGTTCGCTTCCCCGCATGGATGCGGCTCGGAAGCCGGCTCCGAAGTCGACGCCCTTCACCGCAGGAATCGAGAACAGGAGGTGGGCCAGATTCGACTCGACCGATTCGAAGAACGGTTCGCCGACTCCCGCGGGGAGACCGGTCACGGTGCCCTCGATGATCCCGCCCACGCTGTCCCGATCTTTGCGGGCCTGCTCGACCTCGGCGACCATCCGATCCGCGGCATCGAGATCCGCACACCGGACCGGTGTGCGCTCGACGTTGGATTCAATCTCCGCGAGCGTCATCGCGCGCGCGCTCACGCGACCGATCTGGGCCGCATGGGCGTAGAATCGAATTCCCTTCGAGGCCAAGGGTTGCCGCGCAATCGCCCCCGAGACGACCAGGGGAGCGGTCATACGGCCTGAGAGTTGACCGCCTCCGCGGAGGTCGCTCTTCCCTCCATATTTCATAATCGCCGCAAAATCGCCATGACCGGGTCGCGGTACGCGACCGACGTTCGCATACGACTCCGACCGCACGTCCTCATTGCGGATGATTCCCACGATCGGTTCGCCGGTTGCGACCCCGTCCCGCAGGCCTCCGGAAAGTTCCACGCGGTCCTCTTCCTTCCGCTGCGAGACGAACAGGCTCTGTCCCGGACGCCGTCGGTCCAACTGCGATTGCACGAAGGCTTCGTCGATCCGTGTTCCGGATGGAAGTCCCTCGATCGTGCATCCCACGAACGGACCGTGACTCGTCCCGAAGATCGTCGTCCGATACCGCGCGCCGAACGCGTTCATGCCATTACCGCCTGGAGCGCTCCGAGACTCCGCATGTCGTCGAAGAACGATGGATAGGAAGCGCGGAAGCACCACGGATCCGAGATGTCCACGGGCTCGCGCGCCACGAGGCCTGCGACGGCGGCGGCCATGAGGATGCGATGGTCGCCACGCGCATCGACGGATCCACCGAGGAGCCGGTTCGGTCCCGAGACGACGGCGCCATCCGGCGTGGCCTTCGCGCGGCCCCCCAACGCGTGGAGCATCGAGACGGTCGCATCGATCCGGTCGCTCTCCTTGAACCGCAAGTGGTTTCCGTTCACGAAGCGAGTCTCCCCCTCGGCCTGAGAGGCCAAGACCGCGAGGACCGGGAATAGATCCGGGTGATCGCCGACGTCGACGGTTTGTGCTGCCAGGGGACCGCCTTGCACCCGGACGCGGTCCCTCGCGATGCCGACACTGGCCCCGAAGTCCCGGAGGACGTCGATAATCTTGTGGTCCCCGGGTCGCTCCTCGAGGTCCAGGTCCGTTACCGTCACATCGCCATCCGTGATCGCCGCGGCGACCAATGGGAAGGCGGCGGAAGAGAAATCCCCTGGCACCTCGACGTCGGTCGGATGGTATGACATCCCTCCCGCGATCCGATACGAATGGCCATCCTCCGCGACGTCCACGCCGAAGTCCGCCATCATGCCGCGGGTGAGTTCGACGTAGGGTGTCGACCGCAACGGCGATCGGATCTCGATCACGGATTCGTCCGCGGCCAAGGGACAGGCAATGAGGAGGCTCGACAGGAACTGGGAGCTCACGTCCCCCGGAAGACTGGCCTGGCCACCCCGAAGAACCCCGCGGATCTCGACAGGAGGCCTGCCGTTTTGGCCGACGGATTTCGTCGACGCGCCAAGGGAGGACAGTGCCTCGAGAAGGGGTCCCATCGGACGGCGCTGGATACTTGCGTCTCCGGTCAACGTGCTGACGCCATCAATCAAGGACGCGACACCCGCCAGGAGACGGAGGGTCGTCCCGGAATTCCGAGCGTCCAACGGCTCGCCCGCGGAACGAAGCGGGGTTGGGATGACGCGAAGTTCCTCCCCCGAGGATTCGAACTCCGTTCCGAACGCCTCCATGCCCGCAATCGTGGCGTCCGTGTCCTCGGCCTTCAACGGTCGACGAATCCGGCACGTCCCGGTCGAGAGCCCCGCGAGGACGATCGCGCGGTGCGTGACACTCTTCGAAGGGGACGCGCGGATCGTCCCGGACACCCGCGACGACATCGAACGGTATCTCAGAGCATGACCTCCCGCGATTCCATCGTATCCAGGGCGACCACGCGGATGTCGGATTCTCCGTCCTCCATCGATCTCCGCACCGCATCCGCATGGGTGGGTTTCGCGAGCGCGAGGATCGCCGGTCCGGTGCCCGTGATCCCCGCGGCGATAGCACCCGCCTCCCGTGCCCGCCGCGCAGGCGCCTCGTCAATCCCGAGGATTGGAGCGTACGCCGCGCTGTTCGCCTCGAGTGCGCGGAAATAATCGCCCCGAAGGACGACCTGGAAGGCGGCTTCGACCTGCGACCGAATCGAAGCGAAGTCGATTCCTTTCAGGCTCGCCTTCGGCGTCATCCGAGGTGGAATCTGCACGACCCCCACGAGATCGTCTGGGAATCGATCGAGGGCCAGGAGCCGCCGATCCCGATTGTCCGTGACACAAATGCCGCCCAGAAGGGAGGCGCATGCGTCATCAAAAGCACCCGTGATGGTCACGCCTGCGTCGAAGGCGGCATCGACGCTCATCTTCACGACGTCCATCGGATCGATCTTCAGACCCAGGGCCGTCGCGCCGGCAAGGATGACCGCATTTGCCACGGCAGAGCTGCTTTTGAGGCCGCGGGAAATCGGAATCTCCGAGTCGATGGAGACCTCCAAACCCGCTTTCGTTCCGCGTCGACCGAGGACACGTCGTGACGCCGCCATCGCGAGGGCTGGGTCGACGCCCGGGGGGACATGCACGTTGACTCCGAACTCCTCGGGTCGCGACTCCACAGTCGCGTTCGCGCGAAGGGCGAGCCCGAAGGCTGCACCCTGGCCAGTCGCAATCGCATTCACGATCGTCCCGGCACCGAAACAGGTCGCCTGGGCCTTCATCGGAGCGCCTCCTTCGCCGCGCGGCGCATCGGTTCGACCGGAGGCGCCCGCCCCGTCCACAGTTCGAACGATTGCGCGGCCTGATGCAAGAGCATCTCGAGACCAGACGTGGTCGGCTTCCCGAGCCGCCGGGCCGCGTCCATGAGAGGGGTGCTCGGTGGATTGTAGACCAGGTCGTACACGTACCCGACCTTCGAAAGAGTGGCTGCGGGGACCGGGAGTCCGTTCGAAAGGCCCGCGGAACCGAGCGGCGTCGCGTTCACGAGGAGCTCCCATGGTCCGCCGCGGGCAAGCGCATCGAGTGGAATCGCGTCGACGGTCTCATCGAACGACTCCGCTAAGACTTCCGCTCGACGGATCGTCCGATTCGTGACCTGGACTTTCGCTCCCTCCCGCACCAGGACGCTGACGACCGCCTTCGCGGCTCCCCCCGCTCCGACGACGAGGACTCGACGATCCCCGACCCGCAGCCCGAGGGAACGGAGGGAGAGTCGGAACCCGAAGACGTCCGTGTTGTGACCCTTCGTCCATCCGTCCCCGACCACGACCGTGTTCACCGCGCCGAGACGCTCCGCGTCGCCGTCGAGTTCGTCGAGTTTCTCGACGATCGCTTCCTTGTGTGGGCTCGTCACATTGAATCCGCGGACATGATGACGGTCCGCGGCCTCCAACAGGGCTTCCAACGAATCTTCGTCGCAGTCGAAAGGCAGGTAGACTCCGGGAACGTCGAGCGCGCTCAGGGCTGCTTCATGGATCGCGGGGGAGAGGGAGTGGCCGAGCGGATGGCCGACCACGCCCAGGACCATCGGCTCCCGGCCGCGGAGGCGCGTGGCAGCCGCGAGGGAGAGCTGACCGGACGAGGCCGGCC
>VBMN01000030.1 GCA_005878385.1 Methanobacteriota archaeon
CGAGGACGAGAAGCCCACCGAGGTGATCCCCGCATGAGCGAGAACTACCAGACCGTGCTGAACCATCTGCTCTTCCACAAGGCCCTCATCAGCGAGACGGAGGGCGGGCAGCGGATCAACCGCTATCTGTCCATGTTGAACGAGATCGACCAAGGCATGCATGTGGCCGTGCGCGATCCGTTCGAGAAGTCCGTCGTCGCGGCGTTCGAGCTCGTCCTCGAACGGCAGATGGACCCCTGGGAGATCAACCTCGTGCCCTTCACGAAGCTCTTCCTGGACAAGGTGAAGAAGGATGGCTCCGTGAACTTCGTGACGGCGGGCAAGCTCGTCTTCCTCGCCTGGTCGATCCTGAAGCTGCAGAGCGACAAGGTCTTGCTCGACGCGATGCCGCCGGAACCCCTCCCCGAAGGGGACGGATGGGACCTCGACATGTTCCGCGATCCCGCGGACCTCGACTACAACCAGGTCGTCCTGGCCGGGACCGCGACGCCGCTCACGGAGGCGATCCACCGCGAGGGCCGCCGGGCCGTGACCCTCATGGAACTCATGGACGCCTTCGACGAGGCACGTCGGGAGGCGGACATCCAGATGCAGCTGAACGCCCTGCGCGAGCAAGCGATCCGCAAGTTCGCCCCGAACTTCCACCAGAAGGTACACGGGGAAGACCTGACGGACGACATCGCCCTGACCTGGCACCGGCTGGCCCAGTTCAACGGGGAGCCGATCCCGCTGCGACAGCTCACGATCGGCGATGTCTGGGACGAGGTGACCGTGTTCATGTCCCTCCTGTTCCTCGCCCACCTGGAGAAGGTCAAGCTGTGGCAGAAGGAGTATCCGTACGGGGAGATCTTCGTGAAACGCCTGTCCATGGAGGCGGAACTCCCGACGGAAGAGCTGCTTGCAATCCCGGCCCTCGGACCGAAGCTTCCGGTGAGCCAGGAGGCGGTTCCATGAATCCGCGGGCGCTCGTGGAAGCGGCCCTCTTCAGCGCCGGGAAGGCCCTCACGCCGGAGGACCTCGCTCGGACCACGCGACTCCAGCCTGACGTGATCCGGGAACACCTGCGCGCCCTGTCGAAGGAGTACACGAAACGGGACAGCGCGATCGAGGTCGCCCAGATCGGGACGAAATGGACGATGCAGATCCGCTCCGATTACTCGGAACGAGCACGGGCCTTCGCGCCGCCCGAGATCGATCGGGATCTTCTCAAGACCGCGGCCCTCATCGCGTACCATCAGCCGCTCTTGCAAAGCGACCTGTTCGACATGATTGGCTCGAAGGTGTACGAGCACACGAAGGGGCTCGAGGACCTCGGCCTGATCAACCGCAAGCCATCCGGCCGGTCCCTGGCCTTGACGACGACCCGCTACTTCGCGGAATTCTTCGGCCTGAAGTCAACGGACCGCGAAGGGATCCGCCGACTCATGGCGCAGAAGGCGGGCGTCCCGTACAAGGAGCGACCGGAAGGGACCCTCACGGACGACGCCACCGAAGCGAGCCCGTTGCAAACGCCCGAGGCCGGCAGTCCGGTCCCGGCGTCGACCGCTCCCTCTCCGGTGGCCACGGCAAACGAATAGATCCGATCTCGGTTCGAGCGCCCCGGAAAATCGTTCTCCGAATGGGCGAGATGAATCATGCGTGATAACCACGGGCTAACGCGTTTATAAGCTCGAATTTCTGACAACCGTGCTGTTTCTCGGAGGACGAGCACATGCCGTCCCCAGAGGCAGCGGAGCCCTCGACCAGTGAGCGGGTACCTGCGCGACAACGCACTGCGAAAGCAGTTGGAGGAGAAGGTCAAGGAGACGGCCCGGACCCGTCAGGCCGCCGAGGACGGCCTGAAGGCAGCCCAGGACATGATCGATCAGGCGCGCCGGGTCGACACGAACGTGGTCGAGGCGGAGAAGGCCCTCGCCGAGGCGAGCGCCGCGATGGTCGCCAAGGACTACAAGGTCGCCGTCGACAAGGCGGGCGAGGCCCTCGAACGCGGGCGGCGCAACTACCGAGAACGCGCCCGGGGCATCGTCGATTCGAGCTCGGCGCTCGGTCGACTCGCGAAAGGGCTGGGCGCCGATCTGGCAGAGACGGAATCGACTCTGGCGAAGGCGGAAGGCGCCCTCGCCGCGGAAGATCTCGGCGGCGCGATCGACCACGCCAAGAAGGCGTGGAAACGGAGCGAGAAAATCCTCCAGGAACATTTGTCCTCCTCCTTCTCGAAGGTCCAGGCTCTCATCCTGTCGGCGAAAAACATGAACCGCGACGTCGCGCCGATCGAAGACCTCCTCTCGCGGGCGCGGACCGCGATGGAGAACAACGACTTCCAGAGCGCCCTCGACTTCACGAAGGAAGGTCTCGACACGATCCGGGAGGACATGAACTCCGCCCTGACGAGGGAGATCCGGATCGCGGAGGACTTAGTCCGGACGGCTGTGGAACTCGGCGCAGATACGACGAAGCCCGCGAACCTGATCGAAAGGGCTCGCGGCGATGTGACGATTCTCGATTTCGAGAAGGCGAAGAACGCCCTCAACCAGAGCCGGGCCGAGTCGGAGAAGGCGCTCCAACGCGCTCTCGACGGAAGGGCCAGTGACTTTTCCCGCATCCTCCAAGAAGCGCGCGCGATGGGCGCGGACCCGACCGCCGCGCAGGACGTGTTCGCCCGGGCGGAAAGCGCGATCAAGAAGGGCAACTACCAGGAGGGAGCCCAGCTCGCGAAACAAGGGTTCCAAGCGGTCCAGCAGGCCCAGTTCCAACGGGTCGTCTCGGTGCTCGGCACGTCCCGTGAAAAGTTCGCGGTCGCCGCGAACATGGGCGTCGATCTGAAAGGCCCGTTCGAGGACCTGAACACGGCGCGCGAGGCGATCCGAAGAGGCGCCTTCCAGGAGGCGATCGAACACGCGAAGCGCGCGGACGTCGCCGTGGACGCGATCCTGGACCGGTACCGCAAGGTGGAGACGCGCCTGAAGGAACTCCATCGCTCCTTCGCCGAGGTCGAAGGCTTCGGCGTGCAGACCGTGCGCGCCAGGAAACTCGCAGAGACCGCCCGACAGGCGTACCAGGAGCGGAATCCGGCCGAGGTCGAGAAGGCGGTCCAGTCTGCCTTCGAAGAGCTCCGGAGGGCCGAACGCGAACGGGTCCTGGAGGCGATCGAACGCGCCGAGTTCATCTTGACCGTGGGGGAGCAGAACGGCGTCGACCTTTCGGAACCGTCGAAACTCCTCCAGGAAGCAATCGTGGCGACCAAAGCGGACGATTACCGACATGCCCTTAATCTCGCTGCCGTCCTTCAGGGTAAAGCGGAACGGCGTCTCGCGGAACATGCTGCCGGGCTGATCTCGACACTGCGAACCTCGCTCCCGTACCTCGGGGATGAGAGCGGCAGCCTGAAAGCCCTCGTGAACCGAGCGGACGCCTCGATGGCCTCGCAGGATTTCGAGGGAGCGTTCAAGGCGGTCACGGAAGGTCAGACGCTCGTCGAGGCGCGAGTCCGGACGCGGGCGGAGGAGATCGTGGCCGACCTGGCCCTCGCCGTGCGGATTGGCGTCGACCTGGGCGCGAACGTCGCGACCCTCGAGGCCCTGCACCGCGAACTGAACGCGTACCTGGGAGGCGGCCGGGTCGCGGAGATCGTCGCGACGCGCGACAAAGCCACCGCGGCTCTCGCCGGGATCGCGGACAATCTGGTCGGCCTGGTCCGCGGCCGGATCGGCACGGCCCAGGGTCTGAAGATCGACGTGGAAGACATGAACGACCTCGTGCGCCGCGCGCGCATGGCGTTCGGCGTCCAGAACTACCACGAAGGGTTGCGTCTCCTGAACGATGGCAACGACCGCGCGAGCAAGACGAGCGCGATGCACCGCCAAGCCTACAACGCGATCGCGACCGCCGCGGCGTTCGTGGCGGAAGCGAAGAAGCGGAACGTGGATGTCTCGAAGGTCGTGGAGATGCTCGTCGACGCGAAGAAGGCGTTCGAGCAACTGGACCTCGAACGGGCGATGCAGCTCGCCGCGGCGGCCCGCACGGAGACGGACAAGCTCACGGTCCTGTATTCGTCCGCCCAGAAGATCCTCTCCTCCCGCAGTCGTCTCGAACTCGCGGAACGACTCGGGATCGCGGCACCGCATCTCCGCCAGGTGTTCGCGGAGGCGAAGGAGGCGATGAAGGCGAAGGAATACGGCAAGGCCCTCGCGTTCGCGCAGCGCACGGAGGACGAATTCACCGCGCTCATCAAGGAGCGGCTCACCTCGTCGTTGATGTCCTCAGAGGAAACCCTGAGCTCCCTCGAGGGCGTCGGCCTCGCCGCGTCGAGCGACACGCTCGTCCGGGCGCGCGGGCACCTCGAGGCGGGGGAGGTCGAGCAGGCCGCGGAGCTCGCGCTCCAGCTCAAGAGCCAGCTCGAGACGCTGAAGCGGCAGGGCGAGGAGACGGAGGCCGCCCTGCGGCAGATCAAGGACATCCTCGCGGACGCCGAAGCGATGAACGCCCCGTTGGTCCGGACGCAGGGCCTGCTCGAGAGGGCGGAACGCGCATATCGGCTCGGGCAGTTCGACGAGGCACTCGACATCGTCGCCCAGGCGGACGTCGAGGCCACGAAGGAACGGGACCAGACGATCTCCGCGATGATGAAGCGCTTCGAAGAGGGCGTGATCAAGGCGCGGAGGGAAGGGACCGACACCCGGTCCGCGGAGAAACTGTTCGAAAAGGCACGCGAGTTCTTCCGGGCGAAGAAGTACCGCCAAGCCATCGCGACCGCGCTGCAGAGCGAAGCGGAGGCGGAACGCATCAGCCTCCAGCAGGCGATCGCGAAGCAGGCCGTCGACAGCGTCGAGGGCAAGCTGCGCGCCCTCGGGAAGGGATCGCAGATGGTCGTGGGTTTCGTCGCCGACAGCCGGAAGGCGTACTCGGACGGCGACTACGTGAAGGCGCTCGACACGGCGATCCACGCATCCGATTCCATCGCGGACCTGCGGATCCTGCTCGAGGAGGTCGCGGAAGTCCGCGAGAAGGCACGGGACCTCCTCCAGATCTTCGTCGACGTCGGAGCCGACCCCACGAAGTTCGAGAAATCGTTCCAGGAAGGGGAGTCGGCCTTCGAGACCGGCGAGGTGGAGCGGTCACGCGCCGCGTTCACGGACGGCATCGAGTGGGGCCGGAACCTCCTCGGGTCGCACTTGCGCGAAGAGCTCACGAAGGGCGAGGCCCTCGTCGACATGTGCCGCAAGATGGATGTCGATCCCACCGGGGCCCTGAACAAGTTCGCGGAGGCGAAGGGACAGATCGAGTCGGAACGCTTCCGTGAGGCGGCCGCGAGCATCCGCGCCGCCCGGGAGGAGGCGGGGACCGCGCTCGCCGCGAAACTGAACCGGGCCCTCCAGGACGCGGCCGACAACGTCGCCCATGCGAAGAAGCTCGGCTCCGATTCCCGCGACGCCGAGGCGTTGCTCCGTCAGGCGAACGAACGCATCTTGCACGGAGAGTACGACCGCGCGATGGACGTCGTGAACGACGCCCTCGAACGGGTGGAATCCGCGAAGGTGATCGAGAAGCGGTTCATCGATCTCACGTTCAAGGCCGAGACGACCGAGAACGAGGGAAAGGGGGCCGCACAGGACGTGCGTGTCCGAATCCTCGGCGACGCCGAGACGGACGGCCTCCAAGACCTCCCCGCGGTCCGAGCCCGCACCCAGGAGGTCCTCAAGTTCCGGCTGAAGATGACGGCCCCGGGATCGGTGCCCCTCGCGATCCAGATCGTCTCGCACCGCGTCTTCGATTCGAAGGAATACACGCAGGAGATGATCGCCCAGATCGACGTCTCCGAGGTCGGGGCGGAGAAGGCGAAACGCCTCGTCGCCGACCTGGAGACGCGTTGCCCGATCTGCAAGGGACTCATCAAGAAGGGCTTCAAAGTCACCCGGTGCGGCTGCGGTCGCGACTTCCACGAGTTGTGCGCGAGCCGCGTCGGTCGATGCCCGGTGTGCTTCCGAGGACTCCAGGGCGCCAACGAGTGATCACGCGAGTCGACCCGCGACCCCTTCGACGGCTTGGAGGAGTTCGCCGGTCGCCATCATCTCCAGGATCCGGTTCGCGTCCGGCGCAAGCGAGCGGTCGTCGGCCAGGACGGGGACGTGTGAACGGACGGACGCGTGGGCGGCTCGAGGCCCCACGCCGGGGCGCAATGGCTGGAGGAACTCGAGGCCCTGGGCCGCCGCGAGGATTTCCAACGCCACGACCCGCGCCGCGTTCTCAAGCGACTGTCGAGCCTTCAAGGCGGCCGACATCCCCATGGGCACGAAGTCCTCCTGGTTCGCGGACGTCGGGATCGAGTCCGCCGACGCCGGATGCGCGAGCACCTTGTTGTCGCTCGCATACCCCGCCGCGACGTATTGCACGATCATCATCCCGGAATTCAGCCCGCCCTTCCGGGTCAGGAACGGCGGCAATTCGCTCAGTCGCGTGTCGACGAGGCGGGCGATCCGCCGCTCGGAGAAGCCCGCGAGGACGGCCATGGCGAGGGCGACATGGTCCAGGGCCATCGCGAGGGCCTGCGCATGGAAGTTCCCTCCGCTCACGCTCGTCCCTTCCGGAAAGATGAGCGGGTTGTCGGTCGCGGCGTTCATCTCGATCCGCAGGCAGGCCGCGGCGTTGTCAAGCGCCGCACGGACGGCCCCGAGGACCTGCGGGATGCACCGCAGCGTGTACGGGTCCTGCACCTTGTGCGGACCCTTGTGGGACGGGATGATCTCGCTCCGTCGCAGCAGGCGTCGGAGGTTCGCCGCGACCTCCCGCGCACCCGGCTGCGGCTTCAGCCCGACCAGCCGGTCGTCGAACGGCTTCGGCGAGCCACGGAGGGCCTCGAAGGACATCGAGGCGGCCACCTGCGCGTCCTTCAGCAACCGCAGGCCGTCGTTCACGACGAGGGCGCCGACCGCGGCCATCACGGACGTCCCATTGATGATGGCCAGACCCTCTTTGGACTGGAGGGTGAGGGGGTACAGCTTCGCCTTGGCGAGGGCCTTCGCGCCGGGAAGGACCTGTCCCTCGACCTCCGCTTCGCCTTCGCCGATCAGGACCAGGCCCATGTGCGCGAGGGGAGCCAAGTCGCCGCTCGCGCCGAGCGAACCGCGGGAGGGAATGACCGGGTGGACGCCGCGGTTCAGGAAGTCCAGGAGGCGTGTCACGAGGATCCGGCGGACACCCGAGTAACCCATCGCGAGCGTGTTGGCTCGCAGCAAGATCGCGGCCCGCACCTCATCCCGTCGGAGCGGCGTGCCCTGCCCAATCGCATGACTTCGCAGCAGATTGAGCTGCAATGCGCGGACATCTGCGTCGGAGATGGCCACGTTCGCGAGTTCCCCGAAACCGGTCTTGATGCCGTATGCGAGCGTGCCCTTCGCGACAACCTTTTCGAGGGCGCGGCGGCTCGTGTCGATGCGCTTCGCGGCAGCCGGGGCGAGGCGGACGGGTTCCCCCTTGCGGGCCACCGCGATCACATCATCGAGGTCGAGGGAGCGGCCATCGACAGAACGCATGGAGGACCGCCGCGGCATCCCGGTTCCGCGATATAGTTCTGGCGCGCGGGTCCTCCGGAGAAACTTTAAGGGTCCTCTGGGTCTGGAAACCGCTCGCCGTGCCGAAGAAACGCGCAGCCGGAAACGTCCCGGAACCGCCTTGGACCTACGCTCCGTCCGAGGTGGCAGCATGGATGGCTTCCACCGCGGGTCCCCGTCGCCGCGGATCGGCCTCGCGTCGTCAGGCGCGGGTGAAAGGCTTTCTCGGCTATTGCCCGACGTCGGCGGAACAGAGACTGCTTCGGCGTCTTGCCGGGCTCGGCTTTGAACCCGATGAAAGCGTTTCTCATTTTCCCGCCATCCTGGCACACCTCCCCCATTCGGCCGACTCCCGGTTATTCGTGGGAAACCTCGGAGGGATCGAGGTCCGCGTCCGTCTTCGGAAGGACGCGGTCTTGGAACTGCGCCTCGCGTTTGTCCCGCGGCTTTCCTTCCGACGGGCGTCCAAGTTCCTCTCCCGGCTCGGGATCCGCGGACTCGAAGGGACCTGGACGTGACGCACTAGGCGCGGACTCCAAAGGCGTTAAACGCCTACGGGCGTTCGGGAGGAAGTCCATGCAGATCGTGTTCTTGGGAACGTCTGGATCCTGGCCCACTCCGAAGCGGAACGTGAGTGCGGTCGCGGTGAAGCGAGGC
>VBMN01000031.1 GCA_005878385.1 Methanobacteriota archaeon
CAGGGGAATCCAGTCGACCATGGCTCCCTCCTTAGCCCCCGTTGTACCATATGCGGAAATTGTCCCCGGTGAGGACGAGGAGGTCCGCGAACATCAGGGCGTGGCCGGTCCCGCACAGCTCGTAGCACCGGACCGCTTCGCGATATTCCGGGATCGTCTCCGGAATGCCGACCTTGTCCGCGACAAACCACGCCTGATTCACCCGACCTGGGATGGCATCCCTCTTGATCTTGAAGACCGCAATCCCGAACGAGTGGAAGACGTCCGCGCTCGTGATGTTCAGGATGACGGTCCCGCTCCAGCATCCGCGTACCGAGGACGTGCACGTCCCATTAATGACCGGGACGCGAAGCTCGTCGATTGCCTCATGGCCGTTCGGATAGACGAACCGCCAGCCCCACTGAAAACCGATCACATCGATGTAGAGAGCGTTCGGGTCGTTCGGGGGGGTTTGCAGATATGCGTTGAGGGCGAACGTGTTCAGGGTGAGGCCGAAGAAAAGAGCCACCAGCAGAGCGGTCAAGATCGCCGCGAGGGCCGGATTTCCGCGATCGGTCATGACGCCGAGCCGCGGCGCGTCCGCGGGTTCCGCCGCACCCGGCTTCCTCCGATACCTCGCGAGGAAGAAGAAGAACATGACGAAGACGGCCCCACCGACGATCACCGCGGCGATGATATACAATGTAAAGAGGGACTGCCACTGCTCCGCCGAGGGGGCCAGAGCCGGCACGAGAACCGGTTATCCATATTGGCCGTAAAAAGCTTTCAACTCACACGCACGAACGCGGAGGAACCGTTCAGAATCTTTAAGCTGGGACAACTGATGCCCCGCTCGCTGGGTTCGCGATGGAGGCTGGACCGTCATCCGGCACGGCCCCGATGGCCGCGCCGAAAAAGGGCGCTCTGTGGATCGTGATTGCGATTGTCATCGCGGTTGCACTCACCGCGGCCGTGATGGACGTGGTCGTCCTCCCGACGCTGAAGCCAACGCAATCGGAGGACTTCAAAGTCCACCTCATGACGTTCGATGTCGGGTACGACGCCCCCAACTTCAACCCGAACTGGACGGCGAAGGCTGGTCAGCTCATTGTGGTCACGATGAACAACAGCGGGACCATGGATCACGAGTTCCTCTTGTTCGACAAAGACAAAGCAACAATCTTGAAATCCGTGAAATACGCCCTCGCGCTCGCCGAGTCTCACAACGCCGGATATCGAAATGACGAAGCGATTGGGAATGCCACCGTCGACGAGTACACCGGGTACCACGATACCTGGGCGAACTTGAGCCGCGTTGGTTGCCCGGACTCCTGCGTCGATCACGACGTCGGCCCCGGGAACACGTTCCTCTTCTGGTTCGTCATCAATACCCCAGGCACCTACTTCTTCGCGTGCCATCAGGTCGACCGGACCGACTGGAAGATCCACCAGGAGAAGAATATGTGGGGGACCCTCACCGTCACGGCCTAAAGGCTGGAACCTCCTCGTCCCCCAGTGTCCGCCGCCGCCGCGAATCAGGCGTTAGTCGACGCGGAGCCTTGGGTCGCTGTGGGAGGAACTTCGGGCAGAAGCACGTTCGTGAGGAAGGAAATCATGGTCCAGGAGAGGACCAGCGTCACGATGAGCAAGAGCGTAGAGGCAACAAGGAATCGTGAAAACGCGGACGCTGAGCCCATCCCTCCCATGAATGCAATCGGCGTGACGTAGGCGAGGAACAGCCCCGACACCGGCCCGCCCGCGCAAGCAGGGCACATCACAGCGAATCCGAGAAGAGGACCCGGGAGGGCTCTCGCCGCCCGTCGACCCGTCGTCCTGATGACCTGGACGGCTAATGCGAACACGAGTCCTGACAGAAGCGACAGCGACGCGGCGGCCGCGATCGAATAGGGCCTCAGCTGGATGCCGAAGGTGGTCGTCGGGGCCCAGGCGATCCCGGGACCGTAGCCGATCGCGCTTTCGATGACGACGAACACCGGCGATAGCGAACCCGAAAGGTCCACCACGAAGACACCTTGCAGGAACGCATAGGTCACCGCGTAGACGACCGCGGAGATCGCCCAAACCTTCCGGAGGCGAGTGCCACCTCGAAGGACTCGCGTGTTCGGGACGAGAAACGCGCTCACGCGCTTCATCGCACCGCTTGTCCTCGGAGGCACCAATTCCGGGGTGAAGTACAGTCGGAAGAAGGCGTACAGGACGATGATCGAAGCGTCGATCCAAATCAGCGGCGCGAGCGTGACGAACCAGTCGAGCACGACATCTGTCCGGATCTCGCGAAGGACTTCCCCGAATTCCGCGAACAAGAGGGCCAATAATAAGATCGAGAGCTCGAGCCAGATGATCCGGGATCGCATTCCTGTCCGCAAGGAAAGCAGAGGAAAAGAAGTTTCCGAGCAACGCGACAAAAGCATTATACCGACCGCCCGATGGGCTGCGCGCGGGGGTAGCCAAGCTAGGACAACGGCGCCGGACTTAAGATCCGGTCTCGCAGGAGTCCATGGGTTCAAAAGCCTCGCGCGGACCGCGCGGAGCGGGAATTCCCATCCCCCGCACTCCATGTGCACCACGAGTCCACCATTACGGAAAACCTTTATCCGGGGGTACCCGCTGGCCGCGCGGGAGGAAGGAACCATATCTCGTACAGTCAAAACGATGCTCTTCGCGGCGCTCGGACTCGCCGTGGTCACCAGTGCGCTTGCGGCCCCGGTCGTGGGCGCGATGTCCTCGATCGGACCCACTCCTGAGAAGGCCGTGACCATCACGCTGTATGCGAGCTTCGCCGCCCCCGCGGGCTGGGGGCGGGGCCCAAACAACATCACGGAGCCCGGACCGACCCTGACGGTCAATCAGGGCGACGTAGTCACGTTCGAGCTGTTCGCGAACGACTCGACGTCGCACCAGCTCATCATCGATGTGGACAACAGCCATTCGAACAATTCGGGGGACGGATGGTCGTATCCGTTTTCGAGTAAGACCACGGCCGCGACCTTCACCTACACCGCGAACACGGCGGGGACACTCACGTACTTCTGCAACGTCCACGGCTACAACGTTCAACATGGCACGTTCGTTGTCAACGCGGCACCTGCACCTCCAGCGCCTGCAGGCGACAACACACTCCTGATCGTCGGCGGCGTGATTGTCGTCGTGGTCGTAATTGGGGTCGCCGCGGCGGCGATGCGAATGCGGAAGAAGAAACCCGGACCCTAGAACGTATCCAACCGTGTGCGGCGAAGGATCGCGCCAAGGCCACGAAGTTCGCGCGGGCTGAGAGACCACCCCGCGGCTCCGGCGTTTTCCGCGGCCTGAGCCGGCCTCTTCCCCCCTGGAATCGGCACGACCTGAGGATGCCGCCGCAGCCACGCGAGGGCCACCTGCGCAGGCGTCTTCCCATGGATCTTTCCGATTCGATGGAGCTCTCGGACGAGTGGAGCGCTTGCCCGAACGTTCGCGGGTTTGAACAGGTCCTCGTCGGAGCGCACGCGGTCTTTCGGTCTCTTGCCGTTGTGGTACTTCCCTGACAGGAGGCCTTTCCCGATGGGGCTCCAGGCCAAGATCCCGATCCCCTCCCGGGCACAATACGGAAGGACTTCCTTCTCGACGTCCCGCTGGAGCATGTTGTACCTTACCTGGTTCGACGAGATGTCCGTACGGGAGAGGACGCTCCTCGCTTCCCGCATGTCTCGAACCGCGAAGTTACTGACTCCGATGTGACGAATCTTGCCGGCCCTCTGCAAGGCCTCCAGCGCCTTCATCGTCTCTCGGAGCGGGACCTGGCCCCACGGATCCGGCCAGTGCACCTGGTAGAGGTCGATCTCGCGGACGCCGAGGCGTTTGATGCTCGCCGTGCACGCCTTCTGGACATCGTCCGGCCGCAGGTGCCAACCGCCAACCTTCGTCGCGACGAAGACGTTGTCGCGGCCCACGTTCTTGATTGCCCGGCTCATGACCGTCTCGGAGTGGCCGTCCCCATACGCTTCGGCCGTATCGACCAGGTTGATGCCGAGCTCGACGGCACGTTCCATCGCCTTCCGGCAATCCGCGTCCCGCACGTCGGACCCCCAGGCCTTGCCGCCTGCCTGCCACATGCCGAGTCCGATCGCGGAGACCTTCGGGCCGCCACGGCCCAAGACGACGTAGTCCATCGGAATCCCGGGCGCGGCACGGGGCGCGGAAGCAAAAACCTATCGCGCCCTGAAGTCGAACCACTCCGGCGGATGGTCCGGCAGGCGGAATCGGATGAATCGCTTGTTGTATTTGTCGTGGTACAAGTTTGAGTCGTCGATGCCCCGATGGTACGCCGAGTCGAAGGAGCGCCAGTCCTTCGCATCGATCGCCTGCGCAATCGGACCGAGCCGTTCGCGGACGAAGGACGCGATGTCATCCCGATATTTCGGCCGGGCCGCGGAGGCCGTTTTGAGGATTTTCTCCGATTCCCGTTCCATGTATGACGCGAGCTCCCAGTTTCCTTCCTTCGCGGCGTAGTACAGCACCCAATACCGCCGGCTCAGCTCATCCATGAGACGAGCCATCCCCGGCTGCATCGCCGCGATCTCGTCGACGGTCAAGGTGCCGTGTTTCGTCGTCGCTCGCACGCGCGAACCTGGGACCGGGGCTTCCTCCATGACGGCGGCAAACGGCGTCCGGGTCAAGGACGTTTCGGGTTTCCCGCCCGCCTCTCGACGAGTCTAGCCGTCCGTGATGTCTTAGTGTCGAAACCTCGGATTTCAATGCTTGCTCCCTGAGTCACCGTAGGCAAGAGACGGAGATCTCAGTGCGCACCCGTAAACCTTTAAGTACGCCGCCTCCATGGCTGCGGCGTGGTCACATGATTAAGCCGCTTTCTCTCCTCAACCAGCGGATCAATTCGAATGTGATGGTTGAGCTGAAAGGCGGGCGTGGGTACCGCGGAATCCTCGAAGGATTCGACCCGCACATGAACCTCGTCCTCCGGAGCGCTGAGGAGACACAGGACAACCAGTCCCAGCGCAAGATGGACCTCGCGATCGTTCGCGGGGACAACGTGATCTACATCTCCCCATGACGTAGGTGGCCGCCGTGACCAAGGGGACCGCATCGCTCGGCAAGATGGGCAGAAAGAGCGTCCACATCCGGTGCCGCCGCTGCGGGCAACGGGCCTATCACAAGCAGAAGAAGTATTGTGCTTCTTGCGGCTTCGGTCGCACAAAACGAATTCGGAATTTTACCTGGGCGAAGAGGCATTGAGCATGGCCCGCGACCCAGGGACGTCGGAGTACTCCGACCTTCGTCCAAAGGAAAAATGTGGCATCATCGGATGCACGGGAACCTCGCCCGTCACCTCCGACCTCTACTATGGTCTGAGGATCCTTCAGCACCGCGGCCAGGAGTCCGCCGGTCTGGCGGTGTTCGATGGAGGCCTGAAGGCGAAACGCGGGATGGGGCTCGTCCACGAGGTCTTCACGAAAGAGGACCTCCTCGGCCTTCGCGGGAACTCCGGGATCGGACACG
>VBMN01000053.1 GCA_005878385.1 Methanobacteriota archaeon
ATGGCGCCCACATCAGCTCCGCGAGGTTCGGGGCCGCGGGCTTGCGCGGCGTGAACAACGTGAACTATCCGTTCGACGTGGACCGGATGAACATCGACGTGGACGAGACGGCGAAACTGATCCGGCTCGTGAAGCCGAAGGTGGCGGCCTTCGGGCAGAGCGTCTTCCTCTTCCCGACGCCGCTCCGCGAGCTGCACGATGCGTTCCAGGACGCCGGCTGCCACGTCTGGTACGACGGGGCGCATGTGATGGGCCTGATCGCCGGCGGGAAGTTCCAGGACCCTCTCCATGAGGGCGCGGACGTCCTGACGGGCTCGACGCACAAGACGCTCCCGGGACCGCAGCACGGCATCCTGCTTTCCGATTCCGAGGACGAGAAGTTCGTCAAGCGCCTCCAGCGAGCCGTCTTCCCTGGGGTCGTGTCGAACCATCATCTGCATGCGATGGCGGCGCTCGGGATCACGCTCGCGGAGTTCCTCGCGTTCGGCCGCGACTACGCGGCCCAGATCGTCCGGAACGCGAAGGCCCTCGCACAGGCGCTCCACGAACGCGGGATCAAGGTCCTCGCGGAGAAGCATGGTTTCACGGAGAGCCATGCGATCGCGCTCGACGTCGCGGCCTTCGGTGGCGGCGCGAAGGTCGCGAAGGATCTGGAGAAGGCGAACATCATCACGAACAAGAATCTCCTTCCGTGGGACACGTCTCCGGTGAAGCCGTCCGGAATCCGCCTCGGGACGCAGGAACTCACCCGTCTCGGCATGAAAGAACCCCAGATGCGAGAGGTCGCAGACCTGTTCGCCCGGATCGTGGTGAAGGACGAGGCCGCGGACACGATCGCCGCCGATGTCGCGGCCATGCGCACGGAATTCAACACGGTCCAGTATTGTTTCACGACGGGCGCCGAGGCCCATCGCCGCTGGCATCTGGCTTGAGTGAAGGGCGGTCCGCCAGGATCGTTTCGACGAGCCGCCCGAAGCCCTCTTCGACGCCGGCGCCCGTCTTCGCGCTCGTGTAGAGCCAGGGCCATCCGCGTTTCTCGAAGAACGCCTCGATCTCGCCCGGGGCGAACCGCGGATCCGGGTCGAGGTCCTGCTTGTTCACCAGGCCCAGCGTCGGGATGTCCCCCGCGACGGACCGGATCGAACGGGCCCATGCGTCGAGGGCCGCGAGAGTCTCCTTCCGCGTGTGGTCCGCGACCGCGAAGATCCCTTCGGCCCCATGGTAGTACGCCTCCTTGAGCAGGTCCCGCAACGTGGGCGTTCCCATGATGTCCCAGAGGATCGCGTGAACGGTCACGAGCCCCGCGCCCTTCGGGTCCTGGACGGACATGACCTTCTTCGTGATCTTCGTCCCCAACGTCGCGATGTATCGGTCGTCGTATTCGTCGAGGACGGAACGGCGGATGAGGGACGTCTTGCCGACGGTCGCGTCCCCCGCCATGCAGATCTTCAACCGGACCGGTACCGGGGCGCTCATGGTTCCACGGCCTCCGCCCTCTGCCAGGCGGATCGTTCCGCGTCGTTCTCCCCGCGCATCCGGTGCAACGTCGCCTTGAAGCGCCAGGCGCCCGGATACGCCGGGTCGAGGCGCAGCACGTGATTCAGGACCGTGATCCCTTCCGCCACATCGCCGTCGTTGGCGTGGAGGGCGGCCAGGACGAACAGAGCGTCGATGTCCTCCGCGTTTTCCAGAAGCCGCTGGCGGACGATCACCGCGGTGTCAGGGCGCTCGAAGGCGGTCACGCATATCCCTTCGGGGCTCTCCGCGAGAGGCCATGCGATTCCACGACGGATGTGCCGCGGGACGCGCACCGAGGACAGGACCGCGAGGCGGGGAAACCCAAGGAACCACGTCATAGATTCGATTGCCGCTATTTGAGGTTGCGACACCGTTATCGGGGGCGGTCCTCCCGGGATTTCCTCCCGGGTGCGGGAAGTTTTATATGGCAATCTCTTCTACGCAATCTCCTACCAGCCCGAGGCGAGAGGGTTTCCTTGCTGGATGAGTTGCAGCTGAAGCGGGAGCGAGAAAACCAAGAAGCGGAACGGCACCGCCGACGCCGGGACGAGCTGAACGACAAGACGCGCGAATGGGTCGAGAAGCGGGATTCGCTGAACGCGCAGGTGCGGGCCCTCGTCGACACGGCGACCCAGCACCGGATCCAGCGGGACGAACTGAATGCGCAGGTGCGGGTCGCGAAGGAAGAGCGCGACAAGTTCAATCGGCTCGTGAATGATCTCATGGAACAACTGAACGAGCTGAAGCGGCGAAAGCTCCCGCGCGGGGCGGTGCCGCTCGGGAAGCTCCAGCAGGAGTTGAAGCGGCTCGAGTTCAAGCAGATGACCTCGGTTCTGAGCGTGGACAAGGAGCGCGCCCTCATCGAGGAGATCCAGCGGCTGCAGGCCGAGGTGAAGAAGCTGGAACGGGCCCTCGAGGAAAACGAGGACGTCAAGAAGGTGAAGGACGAGCTGAAGGCGGCCCGGGACCAGGCCGAGGACGCCCATCGGCGCGTGTCGGAGCTCGCTGAAAAGGCGCAGTCGGAACACGATCAGATGACGACCCTGTACGAGCAGAGCGACGGACTCCGGCGGGAAGCGGATCGCGCCCAGGAGGAATTCATCAAGACGAAGATGCTCGCCGACGAAGAGCATCGGAAGCACATCGAGCGGATCCGCCAGGTCCACGACTACGACAAGATCATCCACGGGATCTGGATGAAGAGCCGCGGGGTCCCCGAAGCGGCGGCGGAAGAGGTCGATGCGAAACGCGAGGCAGAGCAGATTTTCGAGCGGTTCAAGAAAGGCGAGAAGCTCTCGACGGACGACCTCATGACCCTCCAAAAGTCCGGGTACCTGTGACCGCGCCGGGCCCCTCCGACCCCCGGTTTTGTCACTGCCAGCAGGGTCGTCGGTTCGACCTCCATTCTAGCCGCCACCTTTACAAATCCTTAAATATCGTATTACGAATACAACGTCGGGGGAATTTTGGGCTAGTTCGTTAGAGTGCATCCCATCCCTTCTGACAAGGCTAGCCCTCCCTTCCCTTTTTAATTCGATCGCAGGTGTGAGCACAGCCGTTGTCTCGCTCCCGTCACCATCCTTGAAGAGGCGTCAGGGACCAACCACCTCGTTGCAAAATCTCTGAAATGTTAAGTAGGATCGCCCCCGTTTCGGAACGGGTCCTCTTGAACCCGCAACCGCCGCCACGGGAGGGAGGCGCGGCCGCGGGGCCGCCTGCGCCACCCGCGGGGCTCGATCCCTTCCGGCAATATGAGCTCTACCATCTTGCGAAGATCAGCGACCGTCTAGAAACTATCGTGGCGTTTCTCGCGCTTATTACGGTGGCGACTTTCTTCACGGCGCTCTTCCTGTTTCTCCGTCGCTGAGTGCCTCTGTTCGATTTCCAGTGCTCAAACTTAAAGGGGATTCCCCGTTTGGTAGGATCGCATGGTCCTTGAAAAGCTCGGTGACTCGCTTCGGGAGGCCCTCCGGAAGATCGCCGGTGCGAGCTACGTGGACGAGTCCCTCATCAAAGAAATCGTTCGAGACATCCAACGGGCCCTGATCCAGGCGGACGCGAACGTCCAGCTCGCTCTCTCGATCACGCGGGAACTTCAACGAAGGGCCCTGGAGGACAAGCCGCCGCCCGGCATGAGTCCCCGTGAGCACGTCGTCCGCATCATCTACGAGGAACTGGTCAAGATCCTCGGTACGAGCCGCGACATCCCCATCCAGAAGCAGCGGATCCTGCTCGTTGGGTTGTATGGCCAAGGAAAGACGACGACGGCGGGAAAACTGGCGAAGTTCTTCCAGAAGAAGGGGCTGTCCGTCGGCCTCATTGCCGCGGACGTTCATCGCCCCGCCGCATACGACCAACTGAAGCAGCTCGCGGAACAAATCAACGCCACCTTCTACGGCGATCCGACCGCGAAGGACGCGACGAAGATCGCGAAGGCCGGTGTGAAGGCGCTGGAAGCGATTGACGTGATCATCGTCGATTCCTCCGGACGGCACGCGCTCGAGCCGGACCTGATCAAGGAGATCGAGTCAGTCGCCAAGGCGGTGCAGGCCGACGAGCGCCTTCTCGTGATCGATGCGACGGTGGGTCAGCAGGCGGGGCCGCAGGCGAAGGCGTTCCACGACGCGGTTGGCATCACGGGTGTCATTGTGACCAAGCTTGATGGCACCGCGAAGGGTGGCGGGGCTTTGTCCGCCGTGGCCGAGGTGAAGGCGCCTATCGTCTTCATCGGCGTCGGAGAGAAGATCGACGACCTGGAGAAGTTCGAGCCGCCGCGGTTCATCTCCCGCCTCCTGGGCATGGGGGACCTCGAAACCCTACTCGAACGAGCGCAAGAAGCGATCGACGCGCAGAAGGCGGAGGCCCTGACCAAGAAGATCATGGCGGGGAAGTTCACCCTCCACGAGATGTACGAACAGATCGAGATGCTCACGGACATGGGCCCGATGCGGAAGCTCGCGGCCATGATCCCGGGCGTCGGGGGCAAGATGAAGGACTCCGACATGGAGGACACGCAGGCGCGCCTGCGACGTTTCAAGATCATCATGGATTCGATGACGGACGACGAGATGAAGGACCCCAAGACGGTGAAGTCTTCCCGCGTTCAGAGGATTGCTCGTGGGGCCGGCGTGGCACCACGCGACGTGAAGGAACTCCTTCGCAACTATGAGACGTCCCGCAAGGCGATCAAGGGGTTCGCGGGAAATCGGAAAATGCGCAAGCAGCTCTTGGCGCAGCTCGAGGCCTCCGGCGTGGGCCTCGACGAGGGGTGACGCACCGCCCCGATACGACACCTTAATGATGTACTAGGACTAACGCGTCAAACGGGGAGTGAGGGACCATGGGATTGAAAGGATGGATTATTCCGCAGGAGCGCCAGTTTTTCGACCTCCTCGAGAAGCTCGCCGCGACAGTCGACGAAGGTGCGATCGCCCTGGTGGATTTGCTGCACGACTTCCGCGACGTGCCGATGAAGTGCCGGCGGATCAAGGATACGGAGCACCACGGTGACGAGATCGTCCACCGAGTGTTCGAGGAGCTGAACAAGACGTTCATCACGCCAATCGACCGGGAGGACATCCAGTCCCTCGCGAGCGAGCTCGACAACGTCCTCGACATGATCGAGGCGGCCTCAAGCCGGATTGGCCTCTATGAGATTGATCGTCCGACCGAGGCGATGGTGCAGCTCGGAGATGTGATCAAGGACGGGACGCGACTCCTGCAGAGCGCGGTCGGGATGATCCGCAACATGAAGCAGGCCGATGGGGTCGAGCCGATCGCCATCGAGGTCCACCGCCTCGAGAACGTCGCCGACGACCTCATGAACAGCGCCGTCGCGGCCCTCTTCCGAGAGAAGGATCCCGTGACGATCATCAAGTTCAAGGAGATCACGGAAGTCCTCGAGCAGGCCACGGATCACTGCGAGGACGTCGCCAACGTCCTGAGCGACATCGTAGCGAAGAATCAGTGAAGGCGTCGGAGGTCTCTCGCTGCGAAGCGGAGGGACGCGCGGAGGTCCGGAGTCGGCATGGCGAATCCTTTCTCGATGATCATCGTCGCGATCCTGATCGTCTTCTCGTTCGACTTCTTCAACGGGTTTCACGATGCGGCGAACGCGATCGCGACGATCGTCGCGACGAAGGTCCTCACGCCGACAAAGGCGGTGGCCATGGCCGCGGTCGGGAACTTCGTCGGGATGGTCTTCATCACGAATGCGATCGCGGAGACGATCGGCAAGGGGATCATCGACACGAATGTCCTCGGGGTCAATGCGCTGCCGCTGAGCGATGCCGCTCTCTTCCATTCGATGGCCATCATCATGGGGGGCGTGGCCGGCGCGATCGCCTGGGACCTGATCACGTGGCTCTGGGGTCTCCCGACCTCGAGCAGTCACGCGCTGATCGGCGGCCTCGTCGGCGCGTCCGCCCTCGCTGCGGGACCGGGGTCGATTCTCCTCCCCAGTGCCACGAACATGCTCCTCTTCGTCTTCGTGACGGGCATGGCGTTCGTCCTCGGCGCCGCATCGTTCTTTGCATACAGCGTCATCATCCGGAGGGACCGGCCGACGCCCGGGACGCTCCTCCTGGCCGGTCTTCTCACCGGACTCCTCCCCGCCGTGATCCTCGGAAAGATCCTCCTAAAGGGGCTCGTCCAAATCGTCGTCTACATGGTCGCCGCGCCGCTCGTCGGGCTCGTCTTCGCGTTCGGCCTCGCGCTCGTGGTCATTCGCCTGTTCCGCCGACACACCCCCACGAAGGTGAACCACGAGTTCAAGCGCCTTCAACTCGTCTCGAGCTTCTTCTACAGCGTGACACACGGGACGAACGACGCTCAGAAAGGGATGGGGATCATCACACTCATCCTTGTCGTCGCCGCGATCGGACCCCCCTGGGGTCCCCCTTCGGGTGCGTTCCAGATACCGTTTTGGGTCATCGTCGGTGCTCACGCCTCCATCTCGCTCGGGACGTTCTTCGGCGGCTGGCGCATCGTCCGCACAATGTCTCAGCGGGTGACCCACCTCCGACCGTGGCAAGGCTTCTCTGCCGAGACCGGGGGAGGCATCGCCTTAGCGAGCAGTGCGTTGGCGGGAATCCCCGTGAGCACGACTCACGTGATCGCCTCGGCGATCATGGGCGTCGGCGCGACGAAACGCCTGTCCGCCGTGCGCTGGGGTGTCGCACGGAGGATTTTCTGGGCTTGGATTATCACGATCCCTGCATCTGCAGCCGTCGGGATGGCCGTGTATGGAGCACTGCGACTTGCGTTTGGCGTCTGACCGAAAGGCATACTACGCGGCGCACAGTTCAATGACGGCCGATGGCACGACCATGTAGTCCTCCTGATGGGCGAGCGCCCGGTATGCTGGCCACGGCTGTGCTCGGCCTATCCGTCGCTCTCAATTCGCGGAGCCAAAAGATAGCGCACCTCGCCCTTCCCGCCCGCGATCTTGAACTCGATCTTCACGGGATAGTCGGACCCGAGATAGAGGGTCACGGTGGGTGCGGAGCTGATCGCTTTCACCATGTTTGAAAAGTAGTCGAGCGGGAAGAGCGACCGGACCGCCTCCTTGGCTTGCAGTTCGTCGAGCAAGTCCTTTGGCACCATGTGCGACACGTTGTCCGCATCGCCCTCCGAGACGATCTCGAAGCCGTCCGGGGACGCCTTCAGGGCGATGTGGTCGCTGATGCTCTCCGACGCCCGGATCGCCTGCCGTAGCTCGTCCGTCCGGACGACGAGCTTCGCGGGCAGGTTCAAGCTCGGGACCTTCGGATCGCTCATCCCGGCCGTGTCGACGAGAGCCATCCGGCGCGTCGTGTTCCCCACCGTGACGACGAGACGGTTCTTGTCCTCGTCATGGCTGAGGGAGATCGTCTCGCCCCCTTTCGCCAGGCGGAGGATCTCCTTCATCTTGTCCATGTCGATCCCGATCTCTCCCTCGTCCGCCTTGTAGGCCTCGAAGGCGCCGCGGTCGAGGGTGAGGTCCACCATCGCCACATGGGCGGGGTCGACGGCCTTCACCGTAATGGAGTCCTTCCCCACGTTGAACTTCGCCTCATCGACGAGGGTCGACACGACGTCGACGACCTCCTTGAGGACATCCGCTTTCACCTTCCCCTCGAACAATCCTCGCTCCCCCAGAATTCCCTCGGAAATCCGGTCACCTGTTATAAAGGTTCCCGGGGTTTGTCGTCGGACTCAGTATTCCCGCCAGGTGTGTTGACACTTCACGCATCGGTAGATGCGCGTCGTCGGTTCGTCCGCGGCCCGAGTCTGCCGCATCACCCAGTAGGCCTCGTAGTGTCCGCACTTGGGGCATTCGACCCGCGTCTTCGGCAGCGTCTCCGTGATCTCATCGAGGACGAGGGTCTCGGCGGGTTTCTCTTTCCCCGATCGCGCGACTTTCGCCGTCGTCGAGTCCTTCCCGGAAAACGAGCGCTCGTACCCGCACGAATTACAGTGCAACTTGCCTTGCACTGGAAACATGAGGGAGCTGCACTTCGGACAGAACATGAAGCCCTTGGAGAGACGAAAGGAGCGTGCGATAAAAAGGTTGTGTGGAACGTCAGAGCTTCGCGTGATCGTAATTCCGGAGGGCACGCTCGACAAACCGCTGGATCGCTCGTTCCTCGGCCTGGCTGCGGACCGGAGAGTGTCGCGCGGGGGCTTCTGTGCGTTCTTCTTCCTCGTCGTCCTTGGATTCCTCGCGCGCGTGGGCGGCCCGGTGGTGCACGCGGGGGCTCTCTTCCTCCTCGCGGACGCGGGAAATCCGGTGCGTCCGCGTCGCGACGAACTCGTCCGCCTCCTCATCCTCGGAATCGTCGTCCGATTCGCGGCGATGGGCTCGCGCCGAACGGCGACCTCGGACGTCGTCCGTGTCGGCCGAGAGTTTGCGGAATGAATCGAAATGGTCTCCGCGGTCGCGGCCCCGACGTCGGTGTCCGCTCGCGACGACGATGGGATGGCCTCGGGATCGGGCGCGGGTCGGTCGGCGGGACCGGTGGATCTCTTCGTCCTCTTCGTAGGCTTCTTCCTCGTCATCGACGTAGGGCCGGGCGCCGAGGAGCGGCTGGACCAGGTTCACGCCCACCGAGGACCCGGATCCGGACCGGGAGCCCAGCTCGCGCCGGGTCTGTTCCGCGATCAGCCCTCCGATGTACGCGAAGATCACGACCATCAGGTAGCCGTTCGTCCCCATGCCGAACGTCGTGGTGAGGGCCTGAGCGAAGCCCTGCATATACTGCACCATGAACTCCTTGTACGGGAGCAGGAACGGCAGGATGCTCGCGGCCGCGTCGCTCACGACCATCGGCAAGGTCGCGACAAAGTCAATCTGGTGCGAGGCGAAGTTGTGCGCGTAGGTGATGTTCGCGATGTAGATGGCGAAGACCGGCATGAGGGCCGCGATGACGGCCTTGATCGGCGAGCCCGCGCGTCGGCCGCCGACGTAGCCCGCGATCATAGGGCCCGCGGGCTGGATCCACCAGAGCAGGAACGAGAGGATCAGGATGACCCGCGAGGACGACCAGAACGAGAACGGCGCGCCATCGCTGTGGAACCGCCCGGCCTCGTTGTCGACCTCGATCCGATACACGCCCGGATGGTGCGCCCTGGGCCTGGGTTTACCGCGAGATCGCCTCGACGGCGGCTCGTCCCGATCGTCTTTCGGGCGACGCGGCCAGAGAAGCCATCGGAGTAATCCCATGCCCATCCCAGCAAGGTCAGGTCGGACCTTTGTCTGACGGTCAATCAAGGCCCCGAACCGTATTAATAGATTTGGTCACGCACCCGATTTGACAAACTCGCGACGCGCGAAATTGCAGCGGCTCTGCGTTCATCGGTGTCCTCGACGCCGGTTCACAGGAGGCCTTGAGGCGAGCAAAGGCTAAGACCGTGCTCGACGTTCCTTCAGACAGATGGTCCTCTACGCGAAGGACATCGTGGAGACGGAGTTCCTCTCCCTCCCGCCGGGCACCTCCGTGTTCGATGCCGCGAAGCAGATGGCGAGGGAGCACCAAGGCTTTGTCATCATCACGTCGCCCGCAAAGGGACCCGTGGGCATCGTGACGGAATGGGATGTACTTGCGAAGGTCGTGGCGGAAGGACGCGACCCCGACAGGGTCCCGCTCGGCGACATCATGAGCACGAGGCTCGTGTCCGTCGATCCGAACGAAGGGATTGACCGCGTCGCACAGCTCATGGCGGACGAAGGAACCCGGCGCGTCCTCGTGGTGAAGGACTCGAAGGTGTTGGGAGTGATCCGGGTCCGGACGATCCTCGCCCGCATGCGGGACTACATCGATTCGGTGAGTGCGCAGATCGCTCGAGCACAGACGGCACTGTTTTGATCCGCGGTGCCAGGCAGCCCAAAGGATGGGCCGACGGATCAGTGCGCCTTCGGCCGATATCGATTCGGGTCGTCGAAGAAATCGATCACGCGCACACCGGCTCGGAGCTTCGCGGCGTGAGGCACCCCCGCGCGAATGAAATATTCCTCACCCGCATGGTAGGTCCGCGTCTTGCCGGCGATGGTCAATACGAGGTCCCCCGACACGACGACGCCCCACTGCGCTCCGTGCGAATGCTCCGGTACGACGGAGTCGGCGGAAGCCTCGACGAAAATCAAGGAGGCGGTCGGACCGCGCAGGAGCCAGAGCGCGATGTCGCGAAACGGATGGTCTGCTTCCGGGAGGCTGCGGATGATGTTCGGGAATCCGGCCATGGCCCCCGGGAATCCGACGAGATTCATGAAGATGGCGCATCCATGTCTTCGCGCGAGGGAGGCCGATCAGCCGCCGTAGTGCCACTTCAACGCGTCCAGGGGCATCAGTTTCCCAGGACCGCTCGCGACCTCGACGACTTCCGCGAGCGCGATGCGATGATCTCCCTTCTCCGAGATCTCGAGTACGCGGCAATCGATCCATCCCGCGGCGCCGGCGACGACTGGAAGCCCAGACGGCGTGCGCTCGGTCTTCACATTTTTGAATGAGCCGTCGACGATTCCCTCGGCGACCCCGTACATGCCGTCCGCCAGGAACGAGACCGCGAACGATTTCGATTCACGTACGTTCGCAAGAGTGCGGCTGTCCTCGGAGAGTGCGAATGCAACCAACGGAGGCTTGAACGATGTCTGCATCAACCAGGTTCCGAACATCAAGTGGTCCGTGCCCTGCTTGGTCTTCGTTCCCACCACGTAGGCTCCATACGGGATCATCTGCAGGATCTTCTTCTTCGCCTTCTTGTCCACCGCCTCACCGGATCGCGCATGGCGTCCGCAGCTAATCAAGTTCCACCTGAGGCGCCTCACGCCAGTGAGAAAGAATCCCGCCTGCCGGATTTGAACCGGCGGCCTGATGATGGCAGCGGGCACCGCGCACGCGGTGTGCACGGGAGCACTCTACAGTCACCCGCTCTGACCAGGCTGAGCTAAGGCGGGACGCGCGTCGAAAAGCTTCGGGCCATATGACTCTATCGCATCGGCGACCGGAGCTGCGCTGCCTTCGTCCGACGTTGTCGAATCATATATACGTCGAGCGGTTTCGGTAGCCGTTGGACCTGCCTCGCGGGCTCCGCGATTGGCTCCTAGCGAAGGACTCGGACCCGAGCGTTCGTCTGCGCGTGTTGCGGGACATCCTCGATCGCCCGACCGACGATCCGGCCGTCGTCCGAGCGCAGAAGGAAGTCGGGAGGCGCGGATGGGCCGCCCAGATTCTCAACGGCCAGCATCCGGAGGGCCACTGGGTCACCCCCGGCAATTCCGCTCGCGAGTTGTACCGCCCAAAGTACGTCGCGACGAATTGGCGGCTCCTCGTCCTCTCCGACCTTGGGCTCACGAAGAAGAACTCTCGAGTCGCCCGGGCCGTGGGCCTGTTCATCCGCCGGTTCTCGCGCACGGGCGATCTCGGGGGCGACCGCAGCGAGGTGTGCTTCACAGGGAATGCGGTCCGGATGCTCGCCCGGTTTGGTTACCTGAGGGACCCTCACCTCAAGCCCTCGATCGATTGGCTCGTGCGGCATCAGAAGAAGGATGGCGGGTGGCATTGCTTTCGCTCCAGCACTGGGACGCTCGATTGCTGGGAGGCCCTCGCCGGGTTCGCGGTGCTTCCGACCGCCTCGCGTACCCCCGATATCGTTCGAGCGATCGAGCGGGGCGCCGAATTCTATCTTGAGCGACGACTGTTCCGCGAAGGCGCCTCGGCATACCCTCCCTGGTTCCGCCTCCACTACCCCGTCCACTATTACTACGACCTGCTTGTCGGCCTCGACGTGCTCACGGCCCTCGGGCGCGGGGGCGATCCGCGAATCAAGCCGGCCCTCGACCGGCTCATCCAGATGCGCAACCGCGACGGAAGTTGGAACATGGATGCATTGCACCCGGACACGGAGGATCCCGCCTACCAGTTCCGGGGAGCGTTCTACCCACTTGGGTTGGAGGTGGCCGGGCGCCCAAGCCGATGGATCACGACGACGGCCCTCACGGTCTTGAAGAGAATGGGCGCGAGCTGAGGCGCGGGGACGAAAGGAGATTCATGCCGCGGGCCGGGCTCGAACCGGCGACTTCGAGATCTTCAGTCTCGCACTCTCCCAAACTGAGTTACCGCGGCTCGCGCGGCCCATGAGACCTCGGGGGAAATAGTTTTTCGTGGGCCACGGAGGCGACTCGCGCGGCACCCCGAAACCGTGAATCTTATCGTCCCCGCTTCCCTCCCGCGGTCGATGGACCGACCGGCCCCCGCCTCCGTGTACCGAGCCCTCGAATCGCGCTTCCCCCAGGCTCTCGAGTCGGCTCGAGCCCTACTGCGCCAACCGTCCGTGAGCGCGACCGGCGAAGGCGTCGCTGATTGCGCCGAGATGGTTCGTCACATGATGACGGAGATCGGATGCAAGACGCGGACGTGGAAAAAGGGCGGGCATCCGCTCGTCGTCGGCGAGCTCGACGTAGGTGCGTCAGTCACCCTGATCGAATACGAAATGTACGACGTCCAGCCCGTCGGAGATCTGGACGCCTGGAGGGTACCGCCGTTCGCGGCCGAAATCCGTGAGGTCCCCGGCGTCGGGAGGGCGATTGTCGCCCGGGGCTCGACGAACTCCAAAGGCGCCCTCGCCAACCATCTGTTCACCTGGAAGACGATCCAAGACGTCGACGAGATGCCCGTGAACCTGAAGATCCTCGCGGAGGGCGAGGAGGAGATCAGCAGCGCGAACTTCATCGAATTCATCCGCACGCACCGCGGCGAACTGAAGGCCGACGGAGCTATCGCGAACGACTATTCCGAAGATCTTCGCGGTGTTCCGACCGTCTACCTGGGCGTCAAGGGATGTCTCTACCTCACGATCTGGTCCCGCGGGAACCGCACGGCCGGCGGACCGATGGAGAGCGAGATCCACAGTTCCGATGCGGTCTGGATCACCTCGCCGGTGTGGCGGCTCCTGAAGGCCTTGGACACGCTCGTGGACGACAATCAACGGCCCGCGATCGATGGCATCTGGGACGGAGTCCGCAAGCCGACCAAGCAGGAGATCGTCATGGTGAACCGCCTCGCGAAGAAGTTCGATCCAAGCGCATGGCTCCGGGAAGGCCGCGTCGCGAAATTCAAGTACGATCTGCCGAAACGAGAACTCCTCCTCCGCTACCTGTACGAACCCACCGTGAACATCTGCGGCATCCACTCCGGGTACGTGGATCACGGAGGGACGAAGACGGTCCTGCCGCACGAGGCCTACGCGAAGGTGGACATCCGCTTGGTCAAGGACATGACGGTCGAGGGAACGCTCCGAAAGCTACGCGCTCACCTGGAGAAACGGGGGTTCGGCGATCTTCGCATCGAGGTCCACGGCCCGTACGGCCCCGCGAAGACGGACCCCGATTCCTGGATCGCTCGGTCCGCGATCGAGGCGGTCCAAGCCCACGGCAAGGAGCCCGAAGTCTGGCCCTCGAGCGGGGGGACGATGCCGGCATTCGCCTTCGACGAGTACCTGCATCTGCCGTGGGTCGCGACCGGGCTCGGGCATGGCGCTCACGCGCACGCGCCGAACGAGTATGCGTCCATCGACGGCATGCGGCGGTTCATCGCCGGCGAAGCCTCGCTCGTGTACGCCGCGGCACGTCGACATCGACCGAAAGCGATGTAGGTCCCGGGCCGTTTCGGATCGAAAAATCGGGCCGAAAATCGACAACGAAACGAGGGGCTTTCACATGGAGAAAAAGACTCATTCTCAAGGGTAGATTTTCAGCGCGACACATATAAATAGCGTCATCCAGGATGGGTCGGTGTAAAATGCAGACGGAGGATTTTCTGCAGGTGACGACATGCGTGTCCTGATCCGCGATTTTCGGTCGGATGAGCGCGCCGTCGCCTCGACCGTCGGCACGATCATGGCCCTGCTCGTCTTCCTCACGTTCCTCAGCGTGATTGTGAACCAGTATGTGCCAATCTGGATGAAGGATTCCGAGGCGTCCCACATGAACCTGTCGCTCGGCCAGTTCGGTGGGATCAAAGGGGACATCGACCTCCAGATGCTCGCCGCCCAGGCCTCCGCGGACGCAGGGACCTTTCACATCCCGGTGACGACCGCGACCGCCGTGAACCTCGGCGTGGACGGCGTCCCGATCTTCTCCTCGCCGACCCCGGGGACCCTCGAATTGAGTCCCGATGCGGGCGCGTTCACCGTGGCGTTCGATTACATTCTCCAGGGAGTCCGAAAGCAGGCCACCGACGCATCGAGCGGGGCGGTCGTGCTCACGGCGTCCAACCGCTACTACACGCCCCAACGGATCGTGTACGAGAACGGGGCCGTGATCCGCTACCAGGCGGACGGACAGTTCGTCCGCGTCCACCCGACCTTTTCGGTGCTGGTCGCCAACAACTCCCTTGACATTTCCTTCGCCCTCGTGAGCCTCTATGGAAAGGGGATCGTGACCGGCACCACGACGGAGATGGTGAGCACGGAATTGTTCGCCTTCGATCGCCAGGACTACACAGGCATGCCGGCCAACGCCGTCCTCTGGCTGAACCACACGTCCGCCTATGGGCTCGCTTGGTACCGCTTCTTCAACCAAACGCTCGCGGACACGCTCAAAATCGGGGGCCTGTACACGCGGACCCCGTTTTCGGAGACCTTCGCCGCAAGAATCGGCGCCGCGACGATCTACACGATCAGTTGGACCCTGAACCCGACGACGGGCATCTACATCGTGCGCCTCGCGGTGAACAACAATCCCGGCGTCATGGGAATGAGCTACATCCGCCTCCAGCACTCCCAAGTCCAGGTCGGCATCGGAGACGCAACGCAGCAGGTACAGTTCTGAGGTGGACGAATCATGCCACGAAAGCGAAAGGTGATGATGCCGCGGGGTGCGGTCCAACAGAAGGCCGAATGGTCGGGCAGTCGAGGATCGTACCTGACCGCCATCCCGAACTTGGCCAAGGACACGATGGAGGAGATGGAGGTCTTCGCAATCCGCGAGCCGTTCACGTACGCGCGCATCCTCTATGACCACGATCGATCGGAGTACATCTACGAAGTGTGGGAGCCCCACCTCGACGCGCGGGAGAAGGAATTCCTGGACATGATCAAGGACTCGCTGAACCGCACCCTCGAGTATGAGTGGGACAAGATGGCGGAGAAGGACAAGAAAGAATACATCGAGGAAGCGGTCGACTCGTTCATCAAGTCCCGCGGCCTCCGTCTCGAGCCCGCTTCGAAGGATAAGATCGTCTACTACATCATCCGGGACTTCGTCGGCTATGGGCCGGTGGACGTCCTCATGGCCGACCTCCGGATCGAAGACGTGTCCTGCGACGGGACGAGCATTCCCCTCTTCGTCTTCCACCAGAAGTACGAGTCCATCAAGACGAATGTCATCTTCGACGACGACGATGCCCTCAACTCGTTCGTCGTCTTGCTCGGGCAGCGCTGTGCGAAGCAGATCTCGGTCGCGAACCCGATCCTGGACGGAACTTCCGTCGAAGGCCACCGCGTCCAGGCGACGTACAGCCGCGAAGTGACGACCCGAGGATCGTCGTTCACGATCCGGCGTTACAAGGAGAAGCCCTTCACACCTGTCGAACTGGTGAAGTTCGGGACCGCGAGCACGGAAATGGTCGCCTATCTCTGGGTCGCCGTCGAAAGCGGCAAGTCGATGATGGTCTGCGGGGGCACCGCCTCCGGAAAGACCGCCACCCTGAACAGCGCCGCATTGTTCATCCGCCCCGGGGCGAAGATCGTCTCCATCGAGGACACGCGTGAGATCAACCTGCCGCACGAGAACTGGATCCCGGGCACGACCCGGTCCGGCGTAGGCGAACGCGGGGCCGATGGCAAGGCCGGCGGGGAGATCGACATGTATGACCTCGTACGCGCCGCGCTGCGGCAACGGCCCAATTACATCGTCGTGGGAGAGGTCCGCGGGAAGGAGACGTACACGATGTTCCAAGCGATGGCGACCGGCCACCCGACCATGTCGACGATGCATGCGGACTCCGTGAAGTCCATGGTCAACCGGCTGGAGAACCCGCCGATCAACACGCCGCGGATCCTGCTCACGGCCCTGAACTTCGTGGTCATCCAGACGCACGCCCGGATCGGAGACTCGATCGTGCGACGCATCAAGCAAATCGTCGAGCTCGTCGGATTCGAACCGGAGACGAACGAACTGATCACGAACACGGTGTACGAATGGGACGCCGCCACGGACACCTTCGTCTACAAGGGGCACTCGTTCTTGTTCGACGAGATCATGGAAATGAAGAACATGACCCACGAAGAGATGGAGGCGGAGTTCGCCCGCCGAATCGACATTGTCAAGTACATGGTCCAGAAAGAGATGACGGACTTCCGAGAGATCGCGAAGATCGTTGTGCAGTATTACCAGTACCCGGACGAAACCGCGAAGCGGGTCCGCGAGGAGATGGGACTGCCGGAGCAGGGACTCCCGAAGGCCGTCGAAGCCGGAGGTGAGACGGTTGGGTAGCAGCGCATTTGAGAAGCTCGAGACGCGCGGGACGCTCACGAAGACGAAGCGGTTCCGACCCGGGGAGCAGACGGATAAGGCACCGCACATGGTAAAACTGCCGAAGGGCGCGAAGCCCGTGAGCGTGAGCCTGACTCCGAAGCAGCAAGTCGCGTGGCGCATGTTCGGGAAGTTCGTTCAGGCTCGCAGGAAAGAAGACCCGGAGCTCGAGGACAGCCTCCTTCGCGCGCACATCAGACTGCGCCCCGAAGAATACCTCGCGGTGGCCTGGATGAACACCACGTTCGCCGCCGTCGGCGCGGTGATCGCCGCGTCCGTCGCAGCCCTCTTCCTGTTCTTCCTGCAAATTCCCATTCTGACCCTGCTGATACTCCTCGGCCTGGTCGCGGCCCTGCCGATCTTCTTCTCGTACATGTACTTCTTCGGCCTGCCGGTCGGGTACCACGGGAAGCCCGCCTCCATGGCCAAGAAGCGCGGCCACCGGATCGACAAGCGGATCTCGGGTGCGATGTCGTTCATCTCCGCCATGGCGTCGGCCAACGTGCCCGTGGACGTGATCTTCAAAGAACTCTCGAAACAGACGGTCTACGGGGAAGTCGCCCGCGAGGCGGAATGGATCACCCGGGACACGGAGCTGCTCGGCCTCGACATCTTGACCGCGATCCGGAAGGCCTCGCAGCGCTCGCCGTCCGGCAAGTTCCAGGATTTCTTGCAAGGGGTGGTGACCACGTCCACGAGCGGCGGTCAGCTGAAGCCGTATTTCCTCGTGAAGGCGGAGCAATTCGAGAAGGAAGACCGCCTCGAGATGCGCAAGAAGATGGAGACGCTCGGCATGCTCGCCGAGTCCTTCGTGACCGTCGTCGTCGCCTTCCCTCTATTCTTGGTCGTCATCATGGCGATCATGGCCCTCATCAGCAAGGGTTCGTCCGGCACGATTCTCCTGCTCCTCTATGTCGTCGTCGGCCTCATGATTCCCCTGAGCCAGTTCGGTTTCATCTTCGTCATATGGAACATGGAACAGGAGGGCGGCTGAGATGACGAACGTCGAGCTCGAAAAGGCCCGCGTCCGGCTCTACCAGAAGGCGGATCGCAAGCCCTTCATCATGGCGTTCGGAGGAAGCTTGTTCGCTCTCTTCGGCTTCATCGCATTCCTGAACCTCATCGGCTCGGTCAGCCTGGGTCTCCGGGCGGACCAGCGGCCGATCGAACGGTTTCTCTTCTGGCTCGTGTTCGCCATCATGGGATTCATCGGCCCCTATGGCTTCTTCTTGGCGAAGCAGCAACGCGGGATCAAAGCGATCGAGCGACGACTCCCGGACTTCCTGCGCGACGTCGCGGAAGCAGGGCGTTTCGGGATGACCCTCGCGGATGCCATCGTGGTCTCGAGCAGCGGCCGGTACGGCAAGCTGACGCCCGAGATCAAGAAGATGGCGGCTCAGATCACCTGGGGCGTTCCTGCTACGGAGGCCCTGCGTCTCTTCGCGACCCGCGTCAAGACACCCATGGTCGAGCGGGTTGTCGCCATCATCGTAAAGTCGTCCGACGCGGGCGGCGATGTGGCCGACGTCCTGACGATGGTGAGCCACGACACTAAGGAGAACCAACTCACCGAGGACGAGCGGCGGATCACGATGTCCACGTACATCGCGGTCATCTACATCTCGTTCATGGTGTTCCTCGTGACGATCTGGATCCTGAACGTGACCTTCCTCCCGAAGATGCTGGAAGCGAGCGGGGCCTTGGAGACGGGGGCGGGCGGCGCGCTCGCCGGTGCGAGTCCCTTGGCCAACAACCTGCCGGAGGTCGTGTACAACGTGAAGATCGCGTTCTTCATCGCGGTCATCGTCCACGGCCTCGGGGACGGCATCCTGGCCGGCGTCCTCGACACGGGAAAGATCGCGAACGGACTCCGACACAGCTTCATCCTGCTCGTGATCTGCGTCCTCGCGTTCCTGATCATCTGAGGTGAGCGAATGGCCCAGTCCGTAGGAAAGGATTATACCGGGGAAATCGAGAAGCTGAGTCGAAAGAAGGCCGCCACCGCGAGCCGCGTAGCGGACCTGGACCGGGAGCGCGACGAGGCGAAACAGATGCTCGACAACCTCGAGGCGAACCGCAAGGCCGCCGTCTTCGGCGCCCTCGATTCCATCAAGAAGCGGTACTTCGGCCGTCTGCTTGGCGACCGGGGCATCAAGGTCAAGGCCCCGAAGGTCAGCGGCGTCGTTGAGACGACCCTCGGGAAGATCACGACGATCCCGAAGATCGTCCAGAAGAACATGAACGAGATCGAAATCCAACCGATCTTGAAGAACTACGCGTACGTCCGGATCCTGTACAATACGATGGCGAATGAGTACTTCTACGAGGCGATCGAACCGAAGCTCATCGAAGAGGAATCCGAGCTCCTCGACGTCCTCAAGGAGATCCTCGTGGGCAACCTGGAGCTGCTCGAGGACTCGGAGCGGGCCCAGAAGGAGAACTACCTTCGGCGCATGGTCGATGGCGTCCTCCGCGAGCTCGGGGTCGAACTCCACCCGGTCTCGA
>VBMN01000032.1 GCA_005878385.1 Methanobacteriota archaeon
CTCGATGCGTCAGGGTGATTCACTACCGTCTTTTACCTGAAACGATGCTACCGGAAACGTCGGCCGGAGAAGGGTCGGGCCGCGGGTGACCGGGCGTGGTCGTCTCCAGTGGAACCATTGACAGCCTGCTGAAGGAGAAGGAACAATACCCGCCGTCGGCGGCCTTCCGGAAGGCGGCCGTGCTCCGGAGCGACTCGTTCCGGGTCGACGCGGCGAAGGACCCCGAGGCCTTTTGGGCGCGGATGGCGAAGGAGCTTGCCTGGATGGCCCCCTGGTCGAAGGTCCTCGAGTGGGACCCGCCCTTCGCGAAATGGTTCGTGGGCGGGAAGCTGAACATGTCCGCGAACTGCCTCGACCGGCACCTCGCGGGGCCTCGGCGGAACAAGGCCGCGATCATCTGGGAAGGCGAGCCGGGGGAACGCCGCGTCCTCACCTACCACGATCTGTGGCGGGAGGTGAACCTATTCGCGAACGTGCTGAAGGGGCTCGGCGTGAAGCGCGGCGACCGCGTGACGATCTACATGCCGATGATCCCCGAGCTTCCTGTCGCCTTGCTCGCATGCGCCCGCATTGGGGCCGTACACAGCGTCATCTTCGGCGGGTTCAGCGCCCGGGCGATTCGGGACCGCGCGGAGGACGCGGAGTCTCGCCTGATTGTGACGGCGGATGGCGGCTATCGTCGCGGAGCGGTCCTCCCACTGAAGAAGATCGTGGACGAGGCAATCGCGGATCTCGACGTGGTCCGGCATGTGGTCGTCTTCAAACGGGCCGGCGTCGAGGTCTCGATGCGCGAAGGTCGGGACCATTGGTGGCACGAGCTGATGGCGAAGGCGGACGCGGACTGCGAGCCAGAAGCGATGGACGCCACGGACCCGTTGTTCATCCTGTACACGTCGGGCACGACGGGAAAGCCGAAAGGGATCCAGCATTCGACCGGAGGATATCTGGTCGGCGTCGCCACGACGACGAAATACGTTTTCGACCTGAAAGACGAGGACCTGTTCTGGTGCACCGCGGACATCGGATGGGTCACGGGCCATTCGTACATCGTGTACGGTCCCCTCGCGAACGGCGCGAGCGTCTTCATGTACGAAGGCGCCCCGGACTGGCCCGAGCCCGATCGGTTCTGGCGTATGATCGAGGAGTACGACATCACGATTCTGTACACGGCCCCCACCGCGATCCGGGCGTTCATGCGGTGGGGCGACGAGTACCCGAGGCGACATGACCTCTCGAGCCTGCGCCTCCTGGGGACCGTCGGGGAGCCGATCAACCCGGAGGCCTGGCGGTGGTACCGCAAGACGATTGGCGGCGGTCGGTGTCCGATCGTGGACACGTGGTGGCAAACGGAGACCGGGATGATCCTCATCACGCCGCTCCCGGGCGTCACCACGACCAAGCCGGGATCTGCGACGCGACCCTTCCCCGGGATCGACGCGGAGGTCGTGGACGAGAAGGGCCTTCCGGTCCCGATGAACAAAGGCGGCTACCTCGTGATCCGGAAGCCGTGGCCCTCCATGCTACAGACGTTGTACAAGGACCCGGAACGGTACAAGCAAGTGTACTGGTCCCAGGTCCCCGGCAAGTACTTCACGGGCGACGGAGCGCGGATGGATGAGGACCAGTTCTTCTGGCTCATGGGACGGATCGACGACGTGATCAATGTCGCGGGCCACCGGATTGGGACGATGGAGGTGGAGTCCGCCCTCGTGAGCTATCGGAAGGTGGCAGAGGCCGCGGTGGTCGGGAAGCCGCATCCGGTCAAGGGGCAATCCCTCGTCGCTTACGTGGTCCTCAAGAAAGGGGAAGGGCGATCGGACGAGCTCAAGAAGGAGCTGCAGAAACACGTACGGGAGGCCATTGGAGCCATTGCCGTCCCGGACGACGTCTATATTACGGAGAAACTCCCGAAGACGCGGAGCGGGAAGATCATGCGCCGTGTGATCCGGTCCCTCGTGTCGGGTCAGGAGATTGGCGACACGACGACCCTCGAGGACCCCGGTGCCGTCGACGAGGTCCGCAAGTGGCTCGCCGAGGTCGAGGCGCACCCCGAGTAGCCTCGCGATCGCGGGGCCGCCGGCCTCGGGTCACTGCAGGCTCAGATACAGGAACGCGGTGAACGCGGCCGTCCGGAACCCGTGCGCCACCAGGAGGAATGATCCGAGCTCGCCGAGTGCGTGGCCGAATGCCCCGAACAGAATCGGGGACGTCAGCACGCCTTCGAAGAGGAAGGCCGCAAGGACGAAGATCAGGCCGAGGGCGGATCGCGCGCCCGTGTCGGCATACGTCTTCGCGTAGACCACAAAGAGGGCGGACAGGAGGGCGAGGCCGACGGTCGACACGATCACATCGATGTCTTCGAGCGTCTCGAAGGGGTCGATGCGGGGACCCGGTCCCGGCCGTCCCGGGCGCGGAACGAGGGCGAGAACGATTCCGATCGCGAGTCCGATCGCGACCATGGCTGCGGTCCACAACGCCGGGCTCATTCCCCATTTCCGCTCACGTGGCTGCACGACGATCACCTCTGATTTTCATGTCCTTCACGATGATCTCGAAGACGGTCCAATGGGATTCCATGGAGGGAGAGAGGAAGTACACCTGCCCGTACCGATCTCCCGCGGTCGTGACGAGGCCGTTCTTTCCGAGGACGCGAAGATGATGCCGGACGGTCTTGTAGTCCAAGGCCAAGGCCCCCGCGAGCTGCTGGGCGTTCCTCGGCTCCTCGCGGATCGCGAGCAGGACCCGGGCTCGGGTGGCCGCCCCGATGCTGCTCCGAAACAGCCACCATAGCACTCGTTCGAGGCTGTCCACCGCGACCGTCGCGGGCAAGACCCTTGCGATAGTTGTACCTTGCCGACGACCCCGGAAAAAGGGGACAGGCGTGGGAGCATCCTGTCCCGGTGGGGAGGAGGCCGATGGGCCTGGGCTCAACCTCCGGTGGTGGACCCGCTCGCCGCGGCGGTCGCATTCGTCCGGTCGCAGGTGTGGCCCGCGGTGGAATTTCCTGCGCCGGTGACCGATCCGGTACCCGACGCATTCGTCGATGCGACGGAACCGGAGGCCGTCACCGCGTTCACCGCGAACGCCCCCGCCACGAGGACCGCCAGGACGGCGATCAGCGCGACGGCGACCATTGTCTTCACTCGTGTTCACCTCCTGAGGTCTTCCTCGGGAGGGCCGAGACGATGGGTGGTCATCCGCGTTTTCCACGATGGTTCCCAAATCTCGCACAGATTGCGACCCGATCCCGGACCAAGGTGTTACCAGGTGCCCTTCGGCCACCGGGTTCCAAAAGGTATTTGACGGAATCCGGACTTCATCACGTCATGGTCGTCATGAGAAGAATCTCGGGAGCCGGTCGAGGTCTGCTCGCCCTCGGCGCCGCGCTCTTACTCGTGAGCCTCTTCGGGAGCCTCGTGCTTCCGTCGACGTACGTCACGTGGTTCACCCTTTCGGGGAACCAACCCGCACTGCCCGCGGGATCGTACACCGGCATCCAGGCGACGGAACTCCTGAACACGCTCGTGTCCGGTCCGTACCTGTGGATCGCGTTCGGTTCGATTCTCGTATGCGTGGCGGCCGCCATCGCGATCGCCGGGATCGGAGAGAGGACCCGACATTTCGGCACCTTCGGGATCATCGTCCTCCTGCTCTACGCCGCCCTGCTGTACATCGCCGCGTATCACGTGAAGCCGAGCAGGTACGCCCATCCGAGGGCCACCTGCCAAACCGGGATGTCGATGAGGCCGAAGTAATACTTGGCGAGTTGTGCGGCGTGGGTCGTCGGGATGAGCATCGCGAAGGCCTGGGCGACCGGGTAGCGATCCAACGTGGATAGCGGATAGTATACGGGGGGCAGGAAGCCCAGGGCGATGCTGAGGACCTGAGGGATCGAGTTCGCCCGCCGCGCGTTCTTCGTCGTCGCGCCGATGGCGAACCCCACGAAGACGAGTCCGATCCAAAGCAGGAGAGCAGTCGCGAGGGCGACCAGGACTCCGATGGCGGGAACGGGCGCGGACAAGAGCACCAGGACCAGCGCGACGAGGACCCCGGGGAGGGCGACGACGAGGCCGCTCACCGAGAGTCCGACGGCGTAGGAGGCCGGAGACACTCTGGACGCGACGAGCATGTCCTGGAATCGAAACCATTGCTTGTTGAAGTACACGCTTTGGGACGCGAAGAGTCCCGTGAACGCGAATGTGAGGATGATCGCACCGACCAGGGATTGGACGGCCGCGCCCGGCGCCGTCGCGAACACGAAGATGAAGATCACCGGCAGGAAGGAGAACAGGCTGATCACGACGAGGAGCATGGGGTCCCGGAGGAGAGGCAAGGCATCGAACAGCCCGATGTACAGCGCTTCACGTATCCTCGACTTCAATCGATCCCCCCACGATCTTGATGAAGGCCTCCTCGAGGCTCGCCGGTTTGAAGGTCACCTTCCGTTTCTCGCGCAGACCGCGCTCGACGATCGCGAGGATTTCCTCCGCGGACCGCGGCTCGAGCACTTCGGGCGGGCCCGTCCCGTTCCCCGCCGGGTGCTCGACGATCACCCGCATTCCCACGCCGGTGTCTCCCTTCGCCTCTTCCACGGTTCCGTGGAACGCGGTCCGGCCTTTGTCCACAATGAGCAAGTCGTCCGCGAGCATTTCGGCCTCATCGAGGTAATGCGTCGTCAGGAGGATCGTCGCGCCTTTCCGAGTCAGCTCCCGCAGCATATGCCAGACGGAACGCCGGCCGAGCGGGTCGAGCCCGATCGTCGGTTCGTCGAGGAACAAGACCTCGGGGTCCGCCACGAGCGCCATGGCGATGATCAGACGTTGGCGGAGCCCCCCCGACAGGTCCGAGGCGAGCTTGTCGCGGTGTTCCCAAAGGCCCAGATCATCCATGACTTTGCGCGTGCGTTCGCGGGCCGCCCCACGGGACTGGCCGCGAATCATGCAGAAGTAGAGGATGTGGTCGTACGGCGAAAGGAGCATCTGCGGCCGGGCTTCCTGGGGGACGACCGCGATGTGCGGACGGATGGCCTTCGGGTCCTGGAGGACATCGTGGCCGAGGACGAACGCGCGACCCGCGGTCGGCTTGAGCTGGGTCGCGAGGATCCGCAGGAGGGTCGTCTTCCCCGCGCCGTTGCGGCCGAGCAGGCAGAAGATTTGGCCTTTGTCGATCGAGAAGGAGACGCCCTCGAGGGCCTTCGTGCCGCCGGGGTATGTTTTCCCCAGGCCTTCGACGCGGACGACCTCCATGAGGCGCGCTCAAACAGACCGCGCTACTTGAGGGTTCCGCGCCCGCTTGCGCGACATTGACCGCGGGGCGGGAGACGATAATCTCCTGGTGGGAGAGTCCCGAATTCGATCGAATCCTCTCCTTGGACGATGAACCCGCACCCGCACACACGCAATTTAAGGCGGTGCGAGGCCTCTCGTGAAATCGCTCTGCGGAGGGCGCATGTCTGTACCTGCCTCGGCCCCGATTGGTCCGCGCCGTGGCGGGACTCCGCGATCGCGAGCCCTCGTGGTTACGATCGCAATCATCGTCACGCTCGCGGTAGTCGTATCGGGAAGTGCGGTCGTTCTGCTCTATTCCAAGATCCCGGTTTCCTCCAGACAAGTTCTCGCGGTCGGCCACGGTCGCTCCAGTTTGGCTGTTCCTCTGATGACCATGTACACGGCGCCGAAGATTCCGAACGCGCAGGTAGAGTCTTCCGCGAACTGGTCCGTGGCGTCGACCCGGACGGGTCCTTCGACGACGTACCTGTTCCAATGGAGTCTCTTGGCCCATCTATCAATACCGGTCAGGTTCGTACTCAATGCCACGACGGAGGACCAGAATTTCGGTGCATTCGCCCTCGGTTCGACGGCGGATGGATTCGCATACTATCCCGCCGGGACGTGCAGCGGAGGATGCAACTCGACTGGAAAGGTCTTCGGGGCCAGCGGTGCGGGAATCCATGATGTCCTCTACCAGGCCTGGCGCATGGACTACACCGTCCGACGAATCACCGATGGGATCGGGCCGACGCAGACATCCTATCTCGAGGTCGAGTTCGCCCTCTCTCCGCAACGGATGATTGGAATCGTCCTCCCCGCCGCGAATGTCACGCCTCCGGGACCCGGCGACGTCCTGGATGCTTCCGATATTCTGCACCTTCCGGCCTACGGGCAAGTCACGACTTCTTCCCACGGAACCCATTCCCCTCCGGATTTCTTCCGAAACACGGTGGGGACGGTTGCGTTCGATGCGGGACCGGAGGGAACGGTGACGGCGCAACTCACATCGCGGTTTCGATGGAGTACCGTCGACGACTATGTACTCTCGTTCCGCGCGTCAAAAGAAACCTGGATCCGGTATCTTTTCGATCTTCGATTCGGCTCGTTGTTGATCGAGTACGTGCCGCCTCTCCCTTAGCGGGAAGGTCCTTTCGGATCCGTCCCATCACACGTTCCAAAAGCTTATTCGTCCACGGGATTTCCGGCGTCCGTGGAACGGACCTCCTTCGACATCGTCGTGGTCGGCGGAGGGGCGGCGGGTCTTCGGGCTGCGATTGCCGCGGCCGAGTCGGACCCGGATCTGACGATCGCCCTCGTGTCGAAGGTCTATCCGATGCGCAGCCACACGGTGTCCGCGGAGGGCGGGACGGCCGCGGTCCTGCGCGATTACGACTCCTTCGAGCTCCACGCGCTTGACACGATCAAAGGATCCGACTTCCTCGCGGACCAGGACGCGGTCGAGTTCTTCGTCGCCCGATGCCCGGAGGAGATCATCCGGCTGGAACACTGGGGCTGCCCGTGGTCCCGCGACGAGGACGGCCGGGTGAGCCAACGGGCGTTCGGCGGCATGTCCGTGAAGCGGACCGTGTACGCCGCAGACAAGGTGGGCTTCCACATCCTCCATACGCTCTTTCAGACGTCCATGAAATACGACCGGATCCATCGGTTCGACGAATACTTCGTGACGAGCCTCATCGTCGACGCGGGGGCGTGCACGGGCGTGGTCGCGCTGAACCTGCGCGGCGGCAGCATGGTGGCGATCCAGGGGAAGGCGACGATCCTCGCGACCGGCGGATGCGGTCGCGTGTACGAGTTCACGACGAACGGCTTCATCAAGACCGGAGACGGGATGGCGCTCGCCTACCGCGCGGGCGTTCCGCTGAAGGACATGGAGATGGTCCAGTTCCACCCCACGTGCCTCCCTGGCACCGGCATCCTGATCACGGAGGCCGCGCGCGGCGAGGGCGGTTACCTGATCAACAAGGACGGGGAGCGCTACATGCAGCGCTATCTGCCCGGCAAGATGGAGCTCGGGCCGCGGGACATCCTCTCGCGGGCGATGGTCCAGGAGATGAAGGAGGGTCGGGCCTTCGAAGGACCATACGGCCTGTACCTGGGACTCGATCTGAGGCATCTCGGCGCGAAGAAGATCAATGAGCGAATCCCGATGGTCCGCGAGCTCGCGGAGAAATACATGGGCTTGGACCCGGTCCACGAACCGATCCCGGTGCGACCGGGGCAACATTACATCATGGGGGGCGTGTCGACGAACCTAAAGGGCGAGACGACCCTGCCAGGCCTGTATGCCGTCGGGGAGACGGCCTGCGTGTCGATCAACGGCGCGAACCGGCTCGGCTCGAACAGCCTGAGCGAGTGCCTTGTCTTCGGCGCCGCCTGCGGGCATGCCGCGGTCGAGTTCGCGAAGAGAAGGTCGACCTACCCTCGCGGGGCCGCCGCGCGGGAGGCCCTGAAGAGGGAGGAGGCCCGCGTCTTCGACGGCCTCTTGGGCCGCGAGCGCGGCAAGGAGACCGTCGCGGGGATCCGCATCGAGATGCAGCAGCTCATGGAGCGCGATGTGGGGATCTTCCGAGAGGAATCCGCCCTCTCGGATGCGTGCGGCATGCTGGGGAAGCTGCGGGACCGCTTCGCGTCCGTCGGACTCGCGGACAAGGATCGCGTGTTCAACACGGAGCTCACGGCCGTCCTCGAGCTCGACTTCATGCTCGACATCACGATGACGATCGCGCACAGCGCGCGGAATCGTCACGAGTCCCGAGGCGCGCACAGCCGCACCGATTTTCCGCAGCGGGACGATGCGAACTACCTGAAGCACACGCTCGCGTTCCAGACGGACGGTCCGCCCCGGATCGACTACGTCCCGGTGACGATCACGAAGTGGCAACCCGTGGAGAGGAAGTACTAGGATGGTCGAATCCGAGGTCGTCTTTCGGGTGAAGCGGTACCGGCCGGAGTCCGGCGGACGCCCCACGTTCCAGGAATACACGATCCCGTATCGGAGCGACATGGTCGTCCTGGACGGCCTGAATTACATCAAGGACCATGTGGACCCGACGCTCACGTTCCGCTGGTCATGCCGCATGGGGATCTGCGGATCCTGCGGCGCCGACGTGAACGGCCAACCGCGGCTCACGTGCGGCACGTACATCCGGGACGTGCACAAGGGCGCGGTCACGGTCGAACCCCTCTCCAACTTCCCGATCCTCAAGGATCTCGTCGTGGACTTCGATGACTTCCTGAACAAGCTCGCCTCCGTGACGCCGTACATCGTCCGGAAGGACTGGGGAGACCTGACGAAGGAGTACGTCCAATATCCGGAGGACGTGGAGGCCTACCGGCAACAGAGCCTGTGCATCAACTGCATGTTGTGCTACGCGGCCTGTCCGGTCTTCGGCTCGAGTCCGGAGTTCGTCGGACCGGCGGCGTCGGCCCTCGCCCTCCGCTACAATCGCGACACGAGGGACCAGGGGGCGGATGCCCGTCTGGCGCGGTTGAACACGAAGACCGGGATCTGGGAGTGCACGTTCGTGGGCGAATGTTCTGTCGTCTGCCCGAAGGATGTGGATCCTGCGGCGGCCATCCAGACCCTGAAATTCCTCGCGACGATGCGACACATGCGGCGGCTTCTGATGCCGGGCGCCTCCTCGCGGTGATCCGATGACTGGCCGCGAGTATCCCTGGAAACGTCGCCCGGGTTGGTGGCTCCGCAACCGGCGTTACCTCGGGTTCCAACTGCGGGAGGCGGGTGGCGTCGTGTGCGCTCTGTACGGTCTCGTCCTCCTGAACATGCTGATCCAACTTCGGGAGGGGGAGTCCGCATACACGGCTTTCCTGGACCTGCTGCGGACGCCGCCGGTCCTCTATCTGAACCTCGTCCTCTTCGCCCTCGTGGTGTGGCACGCCCTCACCTGGTTCATGCTGATCGGGAAGGCCCAACCGATCCAGTTCACGCGGCAGCCTCTTCCATGGAAGGTCGTTTTCGGGGTCAACGTGCTCCTGTGGTTGGGCGTCTCGGGAGCGGTGGTATACCTGATCTTCGGGGGGATCTGAGATCGCCGAGGAGAGTGTCTCCACCGGGGAATCGCTCGCTTGGAATCCGGGTCGGGAGACCGTTCACGCGGACGCCGAGGCGCCCTCGGAGGTGCTCCTCGAGCCGGTTTTCTGGAGCCTCTTTTCCCTGGGCGGTTTCATCACCGCCTTTCTGTTCCCGGTGACCCTCTTCGTGCTCTTCTTCGCCGCCCCGTTGCATCTGTGGCCGACGGACCCGGCGGCCTATGCGACGTTCCTCGCGCACTGGAAGGAGCCGCTCGTCCGATTGTTCTTCTTCGTCCTGATCGGCGGGTCCCTGTTCCATGGCACCCATCGCCTGAAGTTCATGCTCGTGGACGCCGGCTTCAAAGGCCCTGCGGCCGAGGCGTTCCTGGACGCACGCGATCGCGGACCTTCATCCCGACTTCCTGGCCCTGGGCCGCGTTCGCCACGATCCCATGTTCGATCTGCAGCGAGTCCACGGTCTGCTCGAGGTTCGTGGAAGGCCCCTGAATCTGCACCGTGTCTCCCACCGCGAGAGGACCGTCGGTGAGTTTGATTGCGGCCACTCCAATATGGCCGAAAAAGTGGAAGACCTCGCCGACCTTCTTCCGTTCCATCGACCGCACATGGGATGCACGCGATAAAAACGTTCCCGGTTCGGGTACGATTTGCGAGAATCTCGGCCTGCCAACGGCAAGTCTTAAGTGCAAACACGAAATATAGCGGCCGCGGAAGGGGGGAATGTCCTTCTATGGTGATGCCTCTTAATGTGTTAGAAAAATCTATCAACAAGCGCGTCCAGTTGCTCCTCAAGGACAACCGGATCCTCGAAGGCAAGCTCGTCGGATACGACGATTACATGAACATGGTCCTCGAGGACACGGAAGAAACGAAGGAGGACAATGTCCGGCGCGTCGGGACCGTCGTCCTCCGTGGAAACAACGTCGTCACGATCGTCCCGAAGTGAGCGGCGAGGCCAGAAAATACATAACCGCGACCCCGCATCGGAGAGCGGATGCAGCTCGTGATCATTGCCGGAGGCCTCGGCAAAAGGCTGCGCCCCCTGACGCTGACCCGCCCGAAGGCCCTCATCCCCCTCGTGGATCGACCCCTGGTCGTCCATCTCCTCGACTCGCTCCCGCCCTCCTGCGACGAGGCGATCATCGCCGTCAATTACATGTACGAACAGGTCCGCGACTTCTTTCGGGAACACGAATTCCGCGTCGCGGTCCGCGTCGTCGACGAGCCCGTCCCCCTCGGTACGGGCGGCGCCCTGAAGAACGTGGAGCGGTACCTCCGGGGTTCGTTCGCGGTGTACCATGGCGACATCGTCGACACGGTCGACTTCGACGACCTCGTCCGGACGCATCGGAAAGCGGGCCGGATCGGAACGCTCGCGTTGTGGCCTGTGGACGATCCGTCCGCCTTCGGCGCGGTGGAAGTCGAAAGGGGCCGGATCACGCGGTTCGTCGAGAAGCCCGCGAAGGGCGACACGGCGAGCCGTCTGGTGAACGCCGGCCGCTACGTGTTCGAGCCGACCGTGTTGGACTTCATTGAACGAGGCCGTCCGATCTCGATGGAACGAGAGGTCTTCCCGCGGCTGATCGAGCAGGGCCTCACGCCCTATCGGTTCGACGGATGGTGGTCCGACGCGGGCACACTCGCGAATTATCTGAACGCACAGCACCTCCTGCTTGCCGCTGGTCGGGCCAAGATTGCTCCCGAGGCGGACGTGACCGCGGGCATCCTGCGACCCCCCGTCTACATCGGTGCGGGATCGTTCGTCGAAGGCCGACTCGGGCCGGACGTGGTGATCGGCAAGTCCTGCAAGGTCGGTCGCGCCTCGGTCGTGAACGCGACGCTCCTCGAGGGCGTCAGCGTGGACGACAAGGCGGAGATTGCGTCCTCGATCATCGGGGCCGGAGCCGCAATCGGGGAGGGTGCGCACGTGCGGGACAGCATCCTGGAGGACGGCGTCCAAATTCCTCCCCACGCGGAGATCGAGGACGACCGGGTGGCGGCATGACCCGTCTCTTCGGCACGAACGGCATCCGCGGCGTCGTCGGCGAGATGATGAACGCGGACCTCGCGGTGAAGGTCGGCCGCGCGATTGGGACGTTCTTCGAGGGCGGCTCGGTCGGACTCGCTCGGGATCCGCGGCTGAGCGGGCCGATGCTCGCCCGGGCCGCCGCCTCGGGCCTCATGTCCGCCGGATGTGACGTGATCGACTTGGGCATGGTCCCCACGCCGTGCGCCCAGTACTTCGTCGCGAAGTCCGGACATCTCAAGGGGGCGGTCGTCGTCACGGCCTCCCACAATCCGCGGGAGTTCAACGGCCTCAAGGCGATCGACGCCCGCGGTATGGAGATGCGTCGCGAGGACGAGGAAGTGATTGAAGCGATTTACTTCGAGAACCGATTCCACGCCGCAGCCTGGGCCGACGTCGGGTCCGGCCGGACGGACGACACCGCGATCTCTCGTTACATGGAAGGGATCCGCGCGAAGATCGATGCGGAGGCCATTGGAAAGCGGAATCCTCTGGTCGTGATCGATCCGGGAAACGGGGCCGGTTGCGTCGTGACTCCGTACCTCTTGCGTTCCCTCGGATGTCGCGTCCTGACACTCAACGCGCAACCCGACGGTGCCTTTCCGGGCCGACTGCCTGAGCCCACGCCCGACCATCTGGGAGATCTCATGCGGGTCGTATCGGAGGTCCATGCGGACCTTGGAGTCGCGCACGACGGGGACGCGGACCGCGCCACCTTCGTGGACGACAAGGGCGCGTTCGTGGTCGGAGACAAGGCCCTGGCGCTCCTCGCTCAAGCCGCGGTGAAGAGCCGCGGAGGGGCGGTCGTGACACCCGTGAGCACATCCAGCGTGGTCGAGGACGTCGTCCGCGCCGCCGGGGCGAAGGTCATTCGGACGCGAGTCGGCTCGCCGATCGTCGCGCGCACGATGTTCGAGTCCGGCGCCGTCTTCGGCGGCGAGGAAAACGGCGGAGTGATCTTCCCGGACCATCAGTTTTGCCGCGACGGGGCCATGTCCGCGGCGAAGATGCTCGAGCTGCTCGCCCACGAGGGGAAATCCCTTTCCGCGCTCGTCGCGGCCCTCCCGCAGTATCACATCAAGAAGGCAAACGTGGCCGTCCCGGTCGAGCGGAGGGAAGCGGTCCTCACTTCGATCGTGGAGTTCGCGAAAGGTCGGAAGGTCGACACGACGGACGGCGTGAAGATCCTGGAAGGAGACGGCGCGGTCCTGGTGCGCCCGTCCGGGACCGAGCCGATCTTCCGGGTGTACGCGGAGGCCAAGACCCCCGCCCGCGCCGACGCGCTCGCCGACGAGGGCGTCGCCCTGATCCAGAAGGCCCTAGGCCACCGGTAGTGGGCCCGCGGCCAGAAGGATGATGTAGGCCAGGATCGCGCCGGACACGGTCGAGATCAGATTGTTCGTCTTCTTGTTCACGATCCCGCGACGTTCCAGGGTCGCCCCGATCACACTGTCGATCTGGCATCCGAGGAATCCGATCGCCATCGGGAGGATCAGGTAGATCGGTGACGCGGGCATCGATTGTCGAAGGCCGTAGATGCCCGCGAGGTAGGAAAGGACGAGCCATCCGAAGATTGACGTGTACACGGCCGCTCCGAGTGCGCAGGCGGTTCCGAGAACGGAGACTCCCCCGTCCGTCCCGGCGGGAACCGGTTTCCCGTTCGTGATGAGATACGTGTGCCGGGAGAGGACGCCGATCTCGCTCGCCAACGTGTCGGAGCCCGCGACCGACAGGGCCGACAGGAAGACGACGCCGCTGATGGCCTTCGGGAATCCCGGCGGTTGGAGGAGCGAGAGGACGGCGACGGCCATCAGGGCCAGGCCGTTCGCGAGTACGTTCGTGGCACGGCGCTCCCCACGGATGCCTTCTTGGACGCCCATCGCCTCCTTCAGGGCGAACCGGTATCGGGTCGCGAGGAAGCTCGAGAGGAGGAAGAAGAGGAGGAGGAACAACCAGGTCACATCACCGAAGATCCCGATCACCATGCCGACGACGAAGGACGCCAGACTGCCGTCCCAGGTGAGCACGTTCCGGCGGTAGGCGAGGGCGCTCAGGACCCCCGTCAGAAACACGCTGATGAGCACGGAGGATACGAAATCCAGCGGCACTGGCGCGGGCAAAGAGGGTGCCCATTAAAGCCTTTCCCTCCTGATTCGCCTTAGCCGAACCAAGCGTCCAACGACTTCTGTTTTTGTTCGGACCGAGCGGCTCCGAACTTACCGAGCGCCGCGTCAATCCGCTCCCGCGAGAAGTCGAATTCGTCGCACAGCATCTTGCGGACGCCGTCCGGGTCGGGTTCGCGGAACACGATCTCGACGCGATCGAGGACGTTCGGGAAGAGGAAGATCTTCCGCACCTCGTCCTTTGACTCGATGTCGACGCCGAGTTCCGTCAAGGCGCCTTCGAGCGTCCCATGTTTTTTGATGAGCGCGAGTGCCTTCTTCGGCCCGATGCCTCTCACCCCTTCGTTGAAATCGGTTCCAATCAAGAGGCCCATGTCAACCAGTTGCTCCCGCGTGAGGCCCAAGTTCGTGAGGGTCGCCTCGAGGGAGATCTCCTCCGGGCGGACCTCGACGAAGACCTCCTTTCGCGGGAGTTTCCGCCGTCCGCTGATCGCGAGGTTCTTCACGAGACGCGGGGAGCCGAACAGGAGGGAGTCGAAGTCCTGGGATGCCGCAGCCGCGGAGGTTCTCCGTCGAAGACGAAGACGGGTTTGATCCCCGCCTCCACGAAATTGGACAGGCGATAGATGAGTCCCGACAGATGGGATGTCACCCGACCCTGGCGATTCATGAGGGGCGTGCCGTTCGGCTGTCGGATGATGGCGAGGAATTGATAGAGGGTGTTGAACGCGTCGATTGCGAGGATCTTTCCGGAAAAATCCTCGAGTTTACGCGGCTCGAGCACGACGATGTCGGAGAGATTGATTCCCATTTGCCGTGCGATGCCCGCCGGCCGGTAAAGTTTTTGCCCTCTACATCTCGGCGGCTCGGACGCCGAGTAGGAACGTCTCCTCTCCGAGCCCTGCTTCGATCACATAGGCGTCCTCGGCGGGCTCCTGGACGAACCGCACATCGAGGGCGTTCGCGTCCCGCAAGATCATGTCCTTCCAAGGCTGCAGTTTCGTTCGCAGATCTTTGCCTGCGACCAACTCGACGTCCACGACGCGCTCCGTGGCGATGTTCATGTCCTTCCGGGCTTCTCGGACGAGCTCCACGATCTCCTTCGCGTAGCCTTCCGCGATCAGTTCCTTCGTCATCCGGGTGTCCAGATACACGACGCCGCCTTCGAACGGTTCCTCGACGACGTGTTCTGGCACCGACTCGACGAAGGAGACCATGGCCGGATCGATGCGGACCTTCTGTCCCTCGATCCCGACGGAATACTCTCCGCGATCGAGACCGGCCTTGATCTTCCATGCGTCCTGGGAGCGGAGGAGGATTTCGATCTTCTTCGCCCAGAGCTTGTACGCGGCGCTGACGGAGTTCATGTGGACCTGGACATCGATCTTCATCCCGTGCCAGGTCTCCTCCGGGCCCACGATGTCGAGTTCCTTCGCCCCGCTCTGCCCGACGATCACCTTTCGGAAGGCGCCGACCGCATCGAGGCCGAGCTGGTCCTCCGTCTTCACGGCGATCCGCGCCACGGGCCAATACCGCTCGATCCCCG
>VBMN01000054.1 GCA_005878385.1 Methanobacteriota archaeon
CGGCATGCTCAGTTTCGAACTGCGGGACGCCGCGAAAGTCGTCGAGCGGCTCCGGCGGCTCGAGGTGATCGTCCTCGCCGAGAGCCTGGGTGGGGTCGAATCCCTCATCGAGCATCCGGCGTCGATGACCCATGCGAGTGTTCCGAAGGAGCAGCGCGAGAAGCAAGGTATCACAGATGGGCTCGTCCGATTCTCGGTCGGCCTCGAAGACCCGGCGGACCTACAGGAAGACCTACAACGGGCGCTGGGTTGACGGCTGCCACCGCACGCGCCGGGGGGTCCATGAGGGGACTCGCGGAAATACTTCGCTTGTGCGGGCAGTGATGCCGAAGGCGATCAGTACATAGCCGCAGAGGGCGGCGGCGGGGAGCAAGCCTTGACCGACGCTCCACGAGCGGACGAATGCCGTTGCCCCCGGGTTCTCAAGGATCACGGCCGTCGTGGCGGCGGCGACCGCGAACAGGACCACGGCACCCGCATCGGCCAAGCGTCGTGATCGGGATTCCAGGTAATACGCGACGCGGCCGAAGAGGACCCCATGGAGTGCGAGGATCGGAACAAAGGTCCAGCCGAGGTAGGGAAAGGAGGTCACATACACCACGAAGATCCATGCATCGGTCGACGCAAGCGAGTGATATTCGATCGGAAGGATCACCACCGCGGCGAGGATCATGATGAGCGTGATCACGAACGAACGCCAGGCAATCACGGGGTGGTCGTCCCGCGGCTGACGCCCTCGGAGGTCCCTGAGTCCGATCCAAAGGTTCGGCCACGCGGCTACGTGCACGAGTACGGCGACCCAGCCAAGGAGCAGGTCGATGTAGATCGGACCGAATTCGACCGTGGAGACGATCCACCGTCCGACCGCGAAGGAGCACCAGAACAACGCCGCACTCGCTCCGAGGAGCAGGGCGCCTCGATGCAATTCGCGCGGCCAGAAGGCATGGCGGTGGCCCGCGTGCGGGAACCGAAAGGAGCCCACCATGGCCCGAGTGCACTCGTTGCCTGCGTCGATAAGACGTTGTCAGAGAACCACCGCTCGCCTTGACAAACGGAAGTTACAATCGGAAACATGGGGGGACGCGACTGAAGAACCTTAATACGCGCCGCCCTCATGCGGACGAAGAAATGCCCCTCCGCGTGTACAACAGCCTCTCCCGGAAGAAGGAGGAGTTCGTCCCGCTCCATGGAAAGCGCGTGTCCCTCTTCGTCTGCGGCCTCACGCCGCAGGACCAGACCCACATGGGGCATGCGAAGACCTATGTCGCATTCGACGTCGTGGCTCGCTACCTGCGCCACAAGGGATACCGTGTCTTCTATTTACAGAACGTCACGGACATCGAGGACCGCATCATCGCGAGGATGAAGTCGACGGGTCGCGCGTGGAACGACATCGTGGCGCAGTATTTCGCGGAATACCTCGATGTGATGGACCGACTCCATTGCACGGCGGTCGACGTCTACGCGTTCGCGACGGACTATATCGACGAGATCGTGGAACAAATCCAGGGCCTCATCGGGAAGGGGCACGCCTACGTCGCCGAGGACAAGAGCGTGTACTTCGATACGACGACGTTCTCCGGGTGGGGCAAGCTCAGCGGACAAAAAATCGAGGAACTCCGGCCTGGAGCCCGGGTCGAGATCGAGGAGCGAAAGCGGCATCCGGCGGACTTCGTCCTCTGGAGGGCGCAGAAACCCGGGGAGCCGGCCTGGGACAGTCCCTGGGGAAAAGGCCGGCCAGGATGGCACATCGAGGACACGGCCATCACGATCCGGCATTTCGGCCCGCAATACGATCTCCACGGCGGCGCGACCGAGCTCTTGTTCCCTCACCACGAGGCGGAGATCGCTCAAGCGGAGTCGTACACCGGCGTGGCGCCGTTCGTGAAATACTGGATGCACGGCGGCATGGTCATGGTGAGCGGCGAGGAGATGCACAAGTCGCTCGGGAACTTCTGGCCCGTCACCGCCGCATTGCAACGGTACGAGCCCGAAGTGATCCGATTCTTCCTGATCAACGTGCAGTACCGCGGCCCGATCGACTTCACGCCGGATCTGCTCGACGAGGCGAAGCGATCGTACGGGCGCCTCTCGGAGACGGTGCGCACCGTGGACGCGGAACGTCGGCGAGCGCCGGAGAAGGGGAAAGCGGATTCCGAACTCCGTGCGGGGACGAAGAGGGCCCTGGCCGATTTCGACGCCGCGATGTCCGACGACTTCAACACACGAGAAGCGATCGCCGTCCTGTTCGAATACGTTCGCGCGGTGAACAAAGCGATCGAGACGGGTGCCGGCCGGGCCGAACTCGACTCCGCGGCCGCTGCCTTCCGAACCGTCGGCGGCATCCTAGGACTTTTCCAGGCCCCGGCGCTCGCGACCGACCGCTTCGACGGCGTGATGGACCTCGTCGTGCGGTTACGGGAGGATGCGCGACTGAGCAAGGACTTCGCAACGGCAGACCGAATTCGAGATGGACTCGCCGCCCTCGGAATCGTATTGGAAGACACCCGAGACGGCGTCCGATGGAAGCAGAAATAAGTCCTTGACGCAGCCACAATTCCAACCTCGTTTTCGACGTTCTCATTGATGAGAATGACGACCTCCAAACAGCCGTGCTAGAGTATTTATAGAAACAACACCCAAATTGACCTCGTCCTGGAATCAATTTTCTCCATAGAAACGGGGGTCCGAACCTTTATAATGACCCACCGTATACTCGGAGTATCGCCCGGGATGGGTTGCGAGAGGGCCGGCAAACCCACTTTAGAAGGTTGCGAAATAGATGGTAGAAGAGACCGCCTACGACGCCCAGCAAATCCAGGTTTTGGAGGGCCTCCAAGCGGTCCGAAAACGGCCCGCGATGTATGTCGGGTCGATCGACAACCGGGGCCTGCACCACCTCGTCCATGAAGTCGTCGACAACTCGATCGACGAAGCGATGGCGGGCTTTTGTAAGGAAATCCAAGTCACGTTGAATGACGACGGGAGCGTGACCGTCGCCGACGACGGGCGGGGGATCCCGGTCGATCTTCACCCGAAATACGGCGTGCCGGGCGTCGAACTCGTCTTGACGCGGATGCACACGGGCGGCAAGTTCGAACACAAGATGTACCGGGTCTCGGGCGGCCTCCACGGCGTCGGACTGTCTGTCGTCAACGGTCTGAGCGAGTGGCTCGAGGTCCGCGTGCGACGGGACGGGAAGGAGCACCGGATGCGGTTCGAACGAGGACAGAAGGCCTCCGAGCTGGAGGTCGTCGGACCCGCAGAAGGAACGGGGACGATCATCACGTTCCGGCCGGATCCGGAAGTCTTCGAGACCATCGAGTTCGAGTACGATACGCTTGCTGCGAGACTCCGGGAGCTCGCGTTCCTCAACGCGCGCCTCCGGATCATCATCGTGGACAAGATCCACGGCCGCGGGGACGTGTTCCAGTTCGAGGGCGGCATCGCCGAATACGTGAAGTGGATTAACCGCGCGAAATCGCCGCTGCACTCGGACCCGATCCGTTTCTCGAAGGAGTCCGACGGGACCCTGGTCGAAGTGGCGATGCAGTACCACGATGGCTACAACGAATCCATCTTCACGTTCGTCAACAACATCGACACGATCGAAGGAGGGACGCACCTCGCCGGCTTCAAGGCCGGTCTCGCCCGTGCGTTCATCAAGTACGCGAAGGACAACAAGTACGTGAAGACCGGCGAGGGCCTCGAGGGCGACGACGTGCGGGAGGGGCTGACGGCGATCCTGAGCCTGAAAATTCCCGAACCGCAGTTCGAAGGTCAGACGAAGATGAAACTCGGGAACTCGGAGGTCAAGGGGATCGTCGAGTCGATCGTGTACGAGAAACTCACGGACTTCTTCAATGAGACTCCGAAGGTCGCAGAGATCTGCATCGGGAAGGCTGTCCTCGCCGCCCACGCCCGCGAGGCTGCGCGGAAGGCACGGGAGTTGACCCGCCGAAAGGGCCTGCTCGAAGGCTTCAACCTCCCGGGGAAACTGGCGGACTGCCAGGAGCGGGATCCGGCCAAGAGCGAGCTGTTCATCGTGGAAGGGCCGTCGGCAGGGGGGTCCGCAAAGCAAGGACGCCGCCGCGAGTTCCAGGCGATCCTCCCGCTCCGCGGGAAGATCTTGAATGTCGAGAAGGCCCGGATGGATCAGATGCTGAAGAACGAGGAGATCCGCACCCTCATCACCGCCATCGGCGCGGGCATCGGCGAGGAGTTCAATCCCGCGAAGGTCCGGTATCACAAGATCATCACGATGGCCGACGCAGACGTGGATGGCCAGCACATCACGACGCTCCTCCTCACCCTGTTCTTCCGTTACATGCGTCCGCTCCTCGATAGCGGCTACATCTACATCGCGCAGCCACCCCTGTACAAGATCAAGAAGGGCAAGGAGCTCCACTATGCGTACACGGAGAAGCAGCGGGAAGAACTGGCGAAGCGACTCGGCGACAAGGGGGTTGCCTACCAGCGCTACAAGGGCCTGGGCGAGATGAACGCGGATGAACTCTGGGAGACGACCATGGATCCCGCGCGCCGGGTCCTGAAGCAGGTGACGATTGAGGACGCGGCGTCCGCCGATGCCCTCTTCTCGATCCTGATGGGCGAGGCCGTCGAACCGCGCCGGCAATACATCCAGGAACACGCGAAAGAAGTCGTCAACCTGGACATCTAGGAGGAGCATGCCGGAAGAAGCCCGTGAGTCCCGTCCGCGTGTCACGCCGCAGCCCATCGAGGACGAACTCCACCGGTCCTACATCGACTACGCGATGAGCGTCATCGTCGGTCGTGCCCTGCCCGACGTGCGCGACGGGCTCAAGCCGGTCCAGCGCCGGATCCTGCACGCGATGAACGAGCTCGGGATGAGCTCCGGCTCTGCCCACAAGAAGGCTGCCCGGGTGGTGGGGGAGTGCCTTGGGAAGTGGCATCCGCATGGAGACCTCGCGGTCTACGACGCCCTGGCGCGCATGGTCCAGAGCTTCTCCCTTCGCTACCCCCTTCTCGACGGACAGGGAAACTGGGGGAGCACGGAGGACGAGCCGGCCGCCATGCGGTACACGGAATGCCGCCTCGCAAAGACCGCGGAGGCGATGCTCGAAGACCTGGAGAAGGAGACGGTCGATTGGATGGACAACTTCGACGGGACGCTTAAGGAGCCGACGGTCCTCCCGTCGAAGTTCCCGAATCTCCTCGTGAACGGTTCCAGCGGGATCGCCGTTGGCATGGCGACGAACATCCCGCCACACAACCTAGGCGAAATCGTTGATGCGCTCATCGTCTTGATCGACAACCCGAACGCGGGTCTCATCGACCTATACAATCCGGAAACGGGACCGATCCGGGGGCCAGACTTCCCGACCGGCGGCATCCTGTATGGAGCGGATGGGGTCGCGGACGCCTATCGAAACGGCCGCGGTCTCATCCGGATTCGAGCCAGGGCCAACTACGAAGAGGCAGGTCACGACCGGGCGCGGATCGTGATCACGGAGATCCCGTACATGGTCAGCAAGGCCGCCCTTGTAGAATCGATCGCCCTGCTCGTGAAGTCGAAACGGATTGAGGGTGTCACGGACCTACGGGATGAGAGCGACCGCGAAGGCATGCGAATCGTCCTCGAGCTGAAGCGCGACGCCGTCGAGGACGTCGTGCTGAACCAGTTGTACCATCACACACAGATGGAGACGACATTCGGCGTGATCAACCTCGCCCTGTTGGACGGCCAGCCCAAGGTCCTACCATTGAAGGAATCGATGCAGGCGTTCATCGACCACCGGGTCGTCGTCGTGCGTCGGCGCACGGAGTTCGACCTCAAGAAGGCGCGCGAACGCTTGCACATCGTGGAAGGCCTCATCACCGCGGTGGACCACCTCGATGAAGTGATCCGGCTGATCCGACGTGCGCGAGACGCGGACGAAGCCCAAGCGGGCCTCATGAACCGGTATCTCCTGAGTGAGAACCAGGCGAGGGCGATCCTCGCGATGACGTTGCGTCAGTTGACCGGCCTCGAGATCGAGAAGCTACGCACCGAGAAGACGGATCTGAACCACAAGATCGAGGGCCTCGAAACCATCCTCGCGTCCCGGGAACGGGTCCTTGGCATCCTGAAGACCGAGTTCCTCGAGATGAAGGAGAAGTTCGGCGACGACCGACGAACGACGGTCGAACTCCAGGCTTACGACATGGAAGTCGAGGATCTGATTCCCGAGGAGGATGTCGTCGTCACGATCACGAACACGGGCTACATCAAGCGCGTGCCGGCGACCGTGTACCGGACCCAGCGGCGCGGCGGCAAGGGCGTCACCGGCATGGAGACGAAAGAGGAGGACTTCGTCGTCAATCTCTTTACGGCGTCGAGCCACGATTACATTCTCTTCTTCTCGAGCAAGGGCCAGTGCTACTGGCTGAAGACGTATCGAATCCCGGTCGGGAGCCGGTACGCGAAAGGGAAACCGATCGTGAACCTGCTGCCGCGCCTCGAGGCGGGGGAGCGGATCCTCGATATGATCGCGGTGCGGGAGTTTGATCCGCAGCGGACGATCGTCTTCTCGACGAAACTCGGCAAGATCAAGCAGACCCGTCTCGACGCGTTCAAACGCCCGAACGTCCGAGGCATTCGGGCCATCGCACTCAATGAAGGCGATGAGCTCGTCGAGGCCCGGATCGCAGACGGAGACATGGAGGTCATCCTCGCGTCGGCCGGTGGCTCGGCGAACCGCTTCAGCCTGAGAGAGGTCCGCGCCATGGGCCGGACGGCCGCGGGCGTGCGAGGGATGCGCCTGCGAAAGGACGATCGTGTCGTCTCGATGGCGCTCGTGAGGAGCGACGAGACCGAACTGCTCACGGTCCTCGAGAGCGGTTACGGGAAGAGGACGAAGGTCGGTGAGTACCGCAAGACGAGGCGCGGGAGCCAAGGTGTGAAGACCACGAACATGAAGACCGCGCAGAGTCCCGTCGTTGCCGTGCTCGAAGTCGAGCCGATCGACGAACTCCTCGTGACCACGGTCGGAGGAATCGTGATCCGATGTCCCGTCGAGGGGATCCGTGAGACCGGTCGCGCGGCTCGCGGGGTCCGGATCCAACGCTTGAGCGAGGGCGACAAGGTCACGGCCGTGGTCCGCCTCGTCCGACCTACCGAAGAGGATACCGTGGTCGGCGATGCCGCGTCATCCGCCTGATCATGGAACCGAGACGTCCTCACGTCGGGAATTTCACGTCGATCCCGAGGCCCGGTTTCGACGGTGCGACGAGCTGGCCGTTATCGAACCTCAGGCCCGAGGTGGGATCGGACGAGAACTTGAAATGGGAATCGAGGTCGAGCCAGCGGACGTTCTTTTGCGCCAGGGCGAAATGGAGTCCCGCGGCTACCGAGAGCTGCGGCTCCCCCATGCATCCGACCATGGTCGGATATCCCGCCGACTCGCAGAGCGTATTGACCTCCATCGCGCGGAGGAGCCCTCCGTGCTTCATCAGTTTCAGATTCACGGCGCGAGCGGCGTTGCTCCACCGAAGTTTCTTCACATCGTCCGGCGTCAGGACCATCTCATCCGCCATGATCGGGATCGGAGAGGATTCCGTGAGCGCACGCATCCCCTCCCAATCGTCCACGGAGACCGGCTGTTCGAAGAAAGCGACCCCTTCGCTCCGGGCGTTGCGCGCAAAGGACAACGCATCGCTCCACGAGTACCCCTGGTTTCCGTCGACCCGAAGCTCCACGTCCTTCCCGACTGCGTCGCGAATCGACTTGACCCGCTTGACATCCGCCTTCCAGTCCCGGCCCACTTTGATCTTCAAGGCGTGGAAGCCGACCTCGACCCACCGCCGGGCGCGTTCCACGGCGGGGTCCGTGTCCATGATCCCGATCGTCATGTCCGTCGCCATCCGATCCCGGCGACCTCCCAGGTAGGCGTACAGAGGGACCCCGGCCGCCTGGGCCGCGAGGTCAAACAGGGCCATTTCGAGGGCGGCCCTCGCACTCGGCTGATTCGCCGCCAACTTGTCCATCCGTTCCTGGAGCTGGAACGGCTTCTCGAATTCGACGCCCGGAAGGGAGCGGGCGAAGGACTGGAGCGTGTTCAGGACAGAATGGACGTTCTCGCGTGTCACCGACGTCGGAGCCGCACAGCCGTGCCCGACCCGGCGGCCCGAGTGGACGGCCAGGAAGACGACCTCGGAAATGGAGGAGGAGCTGCGCGCGATCGCGAACGTCTCCTTCCTCTGGAGGGTGACCGGCAGGAACTCCATCATTTCGACGCGCATCGAGGCCCGAACATACGAGGTCCATATGAAACTGCCCGATTCATTCTCGAATTTTGCACGTTCGGTCGACCGCAACGGGCATTGACGCGACGATCACCGCGGGCGGCGGATGTCATCGTTGAACAGATCGCGTCCGAGACGGACGACGGTTGCGAGCCTGTTTTGGTTTCACCACCGTGCGGTAGTAACGGCAGAACGACGTGAAGGAACAGGACGCGCAGCGAGGTCCGATCGGCCGGCAGATGTCCTTCCCGAATCGGATGAACAGTTCGTTGATGTGGAGCCAGTACTCCTTCGGCACGGTCCGCATCAGGCGCTGCTCCGTCGCCTCCGGTGCCTTCGTCCGAACGAGGCCCAGGCGGTTGCTGACTCGATGCACATGGGTGTCCGTCGGGATTCGCGGCTCTCCGAATCCGTACACGAGTACGCAGTTCGCGGTCTTCGGCCCGACCTGGGGAAGCCCGATGAGCTCCTCGTAGGTCCCGGGGACCACTCCCCCAAATTGCTCGAGGAGCACCCGGCTCACCTTTTGGATCTGGAGCGATTTCTGGCGGTAGAAGCCGACCGGTTTGATCAGGCGCTGGAGATCCGCGCGGTCCGCGTCAGCGATGGCCTGAGGGGTATCGTACTTCGCGAACAGTTGTTGCGACGCCCGCTCGGTCATCTCGTCCCTCGTTCGCTGGGACAGGATCGTCGAGATCAGGACGAGGAACGGATCCTCCCGTTGCGCGACGATCTTCGCGAGGGCCGTTTCCCCTTGGCGCAGGTCTCCCGCAGGAAGATAGCGGCCCGCCAGGTTCCGCATGATGAACGGGATCCGCTTATGGACGGACGCCGAAGTGGTCAAGGGCTTCCCCCGCCGTATAAATGGATCCGGTGATCAGGACGATGCCGTCGGGGGTTCCTCCGTCGATGGCGGCGTCAATGGCATCGCGCACGGCCGGGATCGAGACGCTCTCCGCATACGGTCGGAATGCGAGGGCGACATCCTCCCCATCGAATGCGCGGTGCGTCTTTGGACGACAGGCGTACACGCGGGACGCGAGAGGGCCGAGGGCCGCGGCCATTCCCTTCAGGTCCTTGTCGTTCAGGATCCCCACGACGAGCGAGACCTTGCGACCCGGAAACAGTTCCTGCATCGAAACAGCAAGTGCCTCCGCCGCGGGCCGGTTATGGGCTCCGTCGACCAAGATGGACGGTTTCTCCCGAATCAGATCCAGCCGGGCAGGCCAGCGCGTCGATGCGAGGCCGTTTCGGATTGCCTCGTCGGGAATCACGAATCCCGCTTCCCGGAGTTGGACCAAGGCCGTGACCGCCAGGGCGAGGTTCTCCACCTGAAACGCTCCCAGCAACGGCGTTCGGACGTCGATCTCCCCAAACGACCCGCGAACTCGCACCTCTTGACCGCGGAGGTCGCCGCCTCGCCGTTCTGCCCGAACATCGCGACCGACGACCACCAGGGGCGCGTGTACGTCGCGGCAACGAGCCTCGATCACGGGAAGGGCCTCCTGGGAGACGGTCACCGCCCGCGACGTCGGCTTGATGATGCCCGCCTTCTCCCGCGCGATGCGCGAGACCGTCCTTCCCAGGTGTTCGGTATGTTCCAGGTCCACGCGGGTGACCACGGAAACGAGGCCGTCCACGACGTTCGTCGCATCCATCCGGCCTCCCATCCCCACCTCGATCACCGCGACGTCGACTTTCCGCTCGCGGAAGTGCTCGAACGCCATGGCGGTCGTCACCTCGAAGAACGTGGGGTGGTCGATCGCACGGGCCGCGGTCATCGCCCGAATCGCCGGTTGCATTCCCGACCACAGCCGGAGGACCTCGTCATCCGCAATTGGGGTGCGATTCACCTGGATGCGCTCGTTGAAGCGGACGAGATGCGGGGACGTGTACAACCCGACGCGATAGCCTGCGTTCTCAAGGACGGAAGCCGCGGACGCGCACACGGATCCCTTGCCGTTCGTTCCCGTGACATGCAGGACTTTCAAGCCGCGGTGCGGGTCCCCGAGCAGGGCAAGGAGCCGCCGGATGTTGTCCAGACCCAGCTTGATCCCGAACCGCTCGAGACGATAGAGGTGCTCGAGGGTCGTATCGTAATCCATCGGTGCGGCCGGGCTAACGGACCTCGCTTGTTAAAGGTTGCCCGGTCGCGAATCGCGGAATCAAACGAGGCCCATACCTATATATCGCGCACGGCAATCGTTCACGGCCATGCATCCGGCGGAGCGATTACGCGGACGCAAGAGCGTGAAGCTCCAAGGCAAGACCATCGTCCTCGGGGTCACGGGCAGCATCGCGGCCGTGGAGACAGTGAGGCTCGCGCATGAGCTGATCCGCCATGGGGCCGATGTCCATGCGGTCCTGACCCGATCCGCCGTCGAGATCGTCCACCCGAACGCGCTGGAATACGCGACCGGCCATGACGTCGTCACCGCGATCACCGGCTCCATGGAGTACCTCGCGATGTGCGGGCGCGAGGGCAAGGCCGACCTTCTCCTCATCGCTCCGTGCACTGCCAACACGATGGGGAAGATCGCGCAGGGAATCGATGACACAACCGTCACGACGTACGCGACGAACGCGCTCGGCTCGGGCATCCCGATCCTCCTCGCGCCGGCGGCCCACGAGTCCATGATGGACAACCCGGCCGTCGCCGCAAACCTCCGACGTCTCCGCGAGCTCGGGATTGAATTCGTCGACCCGCGCCGGGACGAGGACAAGGCGAAGATGGCCGACGTGGACGCAATTGTCGCGCGAGTGGTCCGACGCCTCGGGCCCAGGGATCTGCAAGACCTGCGGGTCCTCGTGGTCGCCGGTGCTACCGTGGAACCGATCGATGACATTCGCGTGGTCACGAACCGGTCGACCGGCGGGACCGGGATTGAGCTCGCGAGAACCGCCTTCGAGCATGGGGCCGACGTGGAACTGTGGCTCGGACGTCACGAGACGTCGGTCCCTCCCTGGCTTCCCTTCAAACCGTTCGAGACGACAGACGACCTGGCCGCTCTGGCCGAGAAGACGGATGCTGACATCTGTGTCGTGCCCGCCGCCGTCGCCGACTTCACCCCGGTGAAGAAACAAAAGGGAAAAATCCCGAGCCGCAAAGGGACGCTTACCCTCGAATTGGAGCTTACGCCGAAACTGCTCGAACGGTTCCGCAAAGGCGCCCGGAAGGCCCTCGTTGGGTTCAAGGCAGAAGCCGGGGTCAGTGAGGCGGAGCTCAAGGCACGGGCGATGGCTCTGGCGAAGGAAGCGGACCTGGATTTCGTCGTGGCCAACGACGTGTCGAAGGTGAAGGGAGACACGACCTCGATCACGATCTTCGACCGCAAGGGGCACTCGGAGACGTTCGAGGGATCGAAGTCGCTCGCGGCGGAGCGGGTGTGGCGGGCCGTCCTGCATGGTGTCCGAGGGTGAGGCATTCTGCCCCGGACATGCGACGGCCTTCTTCGAGGTCCATGAAGACCCGAATCCTCGGGCGAAGGGATCGCGAGGTGCCGGTCTCTCGCTCAGTCTCGGCGTCCGGACCGTGGCGAGAGTCCGGGATGCGACGCGCTCCTCCGTGGACATCATCGTGAACGAGCGCCGCCAGAAGGCCGAGGTGACCCGGCGCGTTGTCGAGAAACTCACCGGCTCGCGGTCGCTCGAGATCAAGATCCTGAGCGAAACGCCTTTGCCCGTGTCTCAGGGTTTCGGGGTGAGTGCAGCCGCGGCACTCAGCACGGCCCTGGCACTGAATGAGGCGCTCGGGGGAGGATTGCCTCGCGACGAGCTCGTGGCGATCGCCCATGAGACGGAGGTCGAATGCGGGACGGGACTGGGCGATGTCGTCCCGGCGTCCCTCGGAGGCATGGACCTCCGCTGGAAACCCGGCGCGCCCGCATATGGTGAAGTTCGAAGCATCCCTGTGCAAGCAGACCTCCTCCTTGCGGTGATGGGACCCGAAATCCCCACGAAGAGCGTCCTTCGGGATCCAGCGAAGGTCGCCGCGATCAACCGGGTCGGCGGAACGTTGGTCGATGAATTCTCCCGGTCCCCGACTCTCGAGCGACTCTTCGACCTCGGTAATCGGTTTGCCGAAGACACGGGACTTGCGAATCGGAGCATCCTCGAAGTAATCCACGCAAGCCGAATGTTCGGGAGGGCGACAATGGCGATGCTCGGTAACTCGCTCTTCGCCACCGGGAACTCGGAGCAGCTCGCGACCCTCTATCGCAAGTTCGGGACCTTGCAGCGATGCGAAGTCGACAACGAAGGTGCGCGGATCGTGTAATCACTCGCTCAGCGTGAAGAGCTGATCGTCGCCGCCCACATCAAACAGACCAAGTCGAGCACCCGCGTCGAGCCATCCGTGGGCGTAGTTGACGTTCGCGAGCGCTTTGTCCAGTTCGCCCTGATCGCGGAAGTGCTTCGCGTCCTCGAAATAGGCCCGGGCCATGGTCACGAAATCCTCGGCGATCTTACGGAGGTGAGAGCGTTTCGGCGCCGCGATGATCACCTTCCCGAGGGCGCGTTCCGTGAGTGCGATATCCCTCTCCACGAGGACTTGGAGTTCCATTGCGGGGATATCGAGGCGGGGCCGAAAACCCTTTCCGCCATGCACAGTCGAGAATGCGTCCTCAGTCTTCGATGACCTTCACGCTCTCCCCGCCGTGTCGCGTCTCTCGGGGCCGCACCTCAACCATCAGGGGCATCTGAAGTCCCCCTCCCGTCATGATCGCGACACCGATCGGGAGGCGGGAGATCTCTTCCGCCATCGACGTGGTGAGGCCCTCGACGCTCGCGATGATCGCTTTCAGGTCGTTCGGGTTCGTGACTTTCAGGATGACCTGCGTGTTGCATTGGCTGAGGACGTTCTTGTCCACCTTCGCCGCCCGCTGCGTGATGATGACCAGGCCGAGCCCGAACTTGCGCCCCTCCGACGCCAACGTGCGGAACACCTTCGACGAAGCCACCTGGCCGACCTGAGGACAGAAGTTGTGGGCTTCCTCGACGACGAGCATCATCGGTGGGATTCGACCCAGCTTCCGCAGCTCGAACATCGCGGTCGCGAGCCGATTCACGACGAGCTCCTGAATGTCCGGCGGGACCCCTTTCAAGTTGATGATCGTGGTCTTCCCCTTGATCACGAGTTCATCGATTCGGGTCCCTTCCTTTGCGAAGATTTCGACTTCGCTCAGATACTCGAGTTCGTCGATCAAGGAGGCGTTTTGCGGATCCTCTTCCCGCTCGAGCACCCGGACAATGTCCCGAATCGTGTAGTCCTTTGTCGCCTGACGCAGCAGGTCGAGCGCCTTTCTCAAGGCTGTCAGATGGGTGCGAACCCTCGCGGAGCCGGTGAGGGACAGGATGTCTCGCGCGTCGAGGTTGCTCAGAGTGAATTTCAGGGGCCGACTCCCCGGATTCACCTTCGTGTCCGGCGAGAACACCTGGATCACCTCCGCATAGGCGCGAGGATCGACATGAAACCGAGCCGCGCCGTGAGGTGACTTGCCCTTTTCCCGGAGGGACGCGTATTCACCGTGCGGATCGAGGATCACGCACGTCACATGATGTTTCATGAGTTCCTCGATGAGGACGCCTGCGATGTAGGATTTCCCGCCGCCCGTCTTGGCGAGGATCGATACATGCTTCTGGACCATCGCATTGATGTCGAGATAGACCGGCACCTCATGACCCGCCAAGAGGCCGACGTAGGCTCCGTGTTTCTTGTCTTCCGTCAGCCCGATCACCTCCTCGATGGTCCCGGTCTCTGCCCGGTGGACCGGCTCTCCTGCGCGGAACGGGGTCCTGGGAACTTGGAGAAGGCCCCGGTCGTCGCGGTAGCCGATCACGCTGATCTGTGCGGACACTCGCTCCTCCACGTCAATCGGATCACCGTCTCCGAGAAGCTGAGCTCGGTCCAAGGAGAGATCCGTCTTCCGCTCGATCTCGTCCACACGCCCGAGCACGATGCCGCACGTCTCGTGCTGGACCTGGACGAACTCGTTCCGTTCCACGGCCTCCGCGACGGAGCAGCGGAAGGCAGTCGTGCCAATATCGCCGTAGATCACGCCAACGAAGCCATCGCCATGGTGAGCGGAAGGCCTATGGTGGGCCGCGGATTCCATGCGTGCATCCCATGCGCGGCGCGATAACCGGGCGACCGCATAAATAGCTTTGTCCACGTGCGTTAGAGTCGCGCACATGGAGGAAATGAGAATCGCGGCTGATATTCTTGGGGTGCTTGTTCATGGTGCATTGAGGACAATTGGACCGCAGTGATGGCGACCGGGACGTCGGCTGAGACACTTCACGTCCTGTTCGGGAAGGTCTTCCTCCTCGAACTCGAACGGGGCAACCTCGAGATCGCCACCGTCTTCGCCCGTGCCTTCCTCCTGAGAGGGGGTTCGGTGGCGAAACGCTCAACCGTCAGGTTCGCCCGCGGCGCGCGAGCCGCCTCTCGATCGTCGAGACGGCATCCTCGCTGACAACCTGGGCAGACCGAGCACCGTCCAGAACGGCAAAGCGACGGGATCGCGCGAGCCGGTCGTAATTCGCGGCGACCCGTCGAAGGAGCCCGAGATCTTCGAATCGGATTTTCATGGGCCGACCTTTAATCCGGTTCATGCCGAGTTCCGGAGAGACTCGGAGCAGGATTGTGAGATCGGGGGACAGAAGCCATCCTCGGCTCGCATTCTGCAGGAACCGAATCGGATCCGGGAGGACGCCAACCAAACGTGCGCCCTGGTATGCGAAGGTGGAGTCTGCGTAGCGGTCGCAGAGGACGAGTTCGCCCTTCTCGAGGTGAGAGCGAATTTGCCCGATGTGCACCGAACGATCCGCGAGGAACAGGAACGACTCGGTGATGGCGTTCACATCCTCTTGGATGCCGCGGCGGACCAGGTCTCCGAGCCAACCGGACGTGGGCTCGCTCGTCAGGAAGACAGAATGACCGCGGGATCGTAGTTTCTCCAGGACGAGATGGCTCACAGTGGTCTTCCCCGAACCGTCAATGCCTTCGAACGTGACGAAGCCCGCGAGCACGCACAAGGGCAACGTTCGCAGCGAGCATTAAACCGTGGTCGCGACGTGCCGTACCCCTGGTCGCACAACGTTTTTATAGAGTGCGGCGGCTCCGTGGCGCGCGGGGACCGGCTCGGGGGGGCAGGTACGATTTCATGGAAGCTTCGTCCGGATTTGCGGAGGATTTCCGACGGCGGCGAGCCTGAGGCCCGGTGTAGAAAATGCCACACGCGGATCGTCCTCCTACCGGAGGACCGCCGCCAAGGTTACTGCTTCGATTGTTTTGATTCACTCGAGGTTCGTTCTATCGGCGCGTTCTAATCGGTGGCTTGACCGACGAGCTCCCTCCGACGTTCTTGTCGTTGTTGCTTCCACCGCTTGAGGTCCGCCTCGATCCATGCCTTGGGTCGACCTTGGGCCTTCAGCCAATCCTCGTTCGGCTTCCACACGATGTCCCAGTACCGAAGCGCCTGCTCAACCTCATCGGTTACATCCTCGGCCGATGGAGATCGGTCTTCCACCACGTTCGCGCCCGCCTCCCATGCCCAAGCCCTCAGGTCTTCCAGGAGGCGGGACTTCCCCGCGCTCTCCCAAACGAGCGCAGCCCTTCGCAGAACGTCCCGTTCTTCATCCCGATCGAAGACGGCGGTGACCCGTTCCGTGCCGCTAGCCCAAAACGGCCGGTCGAGGCTCCCCCGCCAACGTAGACCGTGTTTCGCGAGAAGCCGCTTGAACGATTCCTTATTTTTCGAGTAGACTTCCCCGTCCATCTCGAAGCGAAAACGCATGCGCGCACATGGAGACTGTCCCGCGTAATTAACGGTTTCGCGCGGCGACGGTGCAGCGAAGCGTTCCGACGCGCGCAATGTCCGCTTCGAGTCGATCACCCGGGACGATCGGACAGACCCCCGCGGGTGTGCCGGTGGCGATTACGTCGCCGGCTTCGATCGTCATGATCTGCGAAGCCGCTTCAATGAGCTGCGGAATTCGGAAGATCATCCGACCGGTGTTGGAATCCTGCCTCACGGTCCCATTCACCCTCAGTCGAATCGCGAGCGCATGTGGGTCGGAAATGCCTGCCGAGGGGACCGGTTCCGACATCGGGGCGAAGGTATCGAATCCTTTCGCTGCCGTCCATGGGGAGCCGTCTTCCCGCGCCTTCGCTTGAAGATCGCGCGCGGTGATGTCGAAGAACACAGCGTACCCGGCGACAAGCGCCATCGCCTCGTCACCGGGAACATCGCTTCCGCCGGAACCGAGGATGACTCCCAGTTCGGTCTCGACTTCGACCTTTCGTGACTGAGGAGGCAGCAAGATCGTGCCCCCGTTTGGAAGGAGGGCCGTGGTCGGTTTCAGGAAGAAGATCGGTTGCGTCGGGACGGGCGACCCCATCTCCTTCGCGTGGTCCGCGTAGTTGCGTGCGACGCAGAGAATCTTGGAGACAATCACTCGGCGGCGACCTATCAGAATGTGCTGCGGCACGCGTCACCTGGAAGAGGCAGGTCGGCCAGAGGCCAATTTGAGCCGGACAATGCTGATTGCGACAATCGCGAAGGTCACGGCCGCCAAGAAGGCGAGCGTCTCGCCGAGCGTATCGTTCGCATCTCCATACGTCAGGGCGAGGGTCGAGAACAGGTTGAACGTGGCATGCATGGCGACCGCGACCACGTAGAACGGGAAGAGCGCCCAGGTATTCCCGGTAAGCCAGGACTTCGCGAGACCATACCCCAGGACCGCGGTCGAACTTGCGTGGAGGAACGTCGAGGAGAAGGAACGAACCGCGACGACGATGAGGGAACCGGAAGCGCCGACGCCTGGCACCAGGAGGGCGGCGAGTCCATAGATCAGGTTTTCCGTCGCCGAGAATCCAAGTCCGGCCGCGGCACCGTAGACGAGGCCGTCAGTTTTCGATTGCGTCTGAGGTCGACCCGCTCTCGCACCGACACCCTTGGCCGCTTCCTCGACAACCGGTGCGACGATGAGGACTCCGATCGCGGTGCCTGGGTCCGCGAACCGACGGGCAAAGAAATCATTCAAGGATTGAATTTGGCCCAGGGTCAGCACCAGGATCAAACTGAAGACGAGCGCGATGATCACGCTGAAGACCGCACCCCAGGAAAACGTCTTGAGCACGGTGGACCAGGGCTCCCGGCCGTATCGCGCCGTGTTCCGAATCCAGACGAGAAAAATGAGCGGGAGCGAGAAGGCAGAAAGGACGAGGACCAGGAGAAAAAGGGGGGAGCTCGCCAGGTCGGCCATGGTGGCCTCGAGTTAGCGGTCCTCGGCGCGGGAGACTTCGCCTTTGAGTTTCGCATGGGCCGCCGCGAGGCGGGCGACCGGGACCCGGAACGGGGAACATGATACGTAGTTCAGGCCGAGGGTGTGACACAGTTCGATGCTCGAGGGATCGCCCCCGTGCTCACCGCAGATGCCGATCTCGAGGTCCGCACGGATCTTCCGGCCCTTCTGCACGCACATCCGCATGAGCTGCCCGACGCCCTCGCGGTCCAGCGTTTGGAACGGGTTAAACGGTAGGATGCCTCGTTCCACGAAATCGAGGAGGAACTTGCTTTCCGCGTCGTCCCGGCTATATCCGAATGTGGTCTGCGTGAGATCGTTCGTCCCGAAGGAGAAGAACTCCGCATGCTTCGCAATCTCATCCGCGGTGAGGGCGGCCCTCGGGAGCTCGATCATCGTCCCGAATTTGTAGGCCACGGACACGCCCTCCCGTTCCATGACCTTCTTCGCCTCCGCCTCGAGAGCGTCTCGTTCAATCTTCAGCTCGTTCACGTGACCCGCCAGGGGAATCATGATCTCCGGCTTTACGACCACGCCTTCCTTCATGAGAGCGCACGAAGCCTCGAAGATCGCGCGGACTTGCATCTCGGTGATCTCCGGGAACGTGATGCCGAGACGGCATCCCCGGAGGCCCAACATCGGGTTTGACTCCCGGTTCGCGGCCACGGCCTCGAGAAGGACCTGCTTCCCTGGGAGGAGCGCCTCGATTCCCCGGCCCACATCGCCGTCTCCCGCCTTCCTGACCTCCTCGACGAATTCTTTGTCTTCATCCGAGTGACTGTTCCGGACGAGTACGTCCGGGTTGCCCCTTGCCAGTGTGAGTTTCGTCACTTGGACGAGCAAGGTCTCGTATTTCGGCAGGAACTCATGGAGGGGCGGATCGATCAGACGGATGATCACTGGGAGTCCTTGCATCGCTTTCAGGATGCCGAGGAAGTCCTTCTTCTGCAGCCGACCGAGTTGTTCCAGGGAACCAAGATAGCGGCGGGAGAGATCTCCGAGCACCGGTTCTAGGACCGCAAGGCGCTTCAACAGAGCCTCCCGCTTCTCTTCCCTCGACGTCTCGAGCTCGGCTTTGAGCGCGCGGACGTCTCGGGAGACCCGCCGATATTCTGGCGCCGCGAGGATCATCTCGTGGACGATATCGAGCCGATCCGTCTCCATGAACATGTGCTCCGTTCGGTCCAGACCGATCCCCTGCGCGCCGAATTGCCGGGCGCGTTCTGCATCCCGCGGATAGTCCGCGTTCGCCCACACCTGGAGGCGGCGCTCTTCGTCCGCCCACCGGAGCAAAGTCTGCAAGTCCGCCTCCTTCGTGAAGTCCGGATCGATCGTCGGAATCCGACCTTCGAACACCTCCCCCGTGCTTCCGTCGATGGAGACGAAATCCCCGCGATGGACGACCTTTTCGCCGACTCGGAATAGGGCCTCGTCGTAGTCGACGGAGATCGACTCGCATCCAGTGACGCACGGAATGCCGAGTCCCCGCGTGACCACGGCCGCGTGGCTCGTGGCTCCACCCCTTGCGGTGAGGACGCCCTTCGCATGCAGGATGCCATGGACGTCATCGGGGGAGGTCTCCAGGCGGACCAAGATCATCGGCTTCTTCTGGTCGCGGCCCATCGACTCGGCCTCGTCCGGATCGAACGTCGCGAATCCCGCGGCCGCTCCCGGCGATGCATTCAGGCCGTGCGTTAGATAGCGCCCTTCCTTTCGGGCGCCGACCTTGGCGCGCTCGTCGAACTGCGGAAGGAGAAGCTGCACGACATGCATCGGCTCGACGCGGAGGATGGCCTCCTGTTTCGTCACAAGGCCTTCGCGGGCCATGTCGACCGCGATCTTCACCGCAGCCCGGGCCGACCGCTTCCCGGTCCGCG
>VBMN01000015.1 GCA_005878385.1 Methanobacteriota archaeon
GAGGGAACCGAACAGTCCGAGGGACGCGTCATTCTCCTCCGTCACCGCGGCGAACACGCGCGTCGCACCCCGCCTCGCGAACGCGTTCAGAGATTCGGTGACGAGGGTTCGCGCGAGACCCTGCCGTCGGAAGTTCGCATCCACCGCGATGAAATACACGTAGCCGATCGGAGGCGTGCCATCGAACCAGCGGCCGACTAGAAAGCCAGCGGGGACACCGTCCTGGTCGGCGATGAGGAACGGCCATGCGCCTCGCACCCCGCGGACCGCGAAGAACGCATAGACTCGGTCGAAGGAGGCCCGCGCGATTCGCCGCAACGCGTCGATGTCGGCGGTCGTTCCTTCACGAATCTGCACGCAGTGTGGAGAGAGGCTCGAACGAAGAACGTTCTCGTTTCAGCGTCTCGATCTCCCGTTCCATCTCCAGGAGGACGGACAGGATTGCGAGGATCGTCGGGTCCATGTGGGCGCAGTAACTCGCCGCACTCGCGTGCTGCCGCGCCTTCGAGACCACGCGGTCGAACGTCTCCCGATCCTTCTCCCGCAGCGCACGACGGTAATCCATCCAGTCGTTCAGGATGGACTCGAGGTGAAGGCGGTACGTCGGGATGATGCGGCCCACACTTCTCTATTGGGCGGGAGACATATGAGCCGATGCCGGGGAGGGGTGGGCGAAAGTGCCCTCAGTCCGCGACCCGCAAGACGTAGGCGTCAATCAGATCCCGGAGGGTTTCGAGGGAGACCGCCCCATTGCCGAGGACCGCGTCGTGGAAGGCCCGAAGGTCGAATCGGTTTCCGAGCCGCTTCTCCGCATCAGCGCGAAGGCGTCGGATCTCGAGCTGGCCGACCTTGTAGGCGAGCGCCTGGCCTGGCCACGCGATGTAGCGGTCTACCTCGTTCACGATGTTGTTCTCCGCGAGCGCCGTGTTGGCGAGCATGAAGTCGATCGCCTGCTTCCGCGTCCATCCCATCGCGTGCATCCCCGTGTCGACGACGAGCCGGCACGCGCGCCACGCGTCGTACGAGAGGACGCCAATCCGGTCGAGGTCCGCGGTATACAGGCCCATCTCGTCCGCGAGGCGTTCCGTGTAGAGCCCCCATCCCTCCGAGAACGCCGTCACGCCGAGGTGCTTTCGGAACGTAGGGAGGCCTTCCAGTTCTTGGGCGATCGCGATTTGCAAATGATGCCCGGGGATCGATTCGTGGTACGCGAGGACTTCCGCCTCGTACCGGGGCCGCGTTTCGGGGGCGTACGTGTTGATGTAGTACCGCCCCGGCCGCGATCCGTCCGCGGCGGGCCAGCGGTAATACGCGATCGTCGAGTGTTTCTCCTCGTGCGGCTCGATGCGCACGACCTCGCATTCGGCCTTCGGCAGCCGACCGAAATAGCGCGGGATCGCGCGGCGGGCGCTGGCTAGGGCCTCTCGGGCCTTCTCCTCGACCTCGTCGCGGGTGCGGAAGTAGAGGTCCGGATCCGTGCGGAGTTTCTTCAGGATCTCGGCTCGGTCTCCCGTCCCGAGCGCCTTTTCCCCGAGGGCCTCGAGTTCGCCGTTGATCCGCGCCACTTCTCGAGTCCCGGTCGCGTGCAGATCGTCGGGCGAGAGGTCGAGGCCGGTGTACGCATGGATCAATCGCGGATACGCCGCGGTCCCTCCCGGGACATGCATCAGGCCCGGTCGATCATCGGGACGTGCTTGCGGGAGGATCTCGGTTGTCAGCACCTCCCCGAGCCGAAGGAACGCAGGACGGACTCGATCACGAACCGCGGAGGTGAGGCCGTCGACAAACTCCGCGCGATCGTTCGCCTTCCATTTCGGGTGCGGACCCGCGAGGGGTTTCAGGAGAGGCCACTCGTCGACTCGCTTGGCGGCAAGGTCCTCGATCTGTTCGATCACTTTCAGGACGCCGGAGCGGACGGCGACCTTGCCCGCCTGCAGTCCTCGGCGGAGATTCGCGACATGTTCGTCCACGTAGGATGCCATCGCAGCCCATCGCGCGACCATCCTACGGCCGTCGGCGGCCGCGCGAAGCGGCTGGTACGACTCGACGTTGAGGAACGAGACGACCGGGCCGCTCAACGGGTCGACCGTCCATTCCTCCAAGTCCGACCGCGCCCAGTCGAGGTCGGTGCGGATGGACGTGATCAGCTCGGAACGCGTCGTCCGTTCGGCCGGTCGGAGTCCCTCCTCGGGGATTGCGACCGCCTTTTCGTAAAACGCCTCGAGCTGTGCGATCCACCCGGCGCGGCCTTCGGGCGTGATGTCCGAGAGCCGGTCATCGTAGCCGCGCATCCCGATGGCGGTCGCAAAGAGCGGGCTCTGTCGGAGATACGCGTCCCAGTACGCTCGCGCGAGCGGTGCGAGTCGATGAGCCCCGGGGGCGCTTTTCGCCGACTTCGTCACGGTCGTGTCCACCGTCGCATCTTGCGCAGACATGCCTTCTTGTCGTCCGGGATCCCCTTGAAGATCTCGAGGGTCGCGTAGCCCTCGTATCCGCGATTCCTCAGCGCGGTCACGTCCCGCTCCAGGTCGATCGTCCCCTGTCCGAAGGGAAGGTGCTCATCCCCCGCCTCGCCCTGCCCGCCGTGATTGTCATGGATGTGCGCGAGTCCGAGTCGGTCCCCGAGCACGTCGAGGTACTTGCGGGCGCCGTCGGTCCGCTTGTCGAGGTGGGCGTGCCCCACGTCCAGGCAGTACCGCAGGTCTGGGACCGCGTCGAGGACCTTTCGCAGGACGTCCGGGGGCTCGTCGACGTTCTCGACGGTCACGACCACGTCCCGGTCCGTCGCTGCGTCGACCAGGTCGGAGAGCCACGAGGTCTTCGCCTGCGGTGCGATCCGCGGGGCTGACCGCGCCTCGAGGAAATGGGCGTTGAAGACCTCCGTGCCGACCGGCGCGAGCGCATCGATGAAACCGACGAACCGCGCGAGGTCCGCCTGATGGAACTGGGACGGCGGCAGATGTGCCGTCTTTATCGGAAGGCGTTTCGCGAGGGCATCGGCCTCGGATCGCAACTTCTCCGGTTCCCACGTGATCCACGTGAGGTCGAGTTCCACATAGTCGAAGCCGGCCTCCCGGACCTCGTCGACCTGTTTCGGGAACGGCTCCCGGCTGTACGTCGAAGCGCCGATCCGCATCGGTGCGTCCGAAGGTCGCGGTCGCTATAAGGATTCCCGCGGCACGCTGAAATGTCACCGTGTGATGGCTAAGTCGTGGTCTTCGAAGTCGTGCTGACCGTACTTGCGGGGCTGGGCATCGGGCTCTCCCTCGGCGCGCCGCCGGGGCCCGTGAACGCGATCATCGCCTCGCACACGGTGACGCGGTCGTGGCGAGCCGGCTTCCTCGTCGGGATGGGGGCGACGACCGCGGACACGATCTTCCTGCTCGTCGCCTTCCTCGCTCGCGCGGCCGTCGCGGGCATCGAGCCGTACGTGCCGTTCATCGCGTTGCTCGGGGCCGGTGTCATGGCGTACTTCGCGTGGAGGGCCGCGCGCTCCTGGCGACGGACCGAGGAGATCCTGGAACCGAAGCCGGACGAGCACGCGAAGTCCTACGTGACGGGACTTTCCGTGAACCTCACGAGCCCGTACCCGATCCTCTGGTGGCTGACGGTCGGTCTCGTCCTGATCAACCAGCTGGGCCCGGCCGTCTTGGTCGGATTCTTCACCGGGCTTCTGCTATGGATCACGGTCTTCCCGCTCGCCCTCCGGGAGGCGCAGCGGCGGATCGCCCGCACGTACCAGGCGGTCCTGGCGTTCTCCATCGTGTGTCTGCTCGCCTTCGCCGGGTGGCTCGTGTGGTCCGCCTTGGCCGCCTTGGCGTGAACCGACCTCGATCGGAGTGCGGAGCCTAGGGATGTTGCTCCAGGTCCCGCATCATCTGATCGAACTGGTCCTTCGTGATTTCTCCTCGAGCGTATCGCGTCCGGAGGATCCCGTGGGCATCGTCTCCGTACCGCCAATACCGCCGTCCATGGCCGTACCAACCCCAGCCCCAGCCGCCCCACCAGCGCATTCCCCAGAAGAAGAGGAAGAACAGGAAGATGAAGAACCAGCCGAAGCCGAACGGGAAGAACGGGAAGAAGCCTGTGCCGTTGCCCGTCCCCCGGATGGCGAACAGGATCACCGAAGCGGCAATCGAGACGCCGATGACCAGCAGCAGGAATGCGAATCCCCACCCGATCCAACGGCGCGGATGGCCCCAATCGGAGGTGCCCATGGGCGCACTCATGCGCTTCCCCCTCCCTCCGCGACGGCGCGCAGGCGCTCCGCGATCTTCCGAATGCCGTCGCGGTACGGTCCCAACTTCGACGCGTCCGAGGTCCTCAGATCCTCCAGATACGACACGAATCCGTCCATTTCGCTCACCATCTCCGCAATCCCCCGTGGCCGATTCCGACCGACGCCCGGGATCCATTCCAACTCGCCCCGGACCTTCGGATTCATCTCATACCTCCCGTCCTCGCGCTTCTGGATGAGCCCTTCCTGTTGCAGCTCCGCCAGAAGCGGATAGATCGATCCGGGCGACGGCCGCCACCAACCCTGGGTCATCTCCTCGATCGCATCCACGATCTCCGCCCCGTTCTTGGGCGCGCGGGCGATCAAGGACAGGGCCCACATCCGGAGACCCCGCCGTCCGTGCATCTTCCATCCGAAGGGCCACATGGGTATCGACAATCCGATATTGGAATACCGATACTTGAACTTGTGGAGGGCTTACCGGTCCTCCTGCCTTCGTTCGAGATTAGGTGGCTTCCGATCCCGCCGGAACGCGCCCGAGCAGCTCAATCCAGATTCCATCGGGATCGCTGACGAACGCGAACGAGTATCTGGATTCCCGGAAAGGCTCGACCTCCGCCCGAGCTCCCTTCGCGGTGAGCTCATGGAACGCGCGGTCCACGTCGGTCACGCGAAATGCGAGGTGGTCAAGTTCCTCTCCCCTCCGATACGGTGTGTGGAACCGGGAGCCTGGAGGATACCAGTTCAGTTCGAGCCGCTGAGGCGATCCCGGACTCTGCAGTTCGACCCAGATCCCGCCGTCGCGCATCGTCCCCCTGCGGGAGACCCGCATGCCCATCACCTTTCGGTAGAATCGGATCGACGTTTCGAGATCGCGAACTCGAATTCCCGCGTACAGGAGTTTCATCATGCACGGGTCACCGAGCCCTCCGTATTTACTCTGGCGGCACGTGCCGCGACGGGGTCGGCTCACCACCCGAGGCGCAGGTGGCCCGCGGCGCGGATCCCCCGCCAGCCGCCGTTCGTCTCGAGCCCGAGGATCCGCGGTTGGGTGTGATCGAAGTCGTCGAGGGTCATCTGGTCCGGCGGGACGGACGCGTACCATTCCGACGTCCCCGTGTCGAGGCGATCGATCCGGACGCCCCCCTTGCGGTGCGTGACGCGGATCACGCGGTCCGCGCTCTCGTACAGCTGCCGTCGGATGGACCGACGTCGGTTCAGTTTCGCCAGGCCTGCGTTCGTCACGAACCCGACGACCTCGCGGTCCCCGATCGTCTGGCGGGCCGCGCGCATCGACCGCTGGAACAGCTGGTGGGCTTCCCGCAGCTCGACGTCCTCGTCGAGGAACATCTCCGGGAGGCAGGCGAGGACGACTAATCCGGCCTGCGTC
>VBMN01000016.1 GCA_005878385.1 Methanobacteriota archaeon
GCGGTTCTCGCGCATCATCGGACCGACCACTTCCTCCGCGGCCTCGTAGATGAGGCGCTCCGCGAGTTTCAGATCGCTTTCGTATGTGACGTTCATCACGAGCTGGTCCCAGACGAAGGGCGTGTCCTTCGTGTAGTTGCACACGTTCCCCTTGAGGATCTGACTGTGCGGGATCGTCACGTAGCGTCCCGTGAAACTGTCGCCGTACAACGCGCCGCCGAACTCACGGATCGTCGTGTTCATTGGCGTGATCTCGACGACGTAGCCTTTCGAATTGTTCATCTCGATGCGGTCGCCGAGCTTGTAGAGCCCCATCGAGACGAGGACGATCCATCCGACGACGTTCAGCAAGGGCTCCTGCATGACGTAGAGCAGGGCGGCAGCCACGAACGTGGTCCCGAGGAAGGTGAACTGACCAGAGCCCCCGAACCCCAGGAGCACGTAGAAGACGAGGGCGAGGGACGTGCCCCATACGACGTAGGAAACGATCTGAAAGTGGGCGAAGATGTCCGCTTCGTATTTCACGTGGGTCTTCAGGGCGGCGCGGAAGACCGGCCGGAGCAGTTCGAGGAGGGCCTTCGTCGCTATGAGGATCGGGACCGCGTAGACCCACGGGCCGAACGTGCTCAGATCCACGTGGGGGGACGGAATCCCCGGGATCGCGATCGCCCCGGCCAGGAGGCCGAGGAAGAACAGCATGACGAGCGTGATGATAGACCAGAGGAGGGCTCGCGCTTTTCGCCAGTTCGCGCTGCGCACAAGCGTCGCTCACGGTTCAGGGATTTATAAGACCGGTGTCGAGGTTATCAGGCCTGAAAGGTGTCGGCGCGGGTCCCGGCCATCCGCCAAAAGGTATTCATGGACCGTTCTCTGTGGCTGCGCGCGAGGAGGCGCCTTCGTGGGAGAGCCGGTCATCGACGTCCGCGACTTGTCGAAGCACTATGCGGACATCAAGGCGATCGATGGAATCACCTTCAACGTGGAGAAGGGAGAGATGTTCTCCCTCCTCGGTCCCAACGGGGCCGGCAAGACGACGACGGTCGAGATCCTCGAAGGCCTCCGGGACCCCACCTCGGGCGAAGCTCGAGTCCTCGGGGTCGACGTGCGGACCGGGTACCGCAAGATTCGGGAACGCGTCGGCGTCCTGCCACAGGACTTCGAACCCTTTGACCGACTGCAGCCGCGCGAGGCGGTCGCGTATTGGGCCCAGCTCTTCGACCGCACACTGACGAAGAAGGAAATTGACGACCTCATCAGCACGGTCGGGCTCTCGGACCGAGCCGAGACTCTCGCGATGAACCTCTCGGGGGGCGAGAAGCGAAGGCTCGGGATCGCGATGTCCCTCGTGGGACGTCCGCAGCTCGTTTTCCTGGATGAGCCGACGACGGGCCTCGACCCCGGTGCGCGCCGCGAACTGTGGGGTCTTATCCGTCAATTGAAAAAGGAAGGTACGACGATCCTGCTGACCACACACTACCTCGATGAGGCGGAACAGCTCGCGGACGACGTCGCCATTATGAACCACGGGAAGATCGTCGCGCGAGGCTCCCCCGCAGAACTGATCGCTCAGTACGGTCGCGGGTCCACGATTGTCCTCGCGGGCGCGGGAGAGGATGGACTCAGGGCCGTGCAGGCCCGGGGGATCACGGCCGAACTTCAGGGAGTGGATGTCGTCGTGAAGGTCCCCGTGGCGAGCGACATGCGGCGCATGCTCGAAAAGCTGGCCTCGATTGACACGCCGCTCAATGAGATCTACACGAGACGCGCGAGCCTCGAGGACGTCTTCCTGAGCCTGGTCGGCGCTCGCATGCAAGAAGGAGTGCTCGCCACGTGAACCGGATCCTTGCGGACATGAAGGCGTTTGGCACCCAATATTTGCGCTCGCGAGTCGGGACGTTCTTCGCGCTCGTTTTTCCCATCCTCCTCATCCTCTTGTTCGGCGCGATCTTTGGTTCGTCGGGTTCGTCGCCGGTGACACTGTACGTGCAGGATGTGGATAACTCGGCCGCTTCCCACGCCTTCACGGATGCCCTCAACAAGACGAACGTCACCACGACGCGAGCCATCCCCAGCTCGGCGGACTTTTCCCAATATATTCGCGATCACTCGATTAACGTCGCGCTTCAGATTCCCTCGGGATTTCAGGTCGCCCTGGCTAAGGCCCAGAATGGAACTCGGGTCACCGTGAACCTCACCCTGGCCGGAGACCAAACGCAATCGTCTTACGGCATCGCCGTCTCCGCGGTGGACGCGGTTGCAACCGCATTCAACCTCCAGGTGGCGAAGGCCGCTCCGGTCGTGAACGTATTGCCGACGTCTGTCCCGGGCCTCCGCCATCTTACGTACATCGATCTGTTCCTGCCGGGCATCATCGGGTTCACGATCCTGTCGACGCCGTTGTTCGGGATGACGGCGATTTGCGCGGAGTACCGCTCCAGGCGCTACTTCAAGCTCCTCGCGACGACGAAATTGAGCAAGCCCGAATGGCTCGCCGCCAAGGTGGTCTTCCACATCATCCTCCTGTTCGCCTCGGTAGCCCTCATGGTCCTCGTCGGGATCCTCGTCTTCGGATTGAAGGCGGTCGTCACTCCCATGGCGGTCCTCATCATCATCGCGGGGACTCTTGAGTTCACCTCCTTGGGGATGGCCCTCGGGATCTTCGTCCGCGACCCCGAGACAGGGGCCGCCATCGCCAACGCGATCGGGTTCCCGATGATGTTCCTGGCCGGGTCCTTCTTCCCGGTGGACGCGATGCCCGCGTTTCTCCAAACGGGCGCTCGATTCCTGCCCCTCACCTACATCAACGAAGGGCTTCGAGCGACGATGACCTTCGCGAATGATGCGACCGCGCTCGTCGACCTGCTGGTCACCTTGGGATTCGCTGCCGTGTTCTTCGTCGTGGCCGCGCGAGGGCTCTCCTGGAAATCGAAGTGAATCTCAGATGAATTCCGCGAACTTCGCGACGAGTTCAGGCTTCGCGTCCTTGAGGACCTTGAGGATGGCTCGGACGCTGAGTTTGTGCACGCCCACCTCGGCCAAGACCTGAATGATGTCGTCGAATTCGCGGTCGGAAAGGGTCACCAGTTTGTTCTTCGCAAGCCAGTTCCGGTACAGGTTCTCCTCGAGTTTTGCCCGCCAGCCCTTCTCGTACTCCATAAGGGCCGTCTCGCTGAAGTCCCCGGTTTGGTTGCATTTCGCGAGGACCTTCCCGAGGATCATGCCGGCGAGCATGCCGTTCCCGATGCCACCACCCGTGATCGGGTCGATCATCCGGGCAGCGTCGCCGACGAGGGCGATGCCGTTTCCGACGGACTTCTTGATCGGTGGGGCCGTCGACACCCCGCCCGTGACCATATCGAGAGGCTGGGCATGGGCCATCCGGGGGTCCTGCGCAATCCAGCGATCCAGGTAGCCCTTGATGTCGACGCGGTTCTTCAGTCGGTCCAAGGAAACTCCGATCCCGACGTTGGCGGTCGACTCGTCCTTCGGGAAGACCCAGATGTAGCCCGCGGGCGCGCAAGTCCCGAGCCAGAACTCGCAGTAGTCCGGGAAGTCGTGTCCTTCGCTGATGTTGGTGAGCCGATATTGGAGGGTCCCGGTGATGTCTCCCGCCCGGAGGAGCGTTTTGAATCCGGCCCATCGACCGACTTGGCTCTCGTAGCCGTCCGCCGCGACGATGCATTTCGCCTCGAGGTTCATTTCTTCCTCCAGGCGCTTTGCACGGACGCCGCGCACCCAGCCATCATCCTTGAGAATCGCGGTCGCCGTGGTCTTGAGCCAGATGTCGGCTCCCGCCTTCGCCGCTTCCTTCGCGACGGCTTTGTCGAACGCATCGCGCTCGAGGACGATTCCGACTTCGTTCCCCGCGTGGGCCTCTTCGATCGTCAGCTCGGTTCCGTTGGGCGAAAAGATCTTTGCCCCCTTCACTTCCCGGCCGACCCACTTCCGGTCGAAGGGCATCTTCGTGTCTTCGACGAAATGGCGGGCGAGGCCCTCTCCGCACCGGACGGGCGAGCCGATCTCCTGTCGCTTTTCGATCAGCAGGGTCCGGCAGCCGCCCGCGGCGGCATACCGGGCGGTCATCGAGCCGGACGGGCCCGCGCCGACCACGACGACGTCGTACTGGTAGTCGGCCATGGATTGCAGGACCATCCAACACCGCGGGGTATATGAGACTGACTCCGGCGACGGGAATAGGCGCGGAATGCAGGCGGTTCTTAAATCAGGATGGCGATTCGCGTCCGGAGGGATTGTCACGCGACCGCTCGCGTTGGCCGCCTCGTCGCTCGCGATGTTCGCCGTGATTTTCGCCGGGGCGCCCCCTTCGGGATCGGCCATGACCGCGTCTTGGTGCGATTCCCTCGGCGTGAGGTTGGCCCAAAACTCGACCACGTCGATCACGACCTCGCGCCTCGGCATCTTGCTCTCGAATTCGTTGGGAGAGAGCCTCTTCATTTCCGATGTGCGCGGTCAATTCTCCTGGTCTTCCGATCCCTACGATTGGGGCGGGATCAGTCTGGGCGCAGGCGAAAGCGGGTACGTGACCGCGATCGTGACCTCGCCCTCCGTCGACCGTGAGCAAACGTACGTCCTCGTCCTCAATATCACCGGCAGGGCCGCGAGCGAACCCGCAAGCTCCAGCTGCAGGGTCGTCGGCGCGTTGAAGGTGATGATCCCAAGATACCCTTCCATCGGGTTCGAAGGTCTCACCCTGTGGGTGTTTTTCGGATACAGCTTGGTCGGCATTGCGACACTCGTCGTCGTGGTTGTCGCCCTGTTGCTTTTGCGGCGTCCGCCTGCGTATCGACCACCACCGCCTCCATTGGGCCGATGTCCACAATGTGGAGAGCCGTTGGTCCGAGAATCGGCAGGCGCCCCCTGGAAGTGCCCGCGCTGCGGATGGCAGTGACTACAGGGACCTCGTCACACACGCGTGACACTGAGGAGTCCGACGCCAAGAGTGCCCGGAGGAGGGCAGGGCCAGGTGTCGAAGTCGACGGTCCGGAATGTCTCGTTCTGCGCGGCAATCGAGTGGGCCGGCACCAAGTACTGGAATGACGCGACCGTTCCGGTTTCGTTGTAGAGTCCCACCCTCGCGATCCCATTCCCACCGCCGGCGTTCTCAAGTACGAAGAGAAAACTCAGGGTCCAGTGGAGCGGCCCCCTCGGAGGGCAGCCGTACGCGCGCGTCGTCACGGAGTCCATCGTGATGCTCGGCTGCACGAGTGGCGACAGGATGATGGCGATGATGAGCAACGCCGATCCGGTGGCGGCTCCCGCGACGATCCAGCCGCGGACGCTCAGAAAATGCCCGCGGGGTCCCTTCGGACGATCGCCTTGCATTCCCTCCCGGTCCGAAGAGGCGCAGGCTTCCCGGAGGATTGAAAGCTTTCGGTCCCCAGAGGCTACTTCATCGTGTGGAGCTTGTGGCCGCGCGGGTAGTCGATCGCGCCGACCGGGCAGACCTTCACGCACATGCCGCACTGCGTGCAGTCCTCGTTGAACGTGAGGTAGACTTCGTTCAGGAAGATCGCGTTCGTCGGGCACGTGCCTACGCAGGCTCCGCAGTGCATGCAGAGCATGTCGTCGATCGCCATGATTCCGTTATCGCGGACGGACGGACGAATCGAGACAACCTGCTCAGGCATGTCGGCCCCGCCACTCCTCGATCGGCACGGCGAACTTCTTCTCGATCTCTTCGCGGAAGTTCGGTCCCGTGTTGTACGCGCAGAACGGGATGACCTTCCCGTCGGGGGTGGCGTAGTGGATCACGCAGCGCTTCACGCGCTCGATGTCGTAGTTGTAGTTGTCCTGGAAGTGCATGCCGCCGACGTACATCGTGGACCAGG
>VBMN01000017.1 GCA_005878385.1 Methanobacteriota archaeon
ATCCCTGCGAACGCGACCGGGAGCGAATCGTTCCACAACGCGACGCAGCTCTCCCCGTTGCTGTTGGACCCGTTCGCCGAATACCGCGAACCCATCACCCTCGCCGCGGGAGGTACATGGACGAAGCGGTTCTCGATCGCCCTCACGGAGGCCGGCGTCTTCGACCTGTACTTCGACCTCATCGACGGGGTGGGGACCGTGGTGGCGTCGAACCATATCCCTGTGGACGCGTCGTGAAGCCGGACCCTCAGGGTTTCGAAATCACGCGGTAGATCGAAAACAGCCCGTCCTGATAGACGAGCGCGAAATGCCGATGATCCTGCGCGAACTTCCCCACTTCGCTCGGCGTCAGGGGCGTCACCCGCGCGGGTTCCTGGAAGAAACTGGTGCGGTGGGTGACCATCAAGGAATCCACCGCGACGTAGTCGCCCACGGCGAGCCGCGACCACGCCGTGGCATCGAGCGTGTCTCCCGAAAAAATCCGCTCGCTGCCGAAGTCGACTCGCATGTCCGCGAATCCCGCGAACGCATCGACGGCCAGTTGATCCCCCCATACGCGACCCTTCGCGAAGTGGCCTTGACCCCAATCCGCGACACGGAGCGCATCCGAACCGAAGAAGACAGGCGAATCCGTCGTGCGGCTCTCGGGAGTTTCGAAATACACCCGCATGTTGAACAGGGGGGCGAGGTTCCCGCCCATGAAGATCGCCGCCGACATGAGGACCGCGGCCGCCTGCGGGAGCCATTTCCTCCTTCGGATGGCCAAGCGGATGAGCCCCGGCAACCGGAATGGAACCTTGGAACGGCTCCAGCGAACGAGCGTCGCGGCGGCGAGCGGCGCGATGAAGAAATTGGCGAATTCGCTAATCCGGAGCGTGACGTAATTCAAGGAGGTGACGATCAGCGGCAGGCTGGTGAGGACCAGGGCCGATGCGACCAGGCCGTTGGTTATCACGAACGGCCGCTGGCGCTCTCGAAGGAAGGCACGGAGGGTCACCAGGGCGAGCAAGAGGAGGACGATGACGGAGCCCGCGAGCCATGCGATTTCGATTGAGGAGAAGGTTCTGCCCAGGCCTCCTCCGGCCGCTCCGGGAGTGACGGGGAAATCCTCCGGGGTGAGGAATTGGGAGATCACCCGCTCGAAGGTCTGCTCGTGGGTGAAGAAAATCTGGTACGTGAACGTGACAATGTACAGGCTCAGGACCACGAAGAAATAGAGGACGAGCATGCTCAAACGGATGCTGGAGCCGGCGGGGCGGAACCGCGGAACGACCATGAGGACCATCAGCGAGGCGAGCCAGGACGCGAAGATGTAGGATGACAGATGATGCGTCATCACGATGCCCCCCGCGGTGAGGACAAACAAAGCCTGCGTGCTGCGCTTCGCGGTCCTCTCGACGTTTTGCGTCAGAATGACCAAGGTGAGGAGGGAGAGCCCCACGAAGATGGTGCCGTTCTCTTGCTGGACGGGGGCGTTGAACAGGATCGACGCCGTCCCCATGTAAAAGAGGAGGCCGAGGACGGCGGTGCGGGTGACGAACAAGCGGCGGCCAATCGCATACACGATCGCGGGCACCGCGAGGGTCCGGATGATGGGCTGGATCCAGTTGTACGCGTACATCGGCTCGACGCCCGCGGCCGCGATCACGTACCCCTCGAAGACGTTCCCGAGCGGATAGAAGGAATAGACTCGCGCGAAGGCGTTGGCCACGCCCGGCGCCCAGAAGCCTGACCGGATGACGCCGGCCGTGAAGGAGTAGTTGAAGATCGGGTCCGTGGAGTAGACGACGAGGTGCGGCGCCCCGATCGGGTACTGAAGGAAGATCGCGACCACGGGAGGGATGAGGAAGGGGAGCTTCGGATTCCGGATGAGGGAGACGAAGAACGGATGTCGGATGGACGCACGGTCTACATGCTGCAGAGATAGTAGATCCAGGCATCCGGAAGGGGTGATTGCGTGCCGGATCCGTCGGGTATCTCCTCTCCTTCCCTGCCAAAGAGCCGGATCTCGTGGAAGCCAATCTCCCGCAACTGCTTGACCTGGGCCTCGGGTCGGATGTAGTAATATCGGAACTGGGATCCGTCCGCCGTGTCATTGAAGACGATGTGGTCTTCGGTCTGAGCGCGGCGAAGCGCTTCCCTGTTCCTGAGGATGAAGATGATTCGGCGGAGAACCCACAGAGGAATGCCCGAGAACGCGCGGTCTTGCCGGAGAGAAAAAGGCTTCATCGGTGCGTCGAGGTTGTGCGATGAGAAGGAGAAGTATCCACCGCGTCGGCCCACGCGTTGGACTTCCCGGAAAGAGGCGAGCCGGTCCTCATGCGTCATCGCGTCGAGCCCGTTGAAGCTGAACAGGATGAAGTCGAAGACACCGTCCCCAAAGACGTGCAGATCTCTGGCGTCACCGACCTCGAACCGAAATGGAACCTTCGCGTAGCGAAATTGCTGACGACAGGCCTCGATCATCTTCGGGGCGTAATCGATGCCCGTGTATTCCTTGACCAACGGGCCGAAGTGAGCCGTCGTCCGTCCTCGCCCGACGCCGATGTCGAGCATCCGCATGTCGGCCAATCGGTCTCGCAACGATTCGAGGATGGCTCTCTCGGGTTTCTGAAGATTCCATTCGGCGCCATAGGCTTCGACGAGTTTCTCCGTGTTGAACGCCATCCGGTTCTCGTCCGCGGTCCGGCCCGACGGTACGTCGGATCCCGATTGAACGATGCCTTCGTCGGTCCGCGGGAGGCGTTTTCGTCCGCTTCGTTCTACCGGCCTCTCCGGGATGGGCCCGCGGTCGCCCGAACCGGCTTTCACACTCTCCTCGAACCTCGCAACGACGTTAAGTTTTCGTTTCTGACCCAATCCAAGGCCGAATGGAGGCCCCACCTTCCGATTCGAAACGCAGTCGTCAGGTCGGTTTCGTCAGAGCCGCGGCGGTGAGCCGGTAATGCACGCCATGGCGCCGCACGCGTCCCGCCTTCTCGAGGCGCGCGAGATGGTAAGAGACGAGCTGGCGGCTCATCCCCAGGGCCTTCGCAATCGTCGCGGGTTGCGCGCTCTCCATGCGACGCAGAAGTCCCAGGATTCGGAGGCGAACATCGCGGTATTCCCAGTGCCGCGCGTAGAGCCGGTTCACCTCGGCCTCGCCACCCGTGACGTAGTATCGGGCCCGACCGTTGGTGTCCTGCTTGTAGACGAGCCCCTCGCGGGCGAGTGCGTCCAAATGATACCGAGCCGTCCCAACGGCAAGATTCAGGGATCGTGCGACAGACCGGAAGTGGTCTCCCGGGAGGCGGACGAGGTGATCATAGATCCGCCGGCGGATTGGATGCTTAAGGCCCGCCATGAGGGCCATGCCAATCATGACGGACGTCGTCTCGATTGGGAACCGTGCGCCCATCCTCGAGATTGACTGGAGGATCCAATCGATGACGCCCATCGCTCCGAACAGGGCGTAACCATTCGGGCCTGTGCTCTCCATCCCGAAACCCTCGTCTGCGACATTCATGGAGGAGGACGTACATTAACTCGATGTCGCGGCGTTTCCGCGACCTGCGAGTGCGCCGACGTCGATGGAGCGGCCGCGAGATGCGCGATGAGTTCGCGCATCGTCTTTCGAACGATGGCTCGGTTCACCGTCTTCGGGGCAATGACGACGACAAACGCCCGCGAGTTCACCTTTGTTGCCACGATTTGATGCGACCCCGTGTCGACGGAGATCTCTTCAGACGTCGGACTGCCGATCGACTCAATGATGGTGTCGACCGACGCGAGCATGGTCGCCGCCATCACGCTCACGACATCGAGTCGAATCCCTTCCCGCGTCCACGATGCCAAGACTAATCCCGTTCTTCGGACAAACAGGACCGCATCGAGACCGCGCTCCGTGTCGATCGCGGAAAGGAAAGAAAGAGCCGCCTCCTCCAGTGCTTCTGACGACTCGCGACCCATCCGATTTCTCCTCCACGACCCACAGGAGGAATATGCATTCTTTTACTCCCTCAAATAGATAGGCCCTCGTCGACGAGATCGTGGTGAGACGCATCGAGCCTTGCAGCGGCGAGACGTTCCGATGGCTCCATCGTCGAAGTGTCAGACACTTCCACGCGTGATAACGAACTCACTTGCGTCCGGTCACGCTCGAATCAATTTTGATGCTGTCGGCAAAACGTGTACCAGAAACAAAAAGACCACTCGATAATATTGATGCGGTCCGGGACAAAGGGCCGTGTTCAATCAGTATCAAAGTGACGTCGGAACGACGAGGGGTTCGCGTTCCTTGGATGCGGGGACGCAGATGGGTTCGGCATTGAGCGAAGCGGGCGCAGGTGCGCGTTTCTTCGCGACGATTGATGCGAAGCCGCCGTAGAGCATCCGAACTTGGAGGGAAGAAATTCCAATGGACCCAGCGAGAGGAGGGTGGCAGCCGTCCGGGCGGATGGAGCGCATGCCATCGCCCCCAGGCCTGCCGTTTCCTCGCCATCCTTTCGTCGGCCCGGTCGATTCCCTCCCCGAGACCCTATGGCGGGAAATCGACAATCTGGTCCCCCCCAGCCTGTCCATCCTATTGCCCGCCCTGAACGAAGAGCATGGGGTGGAGGCGGTCATGAAGCGGATCCCCCGGTCCACCTTGAAACGCAACGGTCTCTCGTTTTGCGTCTACTTGCTCGACGGACGTTCGACGGACCGAACGCGAGCCGTCGCGACGAAGTTGGGCGCCGAGGTCTTCGTCCAGACGGGTCACGGCAAGGGCTCTGCATTCCGCGAGTTCGTCCCCAAGATCAAAGAAGACTTCACCATCCTGCTGGACAGCGACGGCACCTATCCACCGGAAGCGATCCCGGAACTCGTGGAAGCGCTGGGCGATGAGAGTCCGGTCGTGCTCGGGTCCCGCCTCCGCGGTTCGATCGGCGAAGGGGCCATGTCGGGCCCGAACTACGTGGGCAACCTCCTCCTGAGTCGCTTCGCCTCGTTCCTGTTCGCGACCCCGATTTCCGACGTCTGCAGCGGCATGTGGGCCTTCGTGTCCGACCGGCTGAAGTCCCTCGGCTTAACCGCGAACGGCTTCGACCTGGAGGCGGACATCTTCGCGGAGTGCGCCCTGCGCCGGATTCCGATCCTCGAGATCCCAATCCGGTACGACCGGCGGATCGGAGAACCGAAGCTCCGCCTCAAAGAAGGGTTCCGCATCGCCTTCGCGCTCCTGAAGAAACGCCTGCGCTCCTCAGCAGGCCCGACCGTCCAGAAGAGGGCGTTCTGGAGCCGATGGTTCGGTCCCGCCCGCGAGTCGGTCTAGGTTTTTGGGTCGAGCCGGGCGCTAGCGGCTGACGTAACGGAACGTTCTTATCCCTGGATTCTACAATACCTTCAGCGATCGGGAGAGTGAGGGAACTGATCTTTGTGCGTCCTCGCTATCTGGCGATCGCCTTCTTCGCTTTCTTCGGCGTAATCGGATACCTCGCTTGGACGTACGCGCGTGCCTCCACCGCGCCCTGGTTCGAACCGGACGTGTCCCGGACTGTATATCAGACGACGATGGTCGGAGGCGTCTTGGTCCTCGTCGGACTCTTCGTCACTGCGTCGCTTCTGCCACACTTCACCCGACCGGTCCGATCGAGGGCGTTCACACCGAGCCCTCCGCCTCGTGACCTGCCCCGGAGAAACCGACCCGGACTCTCGTTCCCGACCGTTCCCCCGCGAGCGTCTCGGAACATCGACCCGCAATGGACGGTCGATGGCCTGTTGGAAGACTCGGGCGTCGATGCCTCGCGGTACATGGACGGAGAACGGGAGCGGGATGCCGCGGCCGTTTCCGCCGCGCTCTCTCGACTCACACCTGCCGACGTTGACACTCCGGAAAACCTCCTGGAGCGCCTCTCCGGAATTCGCGCCCGAAATACGGGGCCTCTCGTTCCCGAGGATCGTGAGATGACCCAGATCTTGCTCCGTCTCGTGAACGAGATCAAGCCGCTCCTGGTCGCGTCGAAGAAGGCGGGCCTCAATGTTCCGGAGATCCGGCGGCTCATCGCGGAGTCGACCGCGGGCCGGGAAGGCGATCTCGCCTATCGAGTGCGATTGGTCGAACAGTTGAAGGACACGCTCGAGGCCGCCTTGGTGGAGCGGATCGCGGAGGACTTGCAGGGCGTGCTCGTGGACATCGAGCGGACGAAGGCCGCGACGCAACAGGTCCACACGGCGGAGCTGACCGCGGCGGAAGGCGTCGCCTTGTTGGACACCGGAAATTACCTCGCCGCCTTGGAACGTGCCGCGAAGGCGCGCGACGCGGTGACAAGACAACTCGTCACCGTCGGGCCGGCGGATGGCGAATGGGGAAATCCCAACTCCAGTTCCGCGATCGCCTTGGCGGGACCATCGATCGTGGCCTCCATCTACGTGGCGATCGGCGCCATGCTCCTGCCGGGCATCACAGGTTTCTTGGTGTCGAACTTCGTCCTGAACACGACCGCGATTCTGTTCCTGAGTTACGGGTGGTTCGGCCTCGTCATGTACGCCCTCGCATCGATCTATGCGATGGCCCATCCGTACTCCCCACCGCAACGGCCTCAAGAGTTCTCTTGGAACGAACGCTAGATAGGCCCACGACAATTGTGCCTGACCCGAGAATCGCTGTCCGTCGAATCCCATCCTGTGTCGCGATTGATCGCGAGGGCCGCGGTAACGATTGGACCTTGATGTTGTTTTGAGAACACCAAGTCTCAGGTGCGCGGCTCGGTTCTACTCCGCGCTTTCGTCGTTCTGTGCGGTCCGCGGACTGGATCGTTGTTCGCAGCGGGCTGCCCGGCATCGTAGGAATTTCCCCGAGAGTTTCTCCCTTTTCCTCCATTGGGATTCCACAATCGCCCTCGACCGAATCCGAAATTGAAACGAGATTCTCTCCCCTAATTCGAAGGCGTCACGGAGCGCGGCCGTTTCGTTGCATTCGTTTTGGAACTCGAGACCGTGTTATCTCTTCCGATTATCGCATCGCGTTTTTTGGAAACCAACCATCATCCACCACTTTTTCGATTCGTCCGCCCCAGGAGAAGTCATCGATGGATGCACGGATGAATCGGGTGTTGGGCGCCATCGCGGTGTTCGTCCTCCTCGGC
>VBMN01000018.1 GCA_005878385.1 Methanobacteriota archaeon
TCGACGGATATGGCGGGCAACGTAGGACCCATCGTGATCCTCGAACTCCCCATCGACGTGACACCTCCCACCACGACTCCCGACCTCGCGGGGATCGAGGGAAGCGGAGGATGGTTCACGTCGAACGTGGTCGTGGCCCTTCGGGCGACAGACTCCGCGAGCGGGGTCGGTGTGATCCTGTACCGCCTTGACGGGGGTTCCGTGTCCAACTACGTGAACCCGCTTTCCCTCTCCGATGGGGTTCACGTGATCGACTACCGATCCGTCGATGCCGCTGGAAACGAAGAAGCGGTCAAGTCCATCACGATTCCCGTGGATCGCACCGGTCCGGCCATCGTGATCAATCCGACCTCCGACATCGTTTCGGACTCGCGGGTCACGATTGCGTGGAACGCGACGGACGCGCTCTCGGGCGTCACGGGGTTCGAGGTGAGCTTGGATGGAGGTCCGTCCGATTCCGTCGGCATGGCGAAGGAGCACGTGTTCCTCCTCGTCGACGGCGAGCACACCGTGACTGTCTCGGCGATCGATGCGGCCGGAAACTCGGCCCAGAAGTCCGTGCGGTTCCGAACGGATACGAACGTCTTCAGCCTCAGCGGTCCGTATCATGGCGCTCCGACCATCGGTGGGATCATTGGCCTCGTTGCGGTAGGGGTGCTCCTCTTCCGGAAGTTGCGCCCGAGGAAGCCCTCACGACTCGAGGACAAGACCCCCATCGCGCCCGAGACGATCAACGAGAGCTGAGCCGGTGCTCCGGACACTCGCAGCTCTCCTGGTCCCGGCCATGGTCGTTTCGATGGCCCCCGGAGCAGGCTGCTCGTCGCACGCGCTGGGATTTAGCTCAGACCCAGATTCGCCGAGGTAAATTCGGGCCACGATGGCCGGGCCGCTTCTTGATGCTCTGCTTCCCGCGGCTCCAGCCCTCATCGCGGCGTGAGAAAGGCACGGAAGACGCTCGCATCGATGTAACAAACGGGCAAGTTACTTCCTTCGCAATTCGCGCCGAACCGCATGCCAATCGGAAAGATTCGCCTTGGTGTCGACCTCAGCTCGATCGAAGAATGTGGTGAGGTCCACCTTCTCCCGAGGGAGGATTTCCAAGACCTCCCCACGGTTCCTGAGGATGACCTTCGTTCCTCGCAAGTACTTCTTCCTCCACTCGGCCGGAATGACAAGGCGGCCTTGTTTATCGACTTCTTTAATGACGGGCCGCATGGCATCTTGTCAACATATGGAGCAGATACCTAAAGATATGGGACACGGTGACGAGCGTGGGGATTGATTTCGGTTTTCTCTGGGAAGGATGAGGGAGATCGCTGGGATTCCAGAAGCCCGTATCATACAGGTAACGCTCGCTTTCAAATAGCAGCATCGCAATGCGTGCAATGCATGCATTCATCGATGAACCGCAAGCCCACGATATCCCTGCGCCTACCGCGCGCGCTTCTTGAAGAGGTTGATGACCTTGTACGACGTACGCGGATGCGTTCACGGACCGAGTTCGTGGAGCGGGCCGTGGAGACCTATGTGGACGAGCTCCGCGAGGCCCGTGTCGTGGTCGTCAAGGAGTGGACCGAGGCGAAGGCGCGAACCGCGGTCCTTCGTTTCCTCAAGGGCAGGCCCGCCACCTATGTGACAGATATCGCTGAGGCGCTCGGGATGGAGTTGGATCTCGCGTTCCGTGTCGTCGGAGCCCTCGGGAAGGAGGGGAAGGTCGTTGGTTGAGCTCGGAAAGGTTGGCGATTGTGTGGTGGCGGAGAAGCTCGCCGTGGTCGGTCGAAAGGTCGGTCGCGTGTTCGTCATTAGCGGATCGGGAGCGCATCGGGCACAGCGCGTGTACGTGTGGGGTGATCCGGCCCGATGTTACGTCGACAAGCCGGTTCGCCGCCCGTGACGAGGGCCACGGGCCGGCTCTGATTCGACTCCTAATGGGGGTCGCGAGGAACCCTTAAGTATCCCACCCTCCTACGACGCGCCGTCATGGCCGAGAAGAAGTCCCGCGCCGCCGCCCGGAAGATCAAGGACAAGTGGAAGGCGAAGGTGTGGTACAACCTCCTCGCGCCCGAGATGTTCAATAAACAGGCCCTCGGCGAGACGCCCACGGACGATCCGGGCAAGCTCGTCGGGCGCGTGACGGAGGTCACGGTGCAGGACCTGACTGGGGACTTCAGCAAGATGCACATCAAGCTCGCCTTCCGCGTCGACCACGTGCAGGGCCAGGACGCGCTCACGCAGTTCGTCGGGCACGACATGACGTCCGACTACATCCGGAGGCTCACGCGCCGGAAACGGACGCGGACCGACCTCACGATTGACGTCGTCACAAAGGACGGATGGAACGTCCGCGTGAAGCCGATGGCGATCACGGACCGGCGGATCCAGACCGCGAAGCAGCGCGTGATCCGCACCATCATGACGAAGACCGTCGGGGACGTCGCGTCGAAACAGTCAATCGGCGAGTTCGTGAAGGGGATCATCAGCGGCGATCTGGCGAAGACGATCGCCCTTGCATGCAAGCCGATCCATCCGGTCTCGCGTGTCGAAGTGCGCAAGTCCGAGGTCTGGGCCATGGGCGAGATCGCGCCTCCGACCGAGGGGCTCGCGGCCGCTCCCACGGTCACGGAGACTCCGGCAACGCCCGAGGTGGTCGAAGAGGAACCCGCGGCGGAACCCGAACCGGAGAAGGCCGAGCCGGAACCGGAGGAGCTCGCCCCGGAAGAGCTTCCCCCAGAGGACGAGGACGAGCTCTGAATCCCGAACGCGTGCACGTTCGAGACGGCATCTTGATGTAGCCACACTCGGTCTCTTCCTTCGTGGAGCGGACCGTCCGCTTGTTCGGGCCGTCTCTGGCGATTGCCGTTCTTCTCGTCTTCGCCCCCACTGTGGCCGGGACGCGCGGTCTCCCTCTCCCGACGGCGAGCGCACATTCGCCGATATTGATCGAGGGCGATGGCAACTTCACGGCTGCGAATGGGGTGACCGGCGGTTCGGGGACAAACGCCACGCCGTTCATCATGAGCGGATGGTCGATCCAGGCCAACTCGGGAGGCATCGGGATTGAGATTCGGAACACAACGGCCCCGTTCGTGATCCAGGGTATCGACGTCGGCGCGGCGACCGGTCAGAATGGACTCATTGGGATTCTGTTGCACAACGTGACAGACGCAGGCATCGACCGGGTTCATGTGTCGAATGTGTTCGTAGCGTTACGCGAGGAAGGGTCGAGCCGCCTCATAGTTTCGAACAGCACATTCGACGTTGGTGAGTCTTTCAACTCCGGGGTCGCCGTCGTGCTTTTTGGACCCCCCAACCTTCCCTCTCAGGACCTGCTCATCGTCGACTCTACGATCCGCGCGGGCCTCGATGGCATCAACACGCAAAATGTTTCCCGCTTGACCATCGAGCGGTGCGCGTTCTTCGTGCCCTATGTCGACGCGATCAACCTCTGGACTGACGAGGACGTCACGCTCCGGGCGAACCAATTCGTCGTCGAAACTACCGGCGTCGCGGTGGTCGATTCAACGCGGGTCCGCCTGGAAGACAACCGAATCGGAGGAGGCAATCACACAGCATCGGTTGGAATCTACGTCGAAGCCTCGAGCGACGTGGTCCTGGTCCGGAATGAGATCCAAAACATGTTCCGCGCCGGCATCTCCTTCAGCACGGACAGTCGGTTTCCCGGTCAATTCAACCCGGGGTTCCATGCGTATCACAACACCTTCTTGGCTGGCGGGAGCCAGATCGACTTTGCGCCAACGGATAGCATCTGGGATGATGGCTATCCGAGTGGGGGCAACTACTGGGCCAATTACGGAGGCTCCGATCAGTGCCGCGGTCCCGCGCAAGACGACTGCTCAAACCGCGATGGGATTGGTGATACGGCCCATGTATGGTACACGCAGCTCACCACGGTGGCGGATCGCTACCCGTTAGTCCGTCCATTTCCACTGCCGACGTCCTCGCCCATCGCCCGGATTGCGGTTACCGCCACGGTGGGCGAGATTGATACCTCCTTTGTTTTCAATGCATCCATGTCATCCGATCTGCGCGACCCGGTCTCCCTTCTCCAATTCCGATGGGATTGGGAGGGAGACGGCTCCTGGGATACGAACTGGTCATCGGACCCCGTTCGGCCGCATGTGTTTGGCGTCTCTGGCGCCCACGGAGTCCGCCTTCAGGTCCGAAACACGGCCGGACTCATGAACGCGACAACGGTGGACGTTCATGTCTCGAGCCCTTCCTTCAGTCGGATCCTCGGGTCTGTATGGCCGATCTTCCCGGTCGTCGCGGGGGTCACTCTCCTCGGGATAGGCCTCCACCGGTGGTCTCGAAAGCCACCGCCGGCGTTGCCTCAGGGGAAAACGGAGGAACCGCCGCCTGGCTCGGCCCCATGAGCGAGACGGAGGAAGCGAGCGGGACGATTCACTGATCGTGATCAGGACCTCGGGGCGATCGCCTCGAGGAATACCTCCATCCACAAGGGCATGACACATGCCGATGTTATGCATTGGTCATGTTTTGGGACCACGAGGTCGACGACGCGCAACCCATAAGAGAAGCACAACCACGGCGAGAATCACCGGGAACACGACGAACACCGTGAGGTCCGGAGACGGCGGCAGAAGGACGAAGGAGTACGACACATTCTCGGTGACGTTGTTCGGATTGTCCCAGAAGACCATGTACGGGCCGGAGCCGGCCACGACCCACGAGTCGTCGACGCGATCCGCAACCGCCTGGTAGTATGTGGTGGCGTAAGTCAGGGACGTGTTCGCGCTGTTCGCGGGGTGTGCATGGATATTGAAGGAGATCGCCGGGCCGATCCCACTATTCGCGGACCAGGAGAATCGGAGCGTGTCTCCGGGTCCCGGAGGGATCCCGAGCGTCGAGATGTAGGCGTGGAACGAGGCGTTGTTGCCCGTCGCTCTCCCGAGCACGAAGGAGCCGCTCGCGCTGGTTGGCGGGCTTCCCGGCGCGTGCGCGCTCGCGGTCGAGGCGACGAAAAGGAGGGTGAGGCCGAGCGCGATGACGCCGGCGAGACGGCGCATCTATCCACTCGCCTTGATCGGAACGTAGAAGGTCGCTCGCAGGTCGAACCCATCGAATCGTTGGATGTTCGCGTCGATCTTCCAGAGGCCCGGGCTCGACAGCGCGGTCGTCGTGATGAAGAAGTGGTTCCCATGGGGACCGTCGAGGTCCTGCTTCGGTTCCGGGGGCCGCGGGGGGTCCCAGAGCGTGAATTGGATTGTGCCGTTGTGGCCGAGATCAAATGATGTCCCGTTCGAGTCGTAGTTCAGGAGGATCGTGAACGTGTACACCCCGACGGTCGTCGGATACGGATAGGATTCGAAGTGGACGCGCAGCCCGTCCTTCACCGTGTCGAGGGCGAAGACCCCGCCCCCGGTCGCCGCGGCCACGCTCGCGGCGGGCGTCATGGCCGTCAGGAGGCCCGCGAGGACGAGCACCGCGATCCCAAGTCCCGTCTCGAAGCGCACGTTCCCCACGATACGCCGCACCGCCACCGTCGGCTGACTCGCCTCGACGGTCTCCGGGATCAGGCGGTATCGGTTGAACGCCCCCAGGGCGATCATCGGAGCGAACAGGGCGATCTTCGCGAGGACGACCCAGCCGTACGCGGTGCCGAGCAACCCGTCCCAGGTGCCCACCAGGAGGAGCGATAGGACGATGCCTCCTCCGAGGACGAGCGCGACCGCGTAGGCGGCCATGCGGGAGAAACGGCCCAAGACGATTCGCGCGAGGGGCGCGGCCTCCGGCTGTCGCAGGAAGTTCCGGATCGCCACGATGCCCGTGAGGCCGCCGACCCAAAGGCCGATGCCGCCGAAATGCGCGGCATCCGCCGCGACCCCGATGCCCGCGATCACCGGGACGGCGGCGGCATGGGTGCCAAGGCTGGCCGCAACGACCGCGGCAAGGGAAAGCACGATGGTGGCCTGAATGGTCCAGGCGGATTTCTCCGGGCTTTCCGTGCGGGATCGCGCGATGAAGTTCGCCATCACCCCGATGCCCAAGGCGATCGCAAGGCCGAGGAATCCGATCGATCGCAACGCGACCTCCAGGGGGGAGATTGGCGCACCGGTGGAGGAGAGCCCGGGCACCGTTCCGTTCACATTCCCGTTCTTGTCCTGAACGCCGTAGGAGAACGAGCCGGCGGTGAAATGGCCGTCCACGGCGGAGACCGCGGTCCACGTGACCGTGTAGATCCCCGGTCCACCCAGGCCGAGGGAGATGGACAGGGCGCGGCCGTCGGGAGCATACGTGACGGGCGGTACGTCGAAGCGGACGCCGCTCTCGTTTGTGACGCGCATCGTGCCGGTCCCGGACTGAATGGTTTCGGACAGCGTGACGGATACGTTCGTGGGGGCGGTGGGCAGAATCGCCCCCGCCGCGGGCGTGGAGCTCACGTACTGGGCGTGGGCCGCCGCGAGACCGCTCGCGAAGAGGAATCCGAGGAGCCCGGCCAGGAGGGGGAGGAGGATTCTCCGAGGTGTCATGGCATCTTCCTTTGGTTGCGGGAGGCTCGCCTTCCCAGGAGGAGGCCCCCCGCGGCCACGAGAAGGCCAAGGCATGCCACGACGAGCGCAAGGATCAGCAGTAACTGGAGGCCCGCGACCGCGGCGTTGAGTCGGCTCAGCAAGTCGCTCGCTGTGGGATCGTCGACCGGGAACGCGAGGTCCGAGGCGGGAGCCACGTCGTCCAAATTCACCTTCACGTCCACGGGCGTGCTTCCGAGCGTTCCAGTGAGGCGCACGGAATAGATTCCCACCCGGGTCGGGATCACATCGAACGTGTACCATCCGTCCCGGCCGAACTGGGGTTCGAGGGCTTTCGGGACGGAGGCCTGACCGGTGGACAGGTTCGCCGTGAGGTTCCCCGCGACCCCGACGACCCACGCAGTCGTCCCGTTCGAGAAGTGGTGTTGGATCCCCAAGTCGAGCCCATTCAGATAGCCCGCGACCGCGGGCTCATTCCGCCATCCGAGGATCAGTTCGTATTCGCCCGCGGTCACGTGTTCGTGTGCGGCGACCGGACGGACCGCAAGCGGAAAGGCGGCAACGAGGCCGATCGCGAGGGCGAACATCAACACGCGAACGGGCCTTCCCATCGTGCGCCTCTTTCGAGAGACACGGCCACCGAGTATGTCTTTTTTGGCACGAATCGAAAGGACCATGCTAGCGGCGGGAGAAAACCTGAAGGCCGCGGACCGCCTGCACGCGGTCGGGAGAGACGATGCACGTCCTCTGGGAAATCGCGAGCGCCATCCTGGTGATCATCCCCTTGTTTGCCATCGGCCAGGCCTACCGTCAGTCTCGTTCTCCGAGGCTTCTATTCGCGTTCGCGGCCTTCGCCGTCCTCGAGGTTCGCTTCGCAGCCGCGGTCGCGATTCATTCCGTCCTTGTCGTCGATCACACGATCGAAGAGACGATCGGATTTCTGACGGACCTGGTTTCGATCGCGCTCTTCGCGGCGGCATTCCTCTATGCGACCGGGTGGCCTTATGGCAGAGTCTCTGCTGACCTCGCGTGAGCGCGTCCTCGCGCTGGTCACATCCCAGCCGGGATTGCACCTCCGAGAACTCCCGCGGCGACTCGGACTCTCCCTCCGATCGGTGCGATATCATCTCGAGGGCCTCGAAGAAAGCGACCGCGTGACTCCGCACCGCAGCGGCCGTTTCGCACGGTGGTTCGCGGCGGGTGCGTTCTCGACAGAAGACCGGACTCTGATCTCGGCCTTGCGAGTCCGCGGGCAGAGGGCGATTCTCTCCGAACTCCTCCGAGAAGGCCCGATGCGTTTCGCCTCCTTGGAGAAGGCGACCGGCCTGTCCTCGGCGACCTTGGTCCAGTATCTGCATCGACTGTCGTCGGATGCCTTGATCGAGGCGGCCGAGGACCGGCGGTATCGGCTGCGGGATCCGAGTGCGATCGACTTGCGACTCTCGGTGTACCGGGAGCGATTCCCGGACCTACTCGCCGATGCGGCCCGTCAGATTTTCGACGAAAAGTGAAAGGGAGAGCGGCGTTCGCGATTTGCCGCTCCCTTGAGGTGGGGTTACGATGTCGATCCGGGCATCGTGTGCTTCTCGATGAGGAGGTACACGTTGTCCATCGTGCCGTCCTGGTTGACGTCCTCCGCATGGTATTCGACGGAGATCCATTCGTGGGTCTCTGGCGTCCCGTCCTGGTTCGGATCCGTCATGCGCTCCGCCCGGAACGAGAGGTCGACCTTTTCGACGACGCCATTCGAGTCCGCGTCGGTCCACTTCGCGTCGAGGCGCAGGTATGCCGTCTCCTCCGGAACGCCGTTCTGGTCCTGATCGAGGACCTCGGAGCCGCGGGCCGTGAGGGTCACGATCTCCGGGTGGCCGTCGTCGTTCGCATCTGTGGCCTCGGCGTAGGCCACGAAGGCGGCCGTGTACTCCGGCACGCCATCGTGGTTGGCGTCGCGGACCGCGCTCGCATGGATCGTCACGTTCGTCGAATCGAACGCGCCGTTCGAGTTCGCGTCGACCGCGAGGACGTCGATCGTCGCACCGCGGGTCTCATCGACGAGGCCATCGCTGTTCGGGTCCAACTCCTGCGAGGCGACCAGGTGCAGCTCGATCCGGTCCGGGTGCTGGTCCTCGATCGTGTTCAGGACGACGCCGTCCAGGCTCGCGAAGGAATGGTCCTCCG
>VBMN01000019.1 GCA_005878385.1 Methanobacteriota archaeon
GAGCTCAGGGCCCGCGGTACCTAGCCCCCTCCCGAAGCCCTATTAGCTCGGGCCGGCCATATCCAACGCGGGCCGGGTTTTGGTGGAGTGATGTCGCGGGCCGACGCCGCTGTCGTACAGCTTCCGGACGACGAACGGCCGACGAAGTGGTACAACATCCAAGCGGACCTCCCAGAGCCGTTGCCTCCGCCAAAAGATCCGGAAACCGGTCCGTCTCGCCTGAAGTCGTTGCCCGAACTCCTCCTCGCCGAGTGCCTGCGCCAGGAGAATTCCACCGAGCGATGGATCGAAATTCCTCCGGAAGTGCAAGAGCTGTACCGCCAGGCGGGTCGGCCTCGACCGCTGATCCGAGCTCACCGCCTCGAGAAGCGGCTCGGGACGCCGGCGCACCTATACTACAAGACCGAATTCTACAGCCCGACGGGCAGCCACAAGGTGAACACGGCACTGGCCCAGGCCTGGTATGCAAAACAGGAAGGGTACGAGCGCTTGACGACCGAGACCGGCGCGGGGCAGTGGGGGACCGCCCTCGCCTACGCGGCGAGCCTCGCGAATCTCAAGACGACGATCTACTGGGTCCGAGCCGTCCACGACTGGAAGATCCAACGGCGACAATTCATGAAGCTCTACGGGGCCACGGTACACGCGTCTCCGAGTCCTGAGACGAGCGTGGGCCGCGCACTGCTCGCGAAACAGGCGAACCATCCGGGCTCGCTCGGGATTGCGGTGTCGGAAGGCCTCGAAGACGCCAAGCGGGACGAGAAGGCGATCTATTGCCTCGGATCCGTCCTGAATCATGTCCTCCTGCATCAAACGATCATCGGCCTCGAGACGCAGCGGCAGTTCGAGCAGGTCGGCGCCTATCCGGACATCATGATCTCCTGCCTTGGCGGCGGCTCGAACTTCGGCGGTTTCACGCTCCCCTTCCTCGCGGACGCAATCAAAGGGAAGACAATTCGTTTCATCGCGGCCCAGAGTGCCGCGGCCCCGAACCTTCAGGGAGAATATCGGTACGATTTCGCGGATCATGCGGAACTCACGCCTCTCCTGAAGATGTACACGCTCGGCCACAAGACGGAAATGAAACCGGTGAAAGGGGACGGTTTGCGATACCACGGCTGCTCCCCGATCCTCTCCTTGCTCCGGTACCGCGGCTTCATCGACACGATCGCGTACCCTGAGGATGAACGGCACGTCTTCGAACGCGCTCGGCAATTCGTGCAGGCCGAAGGATTCCTCCCCGCCCCGGAGAGCGCGTACAGCATCGCGTGTGCGATTGACGAGGCGATCAAATGCAAGGAGTCCCGGGAACGGAAGGTCATCGCCTTCAACGTGAGCGGCCATGGTTTCATGGATATGGAAGGTTACGCGCAGGTTCTCGGATTGTGACGGACCTTGCAGGCGACGCTGGAAAGCTTGCTAGCAAGTTACAGGAGGTCTTGTCTTGCTCGACCAAGAATCGATCTTCACCGTTGATCATCGAAAGGTCGCACGGCGGAGGCTTGTGCGTCGAGGTCATCTGGTGGCGGACGCAGCAATATTCGGGGTCGGCTTCGGCTTAATTCTCGCATCCTTATTCTTTCCTTCCACTCTAGACATTCGCAATCCCACCCTCCTTGCCTTGGCAACGGTCGCACTGTTTGCCATTGGTGTCTATGCGTTCTGGAACGACTATTGGACCCTGCGTCGTATCAATTCGGTTTCCGTCACAACAACTGGCTTCGGCCCTCCATTTAAGCCCAAGCACCATCCCGTCAAGGGCGACTGGTTCCTGCCCTACAAGGAGATCCTTGCCATGCTCCCCGTCGCGGAGAAGGGAGGTTTCGTGCCGGCCTACGATGTGACCCTTCGAGACGAGTTGAGTTTCCAGATTAACGCGTTGGATTTGCTAGTGTACCTGGGCGAAAAGGAAGTCCGGCGATACGCGAGAATCTTGGCCGTGATCAAGGAAGAAATCCAGCGCCCCGCAAACCAGGAGAGAGCAGCCAAAGGCGACGATGTTGTGATTCCGGCGGAGAGGTTCCGTGTCATGTAGAAAGCGACCCCAACGGGCGTTCCCGCATCAACTTCATATGCGACCTGCGAGTCCTCGGGGATAGAGCAAGAGTAGGGGAGTGGAGTCATGGGAGCCTACGTTCGCACGTTTGCCCTTTTCGTCCTTCTGACGGGCATCTTCGTGTTTTTCGGCTGGGTAATCGGAAGCGTCTGGTTCGGCGCGACGGCGGGCATCCTGTTGTTCCTCGTGCTTGCGGGCGTCATGAACGCCGTCTCGTACTTCGCCTCCGACCGAATCGTCCTCTGGTCTTACCGGGCGAAGCTCGTCACGGAGGCGGAGGCTCCTAGCTTGTATCGCGTCGTGCGTCAAGTGACGCAGCAAGCAAACCTCCCGATGCCGAAGGTCGCCATCGTTCCAACGGAGACCCCGAATGCGTTCGCCACGGGCCGCAATCCCCAGCACGCGGTCGTCGCGGTCACGCAGGGTATCCTCCACGTGCTCACCGAAGACGAGCTTCGCGGCGTGCTCGCCCACGAGGTCTCCCACGTTCGGAACCGGGACATCTTGGTGATGTCCGTCGCGGCGACCTTGGCGGGCGCGATCTCCTTCATGGCCCGATGGTTCGGTTGGAACATGATGTTCGGTGGCTCTCGGAGCCGCGATTCGAACGGGCTCACTATGGTCATTGCGCTCGTCGGAATGATCCTGGCCCCGATCGCGGCCCTGCTCGTGCAACTCGCCATCTCCCGGAGCCGGGAGTACAAGGCGGACTACAGCGGAGCCAAGACGATTGGCCAGCCGCTCGCCCTCGCCTCCGCGCTCGAGAAGCTCGAGGTCGCGAACCGCCGTCGCCCGATCGCATTCGGCAGCCCGGCGTCGCAGAGCCTGTTCATCGTGAACCCCTTCCACGGCGGCGCCTTCGTCCGGATGTTCAGCACCCACCCGCCCATCGAAGAGCGGATTGCGAGATTGCGGGCCCTCGCCCAAGGCGTCGACCGCTACTAATCAGCCGAACTCGTGGCCGACGTGGCGCCCATGGCGCGCGTCCAGGTCTCGGATTTGTTCGCGGACCTCCATGTTGGGCTCGAGGTTTTCGAACTCCTCCAGGTAGTTCCGATCCTTGTACAGGACGGTCGGCCGACCGTCCTTCACCGCGCGGATCACAAGGTTCAGGTCCCCGCCGCCTTCGGGTCCCTCGTAGAGGGTGTAGAAGCCGAGGAAATGGCCGATGATCTCCTCGAAGCCGGATTGGGGATAGTAGAAGCGGAAACGCACGCGATCGCCCGGGTAGATGTCCATCCGGTCCAAGAGCTTGTCATCCAGGACGCCCGCTTTCTTGAGGATGCGGCGCTCCTCCGTGATGTCGTCCTTCGTCTCCGCCATGGTGCCGGACGAGACACACATCGTCCGTCTTAAACCAGCGCCCGCTTCGTCGGGCCGTACCATGCATACGTAATCATTATGGCCTTCGGGAGACCCTCGAAGCGACCATGGAGACGATACGGAGTCGTTGGGCAGGCCGGTTCATCGGTCTGACGTTTGCCTTGGGTGGTGTGGCCTGGCTGATCTTCACCCTGCTGGTCCTCGGCAATGTGCTGGCGGGGATCGGGAACTTCACGCTCGGTCCCGCGTCCTCACGAATCGTCGCGGGTGGAGGCGCCGGAAGCTGGTTCACGATGGGAATCTTGTCCTTCCTTCTGGTCGGCATTGGAGGGATCGGATTCACCGCATTTTTCTACCAAGCGATCGAAGGTACGATGGGAGCTCCCCTCACCGGCTGGAGGAACATCGGCGCCGCGATTCACTTGGTCCTCGGCGGCCTCGGTTCGGCGGGGGCATCGCTCCTCATGGCCTGGGGAGGTTTCCAGGCGGGGGCCGCCCTCCTCGCCACCGACGCAGGCGGTGGTGGTCAGACTGTCGGGTACGTCCACGCGAATATCCTGAACCCGATCGCGGTCCCGATCGCCGGGCTGATGGGGATCGCCCTGCTCGGCTACCTCGTCGGCGGGATCGTTCTCGCGACCGCCTGGATGGCGGCCCGGAAGAGGTAATCGCCCGGTTCAACGACCGGATCGGGCAATCCCGCCGGGCGGAGAAATCGCGGCGAGGGTTTGGAACGTCCCCGCCGTGTAGCTGAGGGCCATCCAGAGCAAGAGCCCGAAGCCCACGAACGCGAAGACGGCGGACGTGCGGGGAAATCCCGCAAGCGCGAGGGTGGACGATGTCACTACCGCGAGGAGGCCTCCCGTCGCGAGGCCCTCGTGGGCGCGAGCCGCGACCTGCCACGCGCGGAGACCTTGACCAACATAGGGCAACAGGATCTCGTGCGTGATCCCGAATATCTCGAAGCCCGCGAAGCCGAGGACGGTGAGCCAACTTTGGGTCGTGGTTCCTCGAAGCGTGGCTCCCGTGCTCGAGCCCATGTACAGGCCTAACCCTGCGCCAACCACGAGCCACATGCCGCCGAGGACGAAGAACAGGCTCGCGGGTCGTCGCCTGGCGCTCTTTCGCCAAAGGCCGAAAAGGAGAAGCGCGAACAAGACCGCGACCATCCCTTCGATCGCGGCGAATCCCACGAGGAGAAATCGCAGCGGGTGGTCCGTGCTGGCGTACGGGATCGTGAGTGCAACGCCTGCAGGAGCGGAAATCGCCAGGGCTGCGAGAACGGTCACCCACCGGGCGGGCGGGACCACTTCCAGGAATCGCGGGAGTAGATGGAATAAGACGCCGAACAGGGAGAGGGCCACGAATCCAAGAGTATATAGATGGAGGAACGAAGCCCCGTAGGGAGCAAGCGCGGGGGTGAGAGGCCGACCTCCAGGCGCCGCGAGGACAAATCCCGAGGACGCCACGAGCAGATAGGCTGTCCCAGCCGCAGTCATCGACGCGGCCCGACGGTCGATAACGAGCAGGCCCTCCCTGTGCACTCCCGGACGCGGGACGATTCGCCCGGACCGCAAAGTCTCGAATAACAGGCCAGCGAACAACGCGGCTGCCCCGAACCAGAGAAGTCGGCCGACGATCAGGAGTCGAGGCAGTCCGAGGGCAATCCCGACCGACACGATCGCGACCATTACCTGAACCGTTGCGAGGCTCGGACGCTCGAGCTCCCGACCCGCGAACAAAGGGACGAAGTGTTCCGCGATTCCGAAGATCATGAGGCCGAGGAAACCTAACAGAGGGAGATCGGTCGACCAGGCCGGACGAGCGAGGAACGCGGCGAGTCCATAGTCGCCAATCGCGAGTGCGTAGGTCCCCATGAGGGAGGACAAGATCCAGAGGATCAGGAACAGGAGGCTCGAGACAATCGCGAGGCGCGAGGCGAGATAGCGCAACCACGGGCTCGGACCTCACCGTGGACCATGAACGTTGCCCTCGTCGCGGCGTTCAGGCGTCCATGTACCGGTAGAACTCGTACGGCGAGGGCCGCAACGAGGTCTGCAGGTGCTCGTCGAGCTTCAGTTCCTCATACTTTTCGAGCAGGTCCTGCGGGAAGACGGTCTTCAGGAACATGTAGTCCGTCTGCAGGTGCTCGATCGACTCCTTCAGGGAGCCGGGCAACTCGCGGACCCCGTATTCCTTCCGCTTGCTCGCACTGAGATGATAGAGGTCCTCGTCGACCGGGTTTCCCGGATCGATCTTTCGCTTCACGCCGTCCAGGCCGGCGCACAGCATCGCGGCGAAGGACAGGTACGGGTTGCACGACGGGTCCGGCGTGCGGTACTCGATCCGCTTCGCGGCCTCGATCCCCTGATAGTACATCGGGATCCGGATGTTCGCGCTCCGGTTTCGTTTCGACCAGGCGATGAATACGGGAGCCTCATAGCCCGGGACGAGCCGGCGGTAGGAGTTCGTCGTCGGATTCGTGAACGCACAGAGGCTGCGGGCGTGGTCCATTAGCCCGCCGATGTAGTAGCGGCAGGTCTGGCTGATCTCCGCGTACTCGTCGTCCGGGTCGTACATCATGTTCTTGCCCTTCGTCCAGACGCTCTGGTG
>VBMN01000055.1 GCA_005878385.1 Methanobacteriota archaeon
ATGGGATTCGCGCGCGGGTCCAGCGGAAGTCCCCGCCCCCGAAGGTGCCAATGACGCCGGGTCCTGATGCGGATGGCGAGGCCGGCGGGATTCCCTGATGGCCGAGCCACGCCTCGACCGTCTCCGGAGATTCCCCCGGGAAAACAAGGATACGCACATCCAGGAGGGAGCCCGTCGGGATGTCGGGACGGACCTTCCACGAAGGCGCGTACGGGCCGAGCCAGTCCACGTAAGGCAAGCTCGAACTCCGATCGAAGGCGGTGGAAGGACCTCGAACGACAAACGCATCCTGCGGGAGGTACCGTAGGACTTGGAGTCCAAGGGCTTGCAAGGCATCCTTCCATTCCGCCTTGATCGGAGCGTGGAAGTGGACAACGCCGACCGTTTCACCTCGGGAATCGATCGGCCAGTCTGATGCCGGTCGCGGGACAAGAGTCGCGAGGTCCACGATGCCGCCGAGTAGTTGGAGGGTGGAACTGCCCTCGAGAGGATTGGCGTAGCGGCCCTGCGCTTTCACGAGGGCGAGACTCCCTTCCCCGCCGCGGGCCACCGCGAACGCGCCGTATGATTCGAGCAATTCGGCTCCCGCAGCCTGAATCTCCTCCGGAGAAGCGTCCGTGCGGAACGAGATGACCCGGGTGGCCGGCGGGGGGCCGGAAATCGCCGAGCGCGGGTTTGGAGTGGGAACCTGAACGAGGAGAAAGAACACGAGCGCGACCAATGCCATGACTCGAAAAAACCGAAGGGCCGTTCCGCCGTTCCTCCTTCAGATGGCACGGGCGCGGGCCCGCGTCTGAATCGCGGGATGTGGGCCAGCTCACATTAGGTTTTTGGCCAGAATTAGAGGTCGGCACAACTCGCCCACGAGAGGCGAATCAGTCCGCGATAATGCGGGTCGCCTGCAGGATTCCATTTTGGAACATGAGCGTGAAGTAGTTCGGCGAATGATTCGTCCCGCGCATCTTCACGCAACGGATCCGGCGTTGGATGTTCGCGTCGTCGACCCGTTCCATCTTCGCGTGGATGATTCCGTCGCACAGGTATTCCTCGCCATGCTTTCCGAAGTCCTCGCTGTTCGGTTTCATCTCACTGATCAGGATCGTCGTGACTTGGAGATCGCGGATCCACTCGCACAATTGGAAGAGATCTTCCCGCGGATTCTCGAAGCGCGCCATGACCTCGAGGACCGGCAACGAATCGACGACGAGGATCTCGTAGTTCAGGGTCCGCTTCAGGTTCATCGCGTACATCTTGAAGATTTCCAGCCACGTGCGGTCCGCCATTCCGTCCAGGTTGCGACGGATCATTCCGAGGTCGACGATGCTCACCTTGCTCTCCACGTCGTGCGGGCTGAGGCTCATCTGTTCCAGATGGCGAGTGAGGTTGTCGCGCCCTTGTTCCAGAGAGATGTAGGTGCCCGCCCTCCCTTCGCGCAACGCATTCTGATAGAGGACGTTGAACGCGATTGTGGACTTCATCGTCCCGGGCTCTCCCGCGAGGAGGACGATTTGGCCCTCCGGGATGCCGCCTCCGAGTTTCTCGTCGAAGCCGTGGATGAACGTCTTGATTCGGTCTCCCTGACCCATGCAATCGTTTCCATTGGAAGGTCCGGGTATAACCGTTCCGAGGCGGTTATCACCGCCGGATAGCGTTTCGCCTCGAGAGGCAAAACGAAAAAGAAAGGGGGAGTAATCGCGAACTGAAATGCGAGGGCTCCACTGGCATAAGATGATTTTTGCACTCGATTTGTGAGCAACCTTTCGGCTGGAAACCTTTATTTGTTATCCGGTTTGTTACCAGATGGTCGGGTGGGGGCCCGGTGTTCGTTCCAGAGCGTAATCTGAAAGACCTTGTCGTGTCGTACCTCCGGGTGCAGGAGCGCTCCATCAGTTCGCTCACAAAACAGCTGAAGCAGGACGGCTACTCGTTCCATCGTTTGTTCGTCACGGGTTACCTGAAGGCCCTCGCCGACGTAGGCATGCTCCGAGAAAAGGAAATTCCCCCGGCTAAGGTGTACACGACCTCCGCCCATCGGGAGCCGAACCTCTACGAGGTCGTCGGTTCGCGGTGTCGGGAGGCGGTGAAGGACGAGGCGGATCAAGCGCGTCTCGCGATCGGAGTCTTGCAGAAACTGTTCCGCCGTCCGATCTTCCTTCGGGAAGTCCGTGAGTGCGGATTCTCCGCCGCGATCGACGCGCCGCAGGCGCCACGGGAAGAACGGGAAGAGGCGCGGCGCGGCCTGGTGAAACTGGGCCTGCAGCTGCCGACGAACGAGCCCGCGTACGCCGTGCCGGATCGGAAGAGCGAGGTCCGGGACGAACTCTTGTACAACTTGATCGTCCAGCGCTTCGGAATGGGCGGCATGGTCCTCGAGACAAAGCAGACGAAGCTCACGGAGCGTTAGATCGAGCTAGGCCATCGGGATGGATGCGCAGCCCGACGCCGGGTGACCCGGATGCTTCCTCGGTCCCGCACCCCCGCGAGCGTTGGTAGTCCGCGGTGAGGCTGCTCACTTCCGTGCCTGACCCGTTCCCCACGATCGGGACGGAGACCGCCGCTCTCCAGCTGCGTTCTCTGTCGCCTCCAGCCCCGCGGGACAGAACCTCAACGTCGGCATCCGGACCAGCGCCAAGCTGGGAGCACCGCTCCCGACTGTCACCGCCCCATAAGGACGATTTGGGTCTACAAGGGGACGCCCAGCCCCCCGGTCGAGCCTAGCATCGTTCTCAACCGCCCTATTCTATTTAATCCTTCGTTGCTCCGCTCGGCAAGCAAAACGATTATCCTCTCCCATTTCAATCCTCGTCGCGGGGAGAGGAGTGAGAGGCTTCTCGTACGTTCTTGTCGTGCTCGTGCTCGCATCCGTAATCGCGATTTCGGGACCATGGAGTGCGACCGCGGCGCCGAGCCGTTCTGCGTCCGCCGTCCCGATCGTGCAGCCCCGACCGAATTCGATCACCCCGTTCTTTCCAAACATCAAGATTACGGACGGCACGTCTCCCTTCGACTATCAAGTCGAGCCCACCATGGTCGTGAATCACTCAGGGACCGTGTTCGTCGGGTGGAAGGAAACGAACGGACCGGATGCCGCCGGCTATCGCGTCGGTTCCTCGTACTCGACAGACCAGGGACTCACCTGGGCGCCCAACATCTTGATGAACCAAACGCATCCGAACCAAAATTGCCGCGATTCCGATCCTTGGATGGCCCTCGACCCGAACGATCGGGTGCATTACGCATACTTGGAGTACGATCCGAACGGCGGAAGTTCTCCCCCGTGTTCCTCCGGGCTCGACGTTTCCAACACCACGAACGGACAGGACTGGGGGAACGTCCACTACATTGTCGGTCAAGGAGGGCTCGTCGACAAGGACTCCATCGCCTTCGACTCCGCGGGTCGGCTCTACGCCACATGGGACGAGGGCAACATCTTGGCGGTCACATGGAGCGACGACGGGGGCGCGACGTGGGCCCCGGTCATCAACCCCGGGAGCCAGTCGGCCGTCCTGGGCGCCGTCATTGTCGCCGCTCCCGACGGAACCGTCTACCTGACGTGGTGGGACTTCGGAACGAACAACATCAAGTTCGAATCATCCGCGGACCGTGGGCAAACCTGGAGTGCCATCGTCCGCGTCAACGACCTCGCCGGGTCCGCACCGGGCGGCTTCCCGCAGTACCCGCTTCCCGCGATGAACGTCGACCCGAACTCTGGCGCGATCTATATCTCCTGGGCCGATGGCCGAAACGGAAATCCGGACATCTATCTCGCGAGCTCCACGGATGGCGGCAAGACGTGGGCAGCGAACCAACGCATCAACGACAACACGGACAGCTCGATGCAGTACATGGTCGATCTCGCGGTGGACGGAACCGGTAAGGTCCACGCGGCGTGGGAGGACAAGCGCCTCGGAAATTGGAACATCTTCTACTCGAATTCGACGGACGGCGGACAGACTTGGTCTCCGAACGTCCGCGTTTCGGACCAGGATACGCCCGGCACGTTCGACCGGCCCGGCGACTACTTCGCCATCGAGGCGGGCCCTGACAACAAGACATACGTCGTCTGGACCGACGGGCGGGGAACGAATTTCGATATCTATTACGCGAGGAGTCCGGGCTTTCCAACGTCCACCGTCACGGTAACAACGAACCCGGCCGGCTTGCCCGTCACGGTGGACGGCGTGACGTCGACCGGTCCCGTTGCGACCGCGTGGATCGTCGGGTCATCGCACACGGTGAGCGTCGCGTCCCCCATCCCGCTCGGGACGACGGCGCGCTACGTCTGGTCCAACTGGAGCGACGGGGGGACTATTTCCCATTCGATCGTCGTCGGCGTTGATGATGCGACGATCACCGCGTCGTTCACGAAGCAATATCAGAGCAGCGTGTCCCTCGGTCCGGTTGGGCTCGGGCTCAGCGTGTTGGTCGACTCGGTGCCGTACACCGCGACGGCCTCCTTCTGGTGGGATGACGGCTCGGTTCACCAAGTAGAGGCGCCGACACCCCAGAACCTGTCCACGGACGTGCGTTACATCTGGTTCTCGTGGAGCGACGGCGGATCGGCCGCACACTCGGTCAGTGCGACCGCCGCTCTCGTCCTCACCGCGACGTTCACGGAACAAGAAGCGATGCGCGTCTCCACCACGCCTTCCGGCGCCACCTTCGCGGTGGACGGGACCTCCTATTCTTCGGCGACCGCGTTCTGGTTCGCCCGCGACTCGTATCACACGATTTCCGTTGCGACCCAGCAGTCGAGCACTCCCGGTACGCGATATCAATTCCAACAGTGGAGCGACGGCGGTGCCGCGGCGCATGTCGTTCACTTCACCGCCGCGGTCTCCTTCGAAGCGACGTTCTCCGCGGAATATTATCTGAATGTCACGTCCCCTGTGTCCGGTGCAGGCGGCAGCGGTTGGTATCCCGCGGGCGCGACCGTCAACGCAGCCGTCTCGAATCAGTACTTTGCCCAGAATCCGGGTGAGCGGCTTGCGTTCCAGGGTTGGTCGGGAGATGCGACCGGCACTTCCCTCACGTCCGATCCGATCCTGATGGACGGTCCCAAGACGGCGATCGCGCAATACGGGACTCAATTCTACCTCGATGTGTCGAGCGCGTACGGTTCGGTTTCCGGCGCAGGCTGGTACGACCAGGGCACAAGCGCCCATGCCGGCGTCGCCTCGCAGCAGGTCGCCGTGAGTCCGGGCACGCAAGAGCTCTTCGTGGTCTGGTCCGGCGATGCGACCGGGACCGGGGTCACGTCGAACGGGATCGTGATGGACCGGCCGAAGGTCGCGACGGCGCAGTGGCGCACCGAGTATTCCCTCACGATTCAAACGCCGTACGGCACGGCCACGACCGCGGGTTGGTACCAGGCCGGATCCTTTGCGACGGCTTCCCTGAATGCAAGCGTGATCGGAACGGGCGCAGGCGAACGGGTCGTCTTCAAGGGCTGGACCGGGGACGCGGCGGGCTATGCCGCGTTAGGTTCGAGTCCCATCCTCATGTCTGGTCCCAGGACCGCACATGCCGAATGGTCGAAGGAGTATTTCCTCCAGGTCATCACGGACGTCGGGACGATCGGCGGGAGCGGATGGTACCGGGAAGGGACGTCCGTGGAGCTCACCGCCCCTGCGGAGGCGACCTCGGGAGGTCAGACGGTTCGCTTCTCGGGATGGTCCGGCGACGTGACGTCTTCGGACCTGGTCGTGACGGTCACGATGACGGGACCCAAAGAGGTGAAAGCGACTTGGACCACCACGGGGGCCCTCGGCGGACTGTCGGGAACGCTGATCGGGCTAATCCTTCTGATCGTCGGGATTGCCCTCGTCGTCGGGCTCTTCGTGGCGAGGCGCCGCGGTCGGCGGGAGTGACGCTTCGGGAGATCCCTTCCCTCGCCACTCCTTCGTCTTCGTGTACCGGCCGTACGTCGAAAGGATCAGGAGTCCGCCCACGGAGAACGCGCCCGCCGAGCAGACGAGGCGCCACGAGCCGAGGTCGCCCGTGCGGATGCCCCCCGCAAGCGTCGCCGTGAAGTAGAAGTTGACTGAGGTGACGATGATGAAGAGACCGATCGCCATCGGCGCCCACACGCCGAGGACGGACCGGACCCGCTCCGTATTCATCGGCTCATCAGACGGATGATGGCTTCGGCAGGCTCGCCGCCTGCGTCCTCGAGGGCCTTGCGGGCCTCTTCCTCGGAGACGCCGGCCTTCTCGGCGACGAGTTTCACGTCTTCGTCCGGAATTGTGATCGTGGTCGGACCTTGCGTCTTCTTCGCATCGGCTCGATCCCGCACGATCGGCTCGCCAACCACGGTCCAGATTTTCTGGCCCTGGGCGGTCATCGCGGTCACGTTCGCGTCGCGGATCACGTACTCTTTCGTCGTGGTGCGGATCACGACTTCCTCGACCCCATCCAACTGTTCCTGTTCGATGCCGAGACGCTTCATCGCCTGCCGCATCTGCCGAGGATTCGCGCGCCCGCCTGGGATCATCGCATCACGATTCAACGGATGGGTCGGAATCGGATAAAGGTTCTGCGCTTTTCGTCGCGCCGTCATACGTTTAAATAGCTCCCGCTTCATGGAATCGCCGTGCGCGTCGCGGTCGTGTTCAAGGACCGGTGCCAGCCTAAGCGCTGCCACCTCGAATGCATCGCCTTCTGCCCTCCCCAGCGCACGGGAACGGAGGTCATCTGGATCGATCCCGAGACGACCAAGGCGGCGATCAGCGAAGAGACCTGCATCTCATGTGGGATTTGTATCCCGGCGGGTATTCCGATTTCGAGCTTGCACGGCGTCGTTCCCATTGAGGATGTGAAGGTCGGGGACCGAGTCCTGACGGACAAAGGGCAATATCGCCCCGTGAAGGGCCTTCTACATCGGTGGTACACCGGTCCGCTATATCGGATTACGGCCACCGGTCAGCCCGATCCTCTCGAAGTCACCGAAGATCACCCTGTCCTTGCCGTGATTCGTCCACTGACCAAAGGGGGAAGTCGACTACTGAAGGGCGTCGGCGTCCTCCGCTGGGTCCTCCCTCCGACTCTCAAGGTGGGAGACTATCTCGTAAAACCCCGAATTGTGGCTCCGGAAAGAGATGGTGTCTGGGAGGTTCCTATTCCTGTCAGCTACCGGGGAAAGAACCGCCAATCACTTTGGTCGGAGCAACTCGTCCAAGTGCCTTTGACTCCGGAGATCGGGCGACTCATCGGATATTATCTCGCAGAAGGCTCGGCCGACGATCGGCGTTTGGTTTTCTCATTTCACGTTCGAGAGCAGGCCTATCGGGACGATATACGGGCCATTGCCGACAAGTACTTCGGAGTTCGAGGAAAGGAGGAACAGAATACCGGAAAGGGGCGCAATGCTCGTTTCGACTCGTACCTCCTAGCACGAGTCTTCGGCTCGTTGGGTCACCGATGCGACGAGAAACGGATTCCTGGCGAAATCATGACGTCCCGTCGCGAGGTCCGGGCGGAGGTAGTCCGTGGTCTCTGGCGAGGCGATGGGTATCGCGATCCGAAGCGGAGCTATTTCAGCATCAGCACAACGTCGTCACATCTCGCGTATCAAACGCAGGAACTTTTGGCGAGCCTCGGCATAGCGGCAGGAGTCACCAGCACTCGTCCGAAAGGCAAACGACGGGCTTACAACCTAGTCGTGACCGGTGAATTCGTGGCCTCGATGGCTCGACTCCTCGGACTCTCGTTTTCCGAGAAACGCAATCGGACAGCAAGTCACTATGTCATGGATGACGAATTCAGCTATGCCCCGATCCTGAAGATCAAGAAGAAAACCGTCCGTGATCTTCCAGTCTTCAACTTGGAAGTCGAGGAAGATGAGACGTACGTTGCCGCAGGCCTCACCGTCCATAATTGTATCAAGAAATGTCCGTTCGACGCCATTCGGATCATCGGCCTTCCAGAGGCCCTGAAGGAAGATCTCGTCCACCAGTACGGCAAGAATGCGTTCCGGTTGTTTCGCATCCCGGTCCCGAAGAAGGGGGAGGTCATCGGTCTTCTCGGGCCGAACGGAATCGGCAAGACCACGTGCGTGAGCATGCTGAGCGGCGAGATCGCGCCGAACCTCGGCCACTATCGTCGGAAGAAACCGCACTGGGACGACGTGCTCGAATACTTCAAAGGGACCGAGGCGCACGACTATCTCGCGAAAATCGCGAACAAGGAACTGACGACCGCGATCAAGCCGCAGTACGTCGACAAGCTGAGCAAGATCTATTCGGGGAAGGTGCGAGATCTCCTCCGCAAGATCGACCGCCAGGGAAAGCTCGGCGAACTGACCGCCTCTCTCGAGCTCGGATCCTTCATGGACCGGGACATCGCACAGTTGTCCGGCGGCGAATTGCAGCGGCTCGCGATCGCGGCGACGATGCTCAAGGATGCGGATGTGTACTTCTTCGACGAGCCGTCGTCCTATCTCGATATCTATCAGCGCCTGCGGGTCGCGAAGGTGATCCAGTCCCTCTCGAAGGAGAAGTACGTCGTCGTGGTGGAACATGATCTGGCCGTGTTGGATTTCCTTGCGGACACGGTCTTCCTCATGTACGGAGAGGAGGGTGCCTATGGCATCATCGCGCAGCCCCGTCCCGTCCGGACGGCGATCAACGTGTACCTCGGCGGCTATCTGAAGGAAGAGAACATTCGATTCCGGGATCGGGAGATTCGATTCGATGTGCGTCCTCCTCGGGCGGCTTGGCAGGCCGATGTCCTACTGGAATTCGACGAGCTCACAAAACGGTACGAGGATTTCGAGCTCGTGGTCCACCCCGGCCAGCTTCGCAAAGGGGAGGTCGTCGGCGTCGTCGGCCCGAACGCGACGGGGAAGACGACGTTCGTGAAAATGCTCGCGGGGCAAGAGACTCCGACGTCCGGGGTCGTCCAAGGAAAGTGGCAGGTGTCGTACAAACCTCAGTACCTGGAAGCGGTCTACGAGGGGACCGTCGGCAATTTGATCCGGGAGGCCGTCGGCAAGAAAGCGGATTCAGGATATTTCGAGACCGAGATCCTCCAGCCACTCAAAGTGAAGGGAATGCTCGAGCGAGACGTGTCCACACTCTCGGGCGGCGAGTTGCAGCGTGTGGCGATCGCCCTTTGCCTCGGTCGTGACGCGGACATCTATTTGCTCGACGAGCCGTCTGCCTATCTGGACTCGAACCAGAGGATGGAGGCGGCTCGGACGATCCGTCGGGTCATGGAGAAAGAGTCTCGGACCGGTCTGATCGTCGACCACGATGTGTATTTCCTCGACATGGTCTCGGATAGCCTGATGGTCTTCTCCGGCGAGCCCGGCCGGCGCGGGATCGGCGAGGGACCGTTCCCGATGCGGGATGGGATGAATCGATTCTTGCGGATGGTCGGCATCACGTTCCGGCGCGACGCGGACACGAACCGCCCGCGGATCAACAAGCTCGACTCTCGGTTGGACCGCGAGCAGAAGTCGGCGGGCGAGTACTACTACGCGATCGAAGAAGCGGTGAAGGCCCAGTAGGCTGCATTCACTCGGTCGAGACCAGACGTCCTTGGCCTTCTGCCGCCGGCTCTCCATCTTCGACCACCGATTCCCCGCGGAGGTACACCGTGTGCGGGAAGCAGGCTTCCATCTCCTCGAAGGGTGTCCACCCGCATTTGTATCGAAGACGTTTCGCGCGGATTCGCTCCGCGGTCCTCGGATCAACCACAAGGAGGTCGGCATCTCGTCCGACTTCGATGATGCCTTTCGCGATACCCAAGATTTCGGCCGGTCGAGAGGCCGTCGCGGAGACGAGACGTGCGAGGTCGATTTCCCCGGCGCGGGTCCGGCGCATGAGAAGGGGGAAGGAGGTCGCGACACCCGGGAGACCGGCCGGAGCCTCGTCGAACGGGACGCCCTTCTCGTCGAGTGTGTGGGGCGCGTGGTCGCTCGCGATGGCGTCGATTCGGCCGGCTCGGAACGCGTCCCACAGAGCCTCGCGATCCACGGGCAATCGGAGCGGAGGATTCACCTTTCCGCGCGCCCCGATCGGCCTAGACGTGTCGAGGAAGAGATGATGGGGAGTCACTTCACACGTGGCTCCCGATGGAACCGCGTCCAGGGCTTCGACGCACGTTACGTGCGCGATGTGGATCCTCGCTTCCCCGCGACTCGAAGCGAGCCAATGGAGCGCGCTTGACTCCGCGGCCTTTGGTCGCGCCGCGGAGTAGTCCTCGAGGCCGCGGACCTTCCCTCTCATGAACTGACGTGGGTCCTCCGCATGGACGACGACGAGCTTCCGCGAGGTCTGCGCCCCGCGCAAAATGCCTTCCAGCTCCCCTGGTCCGACCTGGAGAGCCCCGGTCGACTCGGCCATGTACGCCTTGAATGCAGCGGCCTCTCCCAGTCGAGTGACCGCCTCCTCGGACCTCGGCGCCGCGTACAGCACGTAGTCGACTGCACCGCGTCCCCGCAGGGCCGCGACCTTCTCCTCGTAGGCCAGGCGGGACGTGACCGGCGGTGCCGTATTCGGCATCTCCGCGATCGTGGTCACGCCTCCCATGGCGGCGGACCTCGTGCCGCTTGGGAAGTCCTCTTTGTCCGTGAGGCCCGGATCCCTCATGTGGACGTGGAGATCCACACATCCTGGCAGTATTAGCGAATCGCCATGGTCGACTTCCTCGTCTCCTCGGAGGGACTTCTTGACCGCGACGATCTTGCCGTTCTCGCCGATCCCCAGGCTCAATGCGTCCAGCCGGCCTCGGAAGAACACCCGGCCTCTAATGACCCGCACGCGCCGCCTCCATCTTCCGGCGCACGACGGGCCCCCGCGGATCCACTTCGGCGAAGACCTCCGCCTGGAACGTGTAGACCCGCGTGGTCGGATCGAGCCACGCATCGGCGAGCAAGCCCGCCTTCATGCAGGCCTGGGAGAGGAAGTCCGCCGGATCGAAGTTCTCTTCGACCGCCACCTGGGGGAGCAGGATCCCGCGATAGGATCCTTGGGCGATGCTCAGGCCGTCCACTCCGATCGTGACGTGAGCCGGCATCTCCTTCGGCTTCTTCACCTCAATGAGTCGCGGTGGCGTGAGGATGCTCACCTCGACCGTGACACGGTCCCACTCGTCCGGTTGCATGGGCGGGAACCGCGGGTCGTCCGTCGCCGCGGCTTCGGCCGCCTTCTCGATCGTCTTTGCCAAGGGGAAGAAGGGCTGCGGATAACCGATGCATCCGCGCAGCTCGCCCTCGGGATGGCTGTTGATTGTCACAAACGCGCCCGCTTTTTCCTCGAATCGAGCGGGCACCTCGAAGGGCCTCATCGGTCGTGCCAGGAGTCGAGCTTCGATTGCTGCGCATGCGATTTGCACGGCGAGCTCGCCTTCCGAATCGGCGTAGCGCATCGCCTCGAGAACTAACGAACGCGCCTTAACATTGTCGGCGCCGTTCTCCTTGGCGGCGAGATGACACAAACCTTTATCGGATTCAACCCCTCATTCAGCGCGGACCGAAATGCGAGCGCGCATCCCTGTCGTTGAGATTATGACAGCCAAGCCGGTCACGATCGCCGCCGGGGCCACGGCGGCCGAAGCGGCGAAGGTGATGCGGGAGAAGGACATCGGAAGTCTGGTCGTCGTCGATCGCGGCAACCCGACGGGCATCGTCACGGAGAGAGACCTCGTGACCAAGGTCGCCGCGTCGGACCTCCAACCCAGCCGGGTCTTCGTGAAAGACATCATGACTTCGCCCGTGGTCGCGGTCCACCCACACGAGGAGGTAGCGGAAGCCGCGAAGCTGATGTCCCAGCGCAAGATCCGACGGCTGCCCGTCGTCGAGGAGGGGAAGCTCGTCGGCATGGTCACGGAAAACGACATCATTCGGATTTGGCCGACGCTCATCGAAGTGACGCGGGAATTCGACCGCGCCGGCCTCGAGTCGCAATTCGCGAAGGGCATCGAAGGCCACTGCGAAGCCTGTGGCGTGTACTCGACGAACTTGATGTGGGACCGCAACTTGCTCGCGTGTCCCGAGTGCCGCGGCGGTTGAACCCGCACACCTTCGGATGGCCGAAAATAACCAGCGCGGAACCTTTATAGTCCTTTTCCAGGTTCGTGCGGCCCAGTGCCCCGCTCCGTGAAGGTCTCTCAGCAGGAGCTCGACTCGATCCGGAAGCTGTACGAGAGCGTGATGTCGTATGCCTGCCACGGATTGTTCTTCCGCGAAGGGATGGTCTTGGCGGAGGACGTGACCCGCAACCTGCCGCTCGGCGAGGATCCGCTCGAGGCCGGGAAGCAGGTGATCCTAGAACGGGGCTGGGCGGAGGATGTGCTCTTCACCGACTCGGGCGCGCGGGTCCGCGGCTCGATCGAGGCCATGCCCGGGTCCGACATGGAGACGTGCCATCGCCTCCGCGGGATCCTCTCGAAACTTCTCGAGGCGAAGACGAAGCATCGGGTGCGTCTCGCCGAAGTCGAGTGCGTGAGCACCGGTTCCCGGGAATGCGTGTTCGAACGGGAGGCGGGCGCGTGACCGTCTTGCAGGAGATGATGCATGCGCTTCGGTCCGTGACGAAGGCGGAAGCCGTGGCCGTGATCAACCGAGATGGGGCGGTCGTCGCCACCGAACTGCCGAGCGGCGTCTCTCAGGAGACCTTCTCGATCATGTGCGCCGCGATCCTTGGCGCCGGAATGACGGCCGCGACGGAACTCCGGCATGCCGCCCCGCATCGCATCGTGCTCGAATCGGAGGACGCGACCTTCCTTATTCAGGAGGTCGGACGTCGCGCGATGCTCGTGCTCGTCGTCCCTCCGGAACGTCGTCTCTCCGACCTTGACGCGGCGGTAGAACGTTTCACACAGGCCGCTGCGAAAGATCTCGGCTGATTCATCCGGGAAGTCTTTTTGAGTCCTCGCTCCTTGGCGTGTGCGGGCCCGTGGTCTAGTGGCTATGACGCGACTCTTACAAAGTCGAGATCGTCGGTTCGATTCCGACCGGGCCCATGGCGCCATGTATCGGAGGAGGTCTACACGTGACGTCGAAACACGAGACCGAGGGCACGTCGGTACAGAGGCAGACCGACCGAGCACGCCAAGGTGGACAGGACCGAGCCGAGGCCGAGTGCGAGGGCCGGGGGCAGATACCGCAAGAAGTAGAGCCCGGATCCCGCGATGCCGACGAGCCATAGGCCCGCAAGTGCGAACAGAGTCGGCCGGAGGACGAGGATCCCCATCAAGAGGGCCGTAAGGATCGCTGCCAAATATCCGAGCGCTTCCGCCGGAAGCCTCAGTACGATTCCTCCCCATGCGAGGATGGGGCTCTCCATGGCGACCAGGAGCAGGAATCCCAGTTTCCATTTCCAGCGCATGGGCCGACCTCACTGCCGATAATCTTCGGGGCGGAATCCCAGGTCGACCCGAATGTCCCGGAGACGACCCAGATGGGTCCCGTCGAGCAAATGGATTGAAGCGTCGTTGACCCGCACGAGTTCTTCGTCGAACAGCGGTCCGAGGAACCGCGCGCGGATGTCGTTTACCGGCATGCCGCCGCAGAGCTCGTTGAACGCCGGTACGACGATCGCCTCCTTCGGCAGTTTCGGATAACGCCGGTGCTTGCGCAGGAACGGGACGCGCATCCAGCATGGCACGATCTGTCGGTGGCCCATCGCATCTCGGAACGCGGCCGCGGGATGGTTGTGTCCCATGACAAGGACCTTCGCGTCCATCACTTTCTTGTACGGCCATGCGTGCCCATGGCAAAAGCCGGTGTCGTCGAGGCGGAATCCGTATGCCGGTTTGAAGCGGACGTTGCGGGGCACGATGTGTTTCAACAGGCCGTCATGGTTGCCTTGCGCGATGTAAATTTCCCGGAAGGAGGACGCGAGGTCCCGGAAGAACACATACACGTCCCGCCGCTCCCGGGACGCCATCTTCGGGACCAGGTGCTTCACATCGCCGAGGATGATGATGCGACTCGCCCCGCGGCGGGACGCAATCTCCGCGAGTTTGCGCCCCATCGCCTCCGCCCGGCTCGGAATGTGGATTCCCTTTTCTCGCAGCTCCTCCTCGAGTCCGATATGGAGGTCCGCGACGACGAGCGCGTCGTCCGCCATGAGGACCGGTTCATCCGGGATCGGTTCGAGGTCCACGATCGCTCGAAGGGACGGGTTCGCTTAATAACTGTGCGGGCGGACCGAGAATTCGTCGAGGGTCAGAGGAACTTTGCGAGGACCCGTCCGAGCTGGTTCGCAACGTCCACGGAAGTGAGGCCATAACTTTTGTCCTCGAAGGCGAGGTCTCCCGCCATCCCGTTCGTGAACGCCGCGAGCCGCGCCGCATCGTACAGCGCCATCCCCTTCGCAATGAGTCCCGCGGTGAGACCGCAGAGGACATCGCCCGTCCCACCCGCCGTCATGCCCGGGTTCCCGGTGTAATTGAACTTGAGCCGCGCCCCGTCCGTGACGAGGTCCACATGCCCCTTCAGGAGGATCGTGGCCCCGAGAGCCTTGGCCGTCTCGCGGACGATGTCCGCCCGCTCCTCCGGGCCGTCCGGTAACGACTTGCCGGAGAGGAGTTGGAACTCGCGGGAGTGCGGAGTGAGGACCGCCTTCTTGCCGGCGAGGCACTTCGGATCCGCGGCCACCGCCTTGATCGCATCCGCGTCGAGGACCATCGGAAGCTGCAGGCCCCGTACGACCTCTCGGATCGCTTCGAGTGTTCCGCTCGCATCCCCCAGGCCCGGTCCGATGGCGACGGTGTCCACGCGCGCGGTCAGTTCGAGGATCTGACGGAGGTCCTCGCGCAAGAGGCGATGTCCGACGAGGGGATGCACGATGAAGGTCGGCGAATACGAGGCGACGACGGTCGCGGCCGACGCCGGTGTCGCGATGTGGACCAGGTCGATGCCGATTCCGAGGGCCCCGAATCCGACGAGGGCAGGTGCCCCCGTGTACGGACCACCGGCGACGATGAGGAGACGGCCGTTTTCACCTTTGTGGCTCGTGGCCCTCGGGACCGGATAGAGAAGGAACTCGCCGGGTCCGATCATCGTCGTCACTTTCGATGGGATACCGATATCCACGATGCGAATCCTGCCGCTGTTGTCCGGCGACATCCCTTCCTTCATGTCATGGAGAGCGACCGTCACGGTCGGCCGGACTATGAGGTCGGTCCCGAATCCGCTCGGGACGTCGACGCTGAGGATCGGCTTGCCGGACCCGTTCAACTGCCGCACCAGGGAGGCGAACGGCTCCCGGAGGCTCCCTTCGGCCCCGATGCCCAAGAGCGCGTCGACGAGGACATCGGCTTCGGCAATGGCCTGTTCGCTCCGGTCCAGTCCCGCGAGGATTTGCACATCCCTCACGCGTTCGAAATTCGTTTGCGCTTCCTTCGTGTCGAACTGGTCGGGGGAGCGGGCGAGCAGGACGGTCACGCGCGCCTCCTTCGACAGATGGCGTGCAGCCACAAGGCCGTCTCCGCCGTTGTTCCCGGTACCGCACAGGACGAGGACGTGTTTCCCCGCCGTACCAAATTCCGTCCGAGCGACCTCGGCGACGGCCTTCCCCGCGGCCTCCATCAGGTCGAGCGTCGAAATGCCGAAGTATTGGGCGTTCCGATCGAGGACGCGCATCTCCATCGGAGAGATCATCGTTCGCGGATTCGGCCCTCGCTAGTTAAACATTGTCCGCGAGATTAAGAACGGTCCCACGTTTCCCCGGCGCGATGGACCTCGGCCCGCTCCGCCCTTACACCTGGGCCGTCCTTCTGGGTTTGTTCGTCCCGGCCAGTTGGATCCTCGATCTCGTTCTTGGACACGGGGTCCTTGTGTTCGCCGTTGCCGGGATTGCGATTGTGCCCCTCGCTTGGTTTCTCGGGCTCGCCACGGAGGAGTTGGGCAAACATGCGGGTCCCGGGGTCGGCGGCCTTCTGAACGCGACGTTCGGGAATGCGACCGAGCTGATCATCGCGATCTTCGCACTCGCGAGCGGGCTTACGGAAGTCGTGAAGGCGTCCCTGACGGGGTCCATCATCGGGAACGCCCTCCTCGTCCTGGGCCTCAGCATGCTCGCGGGCGGCCTGCGCCATAAGACCCAATATTTCTCGCGCGAGGCCTCCGGCATGCAGGTCACGATGCTCGTCGTGGCCGTCATCGGGCTCGTGATGCCGGCTCTCTACGTCCGTTCGACGACCCTTCCCAGTCCGGTCGCGCTCCAAGAGATGAGTCTCGGGATTGGAGGCATCCTGCTATTGGCCTACGTGCTCGGCCTCATCTTCTCGTTGCGAACGCACCGGGACATCTTCAATCCGGTCACGGAAGTCGTGGAGAAGCCTCGTTGGGAACGGCGATTTGCTCTGGGGGTGCTCCTGGTGTCGACCGCCCTCGTCGCGGTGGAGAGCGAGATCCTGGTCGGTTCCCTCGAGGCGGCACGGCAGGGCCTCGGGCTCACGAATCTATTTGTCGGGGTGATCATCGTGGCGATCGTGGGGAACGCCGCCGAACATGGGAGCGCGGTCCTCATGGCGTGGCGGAACAAGATGGAGCTCAGCGTCGCCGTGGCGACGACGTCCATGACGCAGGTCGCCCTGTTCGTCGCACCGATTCTCGTGTTCGTCTCCTTGCTCATGCCGCAGATCATGACCCTCGACTTCGAGATATTCGAGATCGCCTCCCTGGTGTTGTCGATCGCCATCGTCGGGGCAGTCGTCTCCGACGGTCGGAGCAACTGGTACGAAGGGGCGCTCCTCGTGATCGTGTACGCGGTGATCGCTGTCGCCTTCCTGTTCCACCCGCCGTGAGACCATGGTATCCCGCAAGACCCTCGCCTACGGACTCACCGCGAACGTCGTCGTGCTCGGATTCGTGTCTCTCTTCACCGACGTGAGCAGCGAGATGATTCTGCCGATCCTCCCGTTCTTCCTGACCCAGGTGCTTTTCGCGAATGCCTTCATCGTTGGACTCGTGGAAGGAATCGCGGAGAGCGTCGGGACGTTCACGAAGATTTTTTCCGGTCGTCTGTCCGACTCCGCCGGGAAGCGAAAACGGTTCGTGGCCGCGGGATACGGCCTCTCCACCGCGATGAAGGTCCTGTTTCCCTTCGCTCAAAGTTGGCCCGAGTTCCTCGGGATGCGGATTCTCGAGCGGACGGGAAAGGGGGTACGGGATGCCCCGCGGGATGCCTTGTTGACGGAGTCGACGCCTCCCGAGACCCGCGGCAAGGCGTTCGGCTTCCACCGCAGCTCCTGCTTCGAGCCGGAATTCTGTACGGGACGACGCAGGCAATCTTGCTCTATGTCCTGTACAACGTGGTCTACGCGGCCCACGCGTTCCCGGCGGGCATCCTCTCGGATCGGGTGGGTCGGAAGCCGGTCGTCCTGATCGGCTACGGCGCGTTCATCGCGATGTCGACGTTGCTCGTCCTCTCGGGCGACCTCCTCGTCTTGGTCGCGGCCTTCATCCTGTACGGCCTGAGTTACGGGATGGCGGAGGGTACGCAGCGCGCCCTCGTCGCGGACTTCGCGCCTCCGGATATCAAAGCGACCGTATTGGGCGCCTACCACACCAGCATCGGGATCGTCCGGCTCGCCTCGGGAGTGGTCGCGGGCCTCCTGTGGGTCGTGTTCATGCCGCAGGCCACCTTTGCGTTCGGTGCCATCGCAGCCACGGTTGCCACGATCGGCCTGTTCCTCTGGAAGCCACCCGCTAAGTCCTGAGCTTGCGGCCGAGCCGACGCTCCACGTCCTTCACCTTCGCCTCAAGTTGCCCCGCGGTGCCTTTCCTGTCGTCGATTTTTACGATCGTGGAGACTCGATCGCAATCCTCGGCCACGGCCTTGTGGCATCGAGCGATGAGCTTGAGGATGTCATCGAATTCGCCTTCGACAACCGTCCCCATCGGATTCAAGCGGTACGGGACGCTGCTCCGATCCACGATGTCCAAGCAGCGCGCGACGTAGGTCCCAACGCTGGCACCCTTGCCGATCGGCGTGATACTGAATTCCGCGATCGTCATCACGATTCCCGCTAGGCTCATATGCCGTCGGCCATTTGCAAGTTGCGTGCCGGTCGACTATTCGCGTCGGTCATCGGACTACGATGCCATCCGCGCGGACGATGCGACGGACCGCGCGTTCTGGCTGCGCGGACTCGTCGAAGTGGGAAGGATCCGACCGGGGGAACGCGTCCTCGATCTCGGTGCGGGGACGGGTCGCTTCGCGTTTCTCCTCCACGCTTCGAATCCCGTCGTCGCGCTCGATTCGTCTCGAGAGATGCTCTCGATCGCCCACGCCAAGGCACCGTTCGCATGCGTCCGGGCCGACGGACATCGACTACCGCTCCGGGCGGATGCGATCGACGTGACGGTCATCGTCATGGTCCTCCAACACCTGGCTGATTACGAGCTCACCCTTCGTGAAGTCGCCCGCGTCTCCCATCGAGTTGTGATTGCAACCTCGGACCTATCCACGCGCACCCTCGGCATCGTGGAGGAAGCGTTTCCGAGCCTCCTGGACATCGACCGGATCCGGTTCCCGCGCATCGAGGCGATCGTCGGAGCTCTGGAGCGTGCGGGGTTTGGGGACATTCAGACGAAGAAGCGTCCCTATGTTCGGACGCTGACGGTCACTCAGCAGCTCGACCGAGTTCGACGGAAATACATTTCCACCTTCGACCTCCTGCCGCCGGGGGAGTACGATAGGGGCGTGCGCTTCCTCGAGCGCGAGTTGCCTCGGCGCTTCGGCGATCGTTTCGAGGTGAAGTCGAGCTTCACGTTCCTAAGCGGGACAAGGTGAAGGCCGCGACGGCGTTGCATCGTGTGCAGAATGCCCGGGTCTTGCGGTCCGTATCTTCCAGCTTCTCGGAGAAATGCATCACGCACTCGAGGTTGGCGTCGTCATGGTACAGACCCAGGGTGTGACCGAGTTCGTGGATCGCGGTCTTGGCGGATCGCTCCAGAAGCTTCTCGGGCCCGTCGTTCCCGAACCGGGCGATCGAGATCACTGCAAACCGATCTCGGATTGTAGCGTGGCCGAACACGAAGTTCAATCCGCGTTCGAACAAGTCGACGTCCGTCACCGCAAGGACACGGTCGCCCTTTTCCGGGGCCATGGCTTTCTCGAACTCAGTCGCCAGGTATTGGACCTGTCCATCCCGGTTCCGCTGGATGAAGGAATCCGGCACCGCCTGCGACGCCGAGAGGGACACTTCGCCCATGTCGTGCAGTTCTTCGCGCAGGTATTCGAGGACCTTCGAATCGATCCTTCCGAAGGGCTTGATCGTGAGGTTCATCCTTTCACGACTCCGAGCGGGACCATCCGGGCGACGATCTTCGTCAGGCCCGCGCCTTCCGCGACCCGGACGACATCTTCCACGTTCTTGTATGCGCCGGGGGCTTCCTCGACGATCCCCGCGCGCGACGCCGCCCGCAGGTAGATGCCCCGCTTGTCGAGGGATCGGACGACCTCGTTCGCATCATACATTCGAGTTGCCGCCTTGCGAGACATCTGGCGGCCGGCGCCGTGGCAGCTCGAACCGAAGGAGCGCTCCATCGCCGTCGGCTGGCCGACGAGGACGAAGGAGCATGTGCCCATGTCCCCCGGGATCAGGACGGGCTGGCCGACTTCCTTGTACTCGGCGGGCGTCTCGGGGTGTCCGGGGGGAAACGCCCGCGTCGCGCCCTTCCGGTGCACGACGACCTTCTGTCGCGTCCCATTCACCTGGTGCTCCTCCACCTTCCCGATGTTGTGACAGACATCGTAGACGATCCCCATCCCGAGGTCCTCGGCGGACCGCCGGAGCACATCGGCGAAGGCGTTGCGCACGCCAAACGTGATCACCTGTCGGTTGTTCCACGCGAAGTTCGCGCCGCAACACATGGCCCGCCAGTAGTCCTGACCCTCCTTCGAGCCGATCGGAGCGCAGGCGAGCTGGAGGTCCGGTAGCTCGATCTTCTCGCGCTTCACCACGCGTTCGCAGGCCTCGATGTAGTCGCTTGCAATCTGGTGTCCGAAGCCGCGGGAACCGGTGTGGACCATGACGCACACGGTCCCGACCGAGTCAATCCCGAGCGCCTTCGCCGCCCGGGCATCGTACACGCGGTCGACCTTCTGAATTTCCACGAAGTGATTCCCCGCCCCCAAGCTTCCGACCTGGTCCTTCCCTCGGGTGATCGCCCGCTCCCCCACCCGGGAGAAGTCGGCGTCGGGCAGATGGCCCTCGGCCTCGATATGCGCCGTGTCCTCCGGCCAGGCGTAGCCCTTCTCGACGGACCACGCGACCCCGTCCGTCGCGAGCTTCGCCAAGTCTTGCCGAGATACCTTTGCGAGGCCGCCTTCCCCGACGCCGCTCGGCACGTTCTTGAAACAGGCGTCCGTGAGGGCCCGGATGTGCGGACGCACGTCCGCTTCCTTGAGGTCCGTCCGGATCAGTCGCACGCCACAATTGATGTCGTATCCGATCCCGCCGGGCGAAATGACGCCCGAATCGTAGTCGAACGCGGCCACACCCCCGATCGGGAATCCGTACCCCCAGTGGATATCCGGCATGGCCATCGCCATGCCCACGATACCGGGCATGGTCGCCACGTTCGCGACTTGCTCCGGAGCCCGATCTTGCCGGAGCTGGGGGATCATCGGCTCGTCCACAAAGATGAGGCCGCTCGTCCGCATCTGTGGCTTGTAGGAGCGCGGGATCTGGAACCGAAACGGGTCCACCTTTTCCAGGGGGCCGCTCCATCCGTCGACCATGGTACCGGGAGGGGCAACTAACGACGGAGCGTTCATAAACGTTCTTGCGACTTTGACACGCGGTCGTAAACTATATGCCCGGCCGTGACATCGTATGCCACGGGTTGAGACGAGCTCCGGTTTCGCTCCTCTCGCGCCGCCTTCGGGTGGGCATGGACGGCGGGGATTCGAGGGCCGAGGACACCCCGATTGAGGGGGAGGGATCGGGCCCAGCGGCCCCGCGAGCGCCCGGAGCTCGTCACTCCCTTTTCTGTCGGATGCGCGCAAGATTACGGTCGAGATCTCAGCCGCGGGCCTCGTCGATGGCCACGATCGCTTCCCGAATCAGACGGGCTCCAAGCAACGCCGTTTGTCCGAAATCCCATGCGGGGCTGACCTCGTTCAGGTCCATGCCGACGAGGTGCGGCGCAAGGATGCCGATCAGCTTCTTCACCTGTAGGGGCGTCAGCCCAAACGGCTCGGGATTCCCGACCGCCGGCGCGTATGCCGGATCGACGCCGTCCATGTCGACCGTGAGGTAAATCCGATCCCGGTTGACGGCCTTCAGTGCCCGCTCGACACCCGCCACGATACCATGATCATGGACATCGAAGACGCTCACGTAGGTGAGACCGAGTCGCTCCAGATCCTCCCGTTCCTCGCGGCTGTACGACCGGACGCCCAGGTAGACGACGTGTTCGACGCCGACATGGTCCGCAATCCGACGGGCGCTGCACGCGTGCGACCACGGATCGTCGAGGTACGTCTCTCGGAAGTCCAGATGGGCGTCGATCCCGATCACGCCGACGTCCTTCGGGAAGGCGCGGACGACCGCGGGCGCGAGGCTGTGCTCCCCGCCAATCACGATCGGTATCTTTCCTGCCCCGACGATGTCGGAGGCCATCTTCGTGACGCCGGCGACCATCTCCGTCGTGGGTCCGAAGGCGGGCGTATCGCCCAGGTCGGCCACGGGGACCTCGAGCAGGTCCCTCTGGTGGTCCATCATGAAACTCTCGAAATTGTACGAGGCCTCACGGATCGCCCGAGGCGCAAACCGGGAGCCACCACGGAAGGAGCACGTGCGATCGTACGGCACGCCGAACACGGCGATGCGGGCTGCCTCGTACTTCGCGACGGCGTCCGCGAAACAGGGCGCGGCCATCCGCGAGCCGAAACCGCGTGGGCTTATTTGAGGACGAGCCCGGTCATTGCCACGTGAGCTTCCGGCGCCCCAGGGCTTCCATGTACATGGCTTCCTGGCCGGGTTGGAGTTTGCCCTGCAATTCTTCGGGCACGGGAAGTTCGAACGTCTGATACGTCGCGAGGTCCATGAGCTGCGCGACGTTCCCGTGCATCGAAAGGACTTGCGCTTTTCCCTTGTCAATCATCGGGACACGGACCTTGTGGGTGACCGGGTGGACGACCGATCGCTTCTGACCGTCGAAGAGGCCGACCACCTCGAGTCGGGCTTTTGCTTCGCCGTGTTTCCCCGGCTTCGACATCTGGATGCTGATAATCCGGCACGGCTCCTCGTCGATGACGACGTACCGGTTCACCTTGAGCTCCCGAATCTCCGCTTGTTCCCACGACATCGCGATTCTCCCGGAGCGATAATGCCGGGCCCTTAAAACGTTTCCTTACTGGCGTCGACCTCTCCTGGATCGGCGCTTGTTTCGCGGTGGATAACCGGTCGGACGAGCCGGTCGTTTCGACTTTCGACGACGGATTTCACTCACCGCGGACTCGAGGCTGCGCAGCAGATCTGGCGCGATTCGTCGTTTCGTGTATGCGTCCGCGCGCGCCGCCATGGCGATACGTCCGGCGAGGGCTCGGGCGATGGCGCCTCGCTGCCACGTCGGCGCCCGATGGACCAGTGGATGTTGGAACAGGACGCCGTGTTTCGGGGGTCGGGAGCCGGTCCGGAGATGTCGGAACAATGCGCGCTCCGCCCCGAGAAGCTGCACCGTCCCCGCAGGGGCGCGGGCCAGGTCCTCGACGCTGCCCGCGAGGGTGACGAGTCGCGCCGCGATGATCGGGCTGGTGAGCTCCGCCACGTTCGGAGCGAGCTCTCGGATGGAGCGCTCCACGTAGGCCTCGACCGACTTCCGCTGGCCTGCGACGTGCTTTGCGAGTCCGGCGAACGCCTTCAATTCCTCTTCGTCGCGGTCCTCGAGTTCCGCGCCGACGCTTTGCTTCGGTGCAATCGGCATCCGCTCGCGGCGTCCGTGGAGGGCGATGAGGTCCACGTACGTCCCGGCGTCCACCATGGGTGCGAGTTCAGGGAAATGGAGACCGTACCATTCGCGCAGGCGTTCGACCATCGCGTTCTCCTGTTCCTGTATCTCATCGAGCGCGCCCACCGCTTGACGGAGATGGTCCTCGGGTCCGATCGCCTTGCGCAACCGCCCCTTCGCGAGCTGGACCATCGCGTCGTGGAGGAGGTCACGGCCATAGCCGAACGCTTCCGGATCGAGGAAGGGAGCGCGCTCCCGAGTAAGGTTTCCGCCCGCGCGTTCGAGGCGCGGTTCCACGACGAAGACGTCGTCGGCGAGCGACATGAGCTCCCGCTCTTCTGGAAGGACCTTCCAGTCCTCCGCGAGGGCGAGGCGCTCCGCGAGGGCACCCGCCTCTTTTGGAAAGAGTCGACGCTCCACCACCTTGCCCTCGTCCAGGAGGAAGGACCCGAACCAGGTTGTGAGGAGCAACACGCGGGCGCGAAGGGGATGATTCCGTAAAAGCGTATGCGCTTAGCGGGACTTCTTGGCCGTCCCTTTCTTCCGCGGTGTCGCCGATTTGTTCGGCGAACGCAACTGGGCAGGTTTTCGGATTCCCAATTCCGTGATGATGCCGGTGATGTACTTGGCGGGGGTCACGTCGAACGCGGGATTTCTCGCGGGGCTTTCCTTTGGAGCGATGGGATGTCCGTCCAAGTGGAGAACTTCCTGGGGCGAACGTTCCTCGATCGGGATTTTCGCTCCGGACGCAACGGTGAAGTCGATGGTGCTCGTCGGTGCCGCGACGTAGAATGGGACGTGGTTCTCTCGTGCGACGACCGCCTTGGCGTACGTGCCAATCTTGTTCGCGGTGTCTCCGTTCGCGGCGATGCGATCGGCGCCGATCAAGACGAGATCCACCTCCCCCCGTCCGAGGAAATGACCCGCTGCCCCGTCGGTGATGATCGCGTGGTCGATTCCTTCCTGTAGGAGTTCCCACGATGTGAGCCGCGCCCCTTGCAGGCGGGGACGACTTTCGTCGACGTATACGAAGAAACGACGGCCTTGCTCTTTGGCGGTCCGCATCGGCGCCATGGCCGTCCCGTAGTCGACCGCGGCCAGGGCTCCCGCATTGCAGTGAGTGAGAATCCGCGTCCCGTCCCGGATTAGCTTGGCCCCGTGCAGTCCGATTTTCCGGCAACGGTCGATGTCTTCCTGGGCGTACTTCTCGGCCGCGGTGACCAGGTCGGTTCCGTCCGCTGCGGCCTTCATCATGTAGTCGATGGCGACGAACAAGTCATGTCCGGTCGGCCGTGTTTTCCGGAACCGATCTCCGACCGCCTTCAGGTCGAGTCCTTGAAGGTCCGCCTGGGCCATCCCGTAGGCAGCCGTCGCACCGATGGCGGGTGCGCCCCGGACCACCATGTCCTCGATGGCGACCGCGACATCCTCGGCGTTCTTTGCTTCATAGATTCGGAGATCGAACGGCAGGTACCGCTGGTCGATCAGCTTCACCAAGCCGTCCTCGAGCCAGACCGTCTTCAGCTCCCGCACCGTGCCGTCGAGGGTGACGCGCACGAGGGTCCTCCTAGGCCCGCCGGAGTGAAGAGAGCAGGCTGGAAAGACCCGGTCGTCCCAGTTCCCGCTTCATCTCCCGGGTGAGGGAATCGTAGTAGGCGACCTGTTGTTCGACTTTTAGGAGCTCGTCGTCCAGGCGGTGGCGTTCGTCGTCCACGCTCTGGAGCGCATCGAGGAGACGCCTTTCGCGTTGTCTCCATCGCTCGATCTCCCGCTCTGTGGCCTGGAGCCCTCCCGACGTCATGCTACCGCCCCGGTCCCATCGATGGGATGGTGGTCCCCGCCCGGCTCCCGAGCTGCAGGTCGATGAGGACGCGCCCATATTGAAGGACCTTGTTCCTCACTCCATCCAGCTCCTTTTTCAACAGCGACCGGCGACGATCGAGTTGCCGGATCCGCTCGCGGATCCGTTTTCGGCGCTCGCGCCACTTCTTCTGTTCTTCCAAGGCAAGGAGGACACCGGAGGGGTCCATGAGACGTTTCTCACCAGATGGTCAGGACTATTTAACCGTGCTGTCCCCGCCGTCACTCCTCTTTGATCTGGGCGCCAGGAATCACGTACTTGAAGAGATCGAAGAGATTCATCGCCTGGTTCACGAAATCCCGAGCGATGCCGTCGCCGGTGTCCAATCCGAACACGAGCTCCAAGTCGTCGACCTTCCAGACGCTCACCAAGTTCGCGACGGTGCGCTGCGTCGCCGCCTCGCTCACACGGAGTTTGCCGATCAGGTTCTCACCCTCCCGGGTCGTGGAGAGAGAGACCAAGAAACCGCGCCCTTGCAGCTGCTTCTTCGCGATTGTCGTCATTTCCGATTTGTCCTCTTTTGCCATCGAGGGTGCCTCCCGCGGAGCTATTCCGACCATCCGTAATAAAGGCTGTGAGAAGAGGCCCACAAGAGTCCGCCACGATGGAAATTTATACCGCGGGGTGCGTTGCGCGGACGTCGGGCTCGTGGTCTAGCGGTTATGACATCGCTCTCACACAGCGAAGGTCACCGGTTCGAATCCGGTCGAGCCCATCGCTCTTCTTGATCGCGGATTCGCGCTGGTTTGCCGATCGGACATGATCAATGTGCGACCGTCGCGGTGAGCGCTGCGACGAGCACCGCGACCAAGGCAAGGCCGGCCAGCGGAATCAGGGCGAGCCACCGCGGCTCATAACGGAGATGCATGTAATAGGCGACGACGAGGCTCGCTTTGATTGTCGACATGATGACCAGGAGAACGATGCGGAAGGTATGTTCGAGGACGGGGAAGTAACCGGGCGTCGTGATCGCGAGTTCGAGTCCGGTCACCACCGCGAGCGTCACGAAGACCGGGATGTACGGTCGACGCCGAAGCGTCTCGCCGAGCGCCGGAGCTTGCGTCGCCAACGCCGTTTCCGCCGTTTGTCACCACCTCAGACCAGATAGACGATCGTAAAGAGGAAGATCCAGACGACGTCCACAAAGTGCCAGTACAGGCCGACGAGTTCGACGGCCTCGTGATTTTGCTTCGTGAATCCACCTTTGAATGCCTTCCTCGTCACGTAGGCTAGGGCGAGGACACCCGCGGTCACGTGGGATCCGTGCACCCCTGTCTGTGCATAGAATGTGGGACCGTACAGGGGGTTGACGCCGGAGCCTAGCGGGGCGTGAGTAAAGGTGAGGCCCTCCCCGAAATACAACTTCTGGTACTCGAAGGCCTGGATGCTCAGGAACGTGATTCCGAGGAGAAGGGTCGCGAGGAGGAAGAACCGATGCTTCACCTTGTCGTCGCGCTCGATTGCCGCGAGCGCCTCGACCATCGTCAGGCTGCTGCAGATGAGGATGAACGTATTCAATCCGGTCAGGGGCACGTTCAGGATCTGGTTCGGCGTTGCCCACGGTCCCCCGAACGTCGGCAATCCCGGAGTCCCAGTCCGCAAGCGCAAGGTGAAGGACGAGCCGATGATCGCCGAGAAGAACATGATTTCGGTCGCGAGGAACAACCACATGCCCAACTTCCGCGCGCTGACTCGTGGAAACTTGGACTCGACCGCCGTCGCCAGTCCATAGAAGGCGCTCGACGGCCTTTGCATGTCCTGGTGGATCCATCCCCCCGCCCCGCCCGCGAAGATCACCAGGCCGACGAGGAGCATCGGGACGCTCGCCGACACGATGCCGACGTAACCAACGCCCATGCCGATCGCGATGATTACCGGCCAGGGGCTGCCGTGGTGTTCCTCCTCTTCTTCCCCGGCGGGCTCCGAATGCGCCATCCGCCTCGTTCCGCCGTCGTGGATAATCAGGGCCGCTATAACATCTTCGGTATTACGTTTCGAATCTCATCAATTCGGGCGGAACACCCAGGGATCGTGAGCGAGGCTCAAGAACAAGTCTCGGGATTTCGACCACTCGATGAGCCAGTTCGGGACGGGAATCCGAGGCCCCTCGGGGCGAAATCGCATGCGATGTGCGTTCTTCGCGAGGGGGATAAAAGCATCGATGTTCGTGCTGATTCCAATTCCCAGGAGATAGAACGCACCCTCCCGCGGAGCCGATCGCAGCGATTGCGTCGACGCATTGCTCGGAGGCGGGCGAGGCTACACCCCGAACATTGGATGGTAGCCACCGACGAAACGGCTTATACTCGAGCCTGGAATGAGGAGTCGTCCGGATTCCGATGCCCGACGTTCGACGGATGAAGACGAAACTAGTCCTCGTGGGTGAGGGCGGAGTAGGCAAGACCTCTCTCGTCCGGCGGTTCGTCCTCAACGAATACCAAGACACCTACTTGCAGACCGTCGGAACGCGGGTGAGCAAGATTGAGCTCACGATCCCCCACGGGGCGGACACGGAAGTCCAGATGGACATGGCGATCTTCGACATCATGGGCCAGAAGGGCTTCCGGGACCTCGTCCGGGAAACGTATTACCACGGGGCGGGTGCCCTCATGGCGGTATGCGATCTTACTCAAAAGGACAGCCTCTCCGCCTTGGACGAATGGATCCCCCCCGCCCTCGAGATCACCGGGGACGTGCCGCTGTATCTCGTCGTCAACAAGAAGGACATGGAGGTCCAGCGAGCCATCTCGGACGAGGAGATTCATCGGGCCGCGGAAACCTTTGCCGCACCGTACATCCTGACGTCGGCGCTCACCGGTGAATTCGTCGAGGATGTGTTCAATGCCCTGGCGATCGAAATGGTCAACCGGGCGTTCCGCCAGGAGGACACGCGCGCGGCCGAGCGCAGTTTGCGTGACAAGGCCCTCGTCCTTCTGGACAAACGCGGTTCCGTGGGCTTGAAGAAACAGCAGTTCTTCCAAATCCTCCGCGGCGTGAAGGTGGACGACCTCCAGGCGGAACTCGACCGTCTCGAAAGGGAAGGCCTGGTGACCATTCTCTGGTACGGCGCCTCCGATTTTGCCGTCACCATCACCCCGCGCGGCGTGAAAGCGGTCAAGCAGGCCTCCACGTGGGAGGGGTAACTCGATGGAGAGGGGGGAACGGACACGAAGAAAGTCCAGCTGGAGCAAATCCTACAATCGCTGGAGTCGGTGAGTACTCCGTCTCCAGCGACGGAACAATATCCGACGCCTCCCGGGATCGCCGCGGAGGTGATCCACTTCGCCCACGGGCGCGGCGATGTCGCAGGTCGCTCCGTGGTAGACTTGGGCTGCGGGAATGGCGTCCTCGCGATTGCCGCGAAATTGTCGGGAGCCGTCCGCGTCCTTGGCGTCGACGTCGATCCGGAGTCCATTGAAGTCGCTCGTCGCAATGCCGAACACGCGGAGGTCGAAGTCGAATGGATTCTCGCGGATGTGCACAGCGTGCACGAACCATTCGACACGGTGGTGATGAATCCCCCGTTTGGCGCCCAAACACGCCATGCGGACCGTCCGTTCCTTGATGCGGCGATGGCGGTGGGGCGGGTCGTATACACCTTTCTAAATCCGAAGTCCGAGGAGTTCGTGCGGCGCCGGATCGAGGCAATCGGAGGCCATGTCACCGACCGTCTCGAATACGGATTCCCGATCTCGCACATGTTCCCGTTTCATCGGCACGAGGTTCGGGTGCAGGATGCCCTCCTCTACCGCGTGGCGGTGGCGAAGGGCTAAATACCGAGGTCCGTTCTTCGTGCGAACGAACGGTGAGGAACGGACCGAATGGAAGCGAAGATGGTCCTGCCGGGCGATGAGATCGCGACGGCGGAAGAGTTCGAACCCGGCGAGGGGACGTACGAGAAGAACGGGCTCGTGTTCGCGGCGACCCCCGGCGTGCTGATCCTGGATCCCGGGAATCGTGTTGCGCGCGTGCGCGCATTCAATCCTCCAGCCGAACTGAGAGTGGGCGACATCGTCTACGGTGTCATCGACGACATCCGCGGCATGATGGCGACGGCGACGATCCAGGCCATTCACGGTCGCGCCCGCCAGATCAGTGGCGAGTCGGAAGGGACGATCCACATATCGAATGTCTCCGAGGACTACACGGAAGACATCCACGACAAATTCCGCCTGGGCGATGTCATCCGTGCCAAGGTCGTTCAGGTGAAACCGTCGGTCCAGTTGACGACCGCGGAGCCGGACCTCGGTGTCGTAAAGGCCATGTGCTCGGTCTGTCGTGGACCACTGGAACTCCGAGGACGCGACCTGTACTGCCCGCGTGACGAGCGGACCGAACAGAGGAAGCTCGCGGCGGACTACGCCGACCTTCGGCTCTTCGTGCCCGCGAGCGAACTGGGCGGCGGGACGATTCCGGAAAAACATCGCGGGGGTCGCGGCGAGGGCGCGGACCGCGGGGGTCGAGATCGCGGCGGGCGGGGAGGCGGTCATGATCGGTTCCGCGATCGGGGCGGCGGCGGTCGGGGGCGCGATGGGCGAAGTCCGCGGGGCGGCGGAAGGGACCGCGATCGCGGTCGGCACCGTTGATCCGCGCAAAAAATTCCTGACGATTGCGTTCCGAGAATTAGCATCAAGAATCGAAGGCAAAAAGATAAGAACCATCTCCGTGATAGCAGCGTAAAGAGGTTGCGAATGCCTCCGTCCAACGAAGAACTCATGCGCGAACTGACGCGTCTTCGCACGGAAATCCAGCAGCTCCGTGAGGTCGTGAGTGCCTTGTTCAACGCGGTCTTCGAGGAAGGAGACGAGGATTGGGACACGGTCCCCGAAAAGGATGAATTCAACCTTTACAACTGAGTCCTCTTCGAACGGTGGGCGTCCGCTGTTTATATTCTCTGTGGCTATGCCTTGGCGTGGCCGAGCTCGGCGACCTCGTGAAGACGCATGAGAATTGGCGGCTTCACCAGGCGATTAATCTCCAGGCATCCGAAAACATCATGAGCGCGGAAGCGCGGTCGTTCCTCAGCACGGACTTCGCGCACCGGTACACGCTCCCGGAAGATCTGGTCCCCGGTTTGACTGGCCTGAAGAACGCATACCGCGGTACGAAACATACGGACGCGATGGAGGCGTTGTCGGAGCGATACGCCCGAGAGCTGTTCCGATCCATGTACGCGTCGCTCAAGCCTCTCTCCGGACACCTCGCGGCATTCATGTTGCTGCAGGCCTCCTGCAAACGGGGTGACCGCATCTTGGTGATCTCCGCGGCCCACGGCGGATACGACGGCTACATGCCGGGGTTCTTACCTGAGTATCTGGGACTCACGGTGGATTTCCTCCCGTTTGACGACCGCTCGTGGAACGTGGATGCGAAAGCGGCCGCGGATGCGATCATCGAGACGAAGCCGCGTCTCGCGCTCGTCGGCGCCAGCCTGATTCTGTTCCCGTACAACTTGCGCTGGCTCCGCGGCGCATGTGACGACGTCGGAACGGTGCTCGGCTACGACGCGTCCCATGTCCTCGGTTTGATTGCAGGCGGCGAATTTCAGAAGCCCTTGTTGGAGGGCGTCGACGTGCTGAGTGCCAGCACCCACAAGTCGTTCCCCGGTCCTCAGGGTGGTCTGTTCCTCTCGAACCGCAAGGACCTGTTCGACCGCGCCATGCAGACGTTCCTCTGGCGGATCCAGGACAACGCCCACTGGAATCGGATCGCCTCGACTGCGCAGGTGCTCCTCGAGATGAAGGAGTTCGGCGGGGTCTACGCGAGGCAGGTGATCGCCAACTCGAAGGCCCTCGGGAAGCAACTCGACATGTGGGGATTCCCGGTGAAGTTCGCGTCCCTCGGATATTCCGGGTGTCATCAGATTCACGTGGACCAGACCGCTCTGAGAGATGGGTGGGGTCTCACCTCCGCCCAGTTCGCGGATCGTCTGGAGGCGAACAATCTCATTGTCGATGCGGTGGGCCGGATCGGGACGAGCGAGATCACGAGGATGGGGGCGACGGAGGAGGAAATGCAATCGATTGCTGGCTTGATCGTCCGCGCCGCCCGGGGCGAGGATGTTCGGAGCGAGGCGGCGGAAGTCCGCTCTCGACTTCGGATGGCCTTCGTGTTCCCTTCGTGACCCATCCCCGCATGTGACTGGATAAAGGCCATAAGCTGTCCCTTCCTTAGCCGGCCGTGGCCGGTCCCGACCGCTATCGCCGCCAGACGGTGCTCCCTGAAATTGGCGCGGAGGGTCAGCGGTCGCTCCGCGAATCGAAGGCGGTGGTCGTGGGTCTCGGCGCCCTCGGGAGTATCTCTTCGGACCTCCTGGTCCGCGCGGGGGTCGGCAACGTGCGCCTCGTCGACCGCGATGTCGTGGAATTCGTGAACCTGCAGCGTCAAACGCTGTATTCGGAGGCGGACGTGGACAAGCCGAAGGCAGAAGCCGCGGCAGAACGGCTCCGGCGGGTCAACTCGGAGGTGCGAATCGAGGCAGTTCCGAGAGACGTTCATTCCGCCACGGCGAAGGACATCCTCAAGGACGCCACCCTCGTCCTGGACGGGACGGACAACCTCGAGACGCGGTTCCTGTTGAACGAGGCCGCCTTGGACCTCGGCATTCCGTTCGTCTACGCGGGGGCGATCGCCACATACGGGATGGTGTTCTCGATCCGCACTCCCGACACGGCATGCTTTCGTTGTTTCAACCCGACGACGCCCGCCCCCGGCAGCCTGCCGACCTGCGAGACCGCCGGCATCTTCAACGCGGTGTCCGCCCAGGTAGGAGCGATCCAAGCGGGCGAAGCCCTCCGGCTCATGGTCGGGGAACCCCCCTCGGGAGACCTCCTCGTCGTCGACGGTTGGAACCCGGAAATCCAGAAGATCCATCTGACCCGTCGCTCCGATTGCTCCGCCTGCGTTCATGGAAAACGAGAATATTTGGGGGTCCGACGGACCCAAGTCTTGGCCTCTCTGTGTGGGAGCGACACGATCTCCCTCGATCCGATCCATGATGGTACGATCGACCTCGACGGATTGAGGCGTCGACTGGAATCTCTCGGCACCGCCCGTCGGGCCGGCGACGTCCTCGTCGCGGACGTCGAGGGTCGGCGACTCACCGTCTTCCCCGATGGACGCGCCTTGATTCGGGGCGTGAAGGATGAGAGTGAGGCCCGCGCGGTGTACGCCAAGTATGTTGGGGTCTGACATGACGCGAAAAGGAATTCTGCTCCTGAGCGGAGGCTTTGACAGTCCCGTCGCGGGCCACTTGATGTCCCGTCAAGGGCTCGAGCTCGTCGCCGCCCACTTCTCGCTGGAGCCGATTACGGATGACGCGGCGGCGGTCAAGGCACGAACCCTGTGCGACATCCTCGGCCTCGGGTCCTTGTACGTCGTGCGGGTAGGAGAGGCGTTTGCCGAAGTCGCGCACGCCGCGAACCGGCGGTTCTATTTCGTCCTCACGAAACGCCTGATGGTTCGGCTCGCGGATGAGATCGGCGATCGGGAGGAGGCCGATGTCCTCGTGACGGGCGAGAACCTGGGACAAGTCTCGAGCCAGACACTCGCGAGCCTTCGTGCGATTGATGCCATCGCCCGACGTCCGGTCCTGCGGCCTTTGATCGGGTTCGACAAGCAGGAGATCGTGGACCGGGCGAAGGAGATCGGCACGTACGAGGTCTCGAAGGGTCCGGAGATCTGCGATCTCCTCGGACCGTCACGTCCTTCGACCCACGCACGTCTCGATCAGATCCTTGGCGAGGAAGCCAAACTTGACCTAGATCGACTGGTGGCCTCCTGCCTGTCGGGCGTCGTGGCGGAAAAGTTCAAGGGGGACGGATCCGCTCGTCGCGTTCCCACCGGACTGAGGACGGCCGCATGACGTACTATTTGCTCAAACCGTGCCGGACCGCGACGGCCTTCATCTCGACCCTGAAGCAGTCCAGACGCGTCGACCTCACTGCGGCGGCCGAGCGCCTTCGTCTGAGGGGCTGGGTTGTCAGCGATGTGAAGGTGATGTTGATCCTCGAAGGAGACCCCGAGCTCACCGTGTACGAGAGCGGGAAGATTCTCGTCAAGACGGATGACGAGGGTGCGGCCCGGGCATCGATTGATCGGGTGTACGAGGCCATCGGAATTTCTACGCCTCTCGCCGCGCCCTGAGCCGCACGAATCTTGGGACAAGCGGATGCTTGGGACGGGACCGGGTTCAACCTCGGAAGGCGATGAGGATGACGTCGACGACGAACAACAAGACGACGAGGGCTTCGAGGAGGAAGAGTCGACGCGCTTCGAGCTCGGCCTGCGCCACTTCGTAGATTTCGCTGAGGTCCTTCATTTTCTCTTCGACGATCTTCCGCCAGGAGTCGAGCTCGAACTTCCGGACGCAAGCCCGATAGACCTTCCCCAGGAACCAATCTCCCCACAGCTTGGAAATGTTGTCGACCTGGAACGTCGCCTCTGCGAGGTCCATTCGAACTTCGGCGAGTTCCTTGACCGTTTCGTGTCCGCTCCGGAGGAACGAACTGCGGGCGAAAAGGTCCTCGAGGTCGTCGTACGCCTTGTCGACGACCTTGTCCAGGAAGGCATCGTACGTTCGCAGCTCAAGCAGCTGAAGATTCGCGAGTTCGAAGACGGTCAGCGTATCTTCGTACGTCGCACTTGGCTCGACGATGAGGGCCGCGTCCCATTCGAGGACGACCAGGTCGTCCTGATAGTACGAGAACCAATTCCGCCACGTGTCTTCGACCTCCTCGTCGCTGATCGCCTCGGGTCGCGGGTCGTTCGCGAGGAGGCCGGTGACCTCCCTCCGCCAGGTCGTGGTGAATTCGCGGACCGGCGTTTCGCTGACCGAGATGCAGTAGACCGTGTAGGGCTCCGGATCGACTTTCGTCTCGTACGCGTCGTGGAGGAACGGGACCAGGTCTTCGATGATCCGCTCGGCGAGGCGGCCGCAATATTCGTTCAGGTTCTCCTCGCGGGTCGCGTCCTTGATCCTCAGGCTCGCGAAGGGTCGCAGGTCGCGGAGCCCGGCCGCTTGGAAGGGGACTCGGATGACGACCGCGAGGGCACCGACCCCATACAACTTCACCGCGATTGAGGCGGTGAGAGGTCCGAGGTTCGTCGAGAGACTCCGTTCATCGAGGAAGACGAGCAGCGGCTGCGCGAATCGGGCATACCGCGGCGCGGCCCGCTCGGACGGGAAGCGGCCCGACAGGAAGGGCATGTCGATCGTCTTCTGGATCTCGTCCAGGTCCACCGACGCACCTACGTCGAAGAGTCGGTAGAAGACGACCTCTCCCTTCATGCGGCCGCGCAAGCTGGCGACGAGACTTAAGGGCTCCGGTAAGCCTATTCTCCGTAGCGTCGCTGGCGCATCTGATACGATCGAAGGGCGCGGAGGAAGTCGATCTTTCGGAAGCCGGGCCAGTAGACGTCGACAAAGTACAACTCCGAATACGCAAGTTGCCACAGCAAGAAGTTCGAAATGCGCTCCTCCCCGCTCGTTCGCAGGACGAGGTCCGGATCCGGGAGGTCTGCGGTGTAGAGGCGTTTCGAGAAGAACTTCTCATCCACGTCGTCCGGATTGACCTTCCCGGCTTGGGCGTCCTGGACCACGTCGCGGATCGCCCGCAGGATTTCCTCCCGGCCGCCGTACGCCACGGCCACATTGAAACGGTACTGGTCATATTGTTCGGTCCGACCTTCCGCGTACTCGATCGCTTCGATCACCTCGGGCGGGAGCAGTTCCCGGTTGCCGAAGACGCTCACGCGGATCTTGTGGCGGTGGACCCGTTCGTCGTCCCCGACCCGACGAAAGTTCTCCGCGAACAGGTGCATCAGGTGCTGGACCTCCTCGTTCGCCCGCCGGATGTTCTCCGTCGAGAACGCGAAGACGGTCAGGATGCGGACGCCGACCTCGAGGCACCACTCCAGGACCTCCTCAAGCTTGTCCCGGCCTTTCACATGCCCATCGAGGACGTTCCCGAGGCCGATCTCACGTGCGAACCGGCGGTTCCCGTCCATGATGATCGCCACATGATGCGGCACCGAGGTCTGCTTCACCTGGTGCAGGAGCCGGCGTTCGTACGCCTGGTAGGCGGCGTCACTGATGATCTTCGAGATATCCGTCGGCACCGAGGATGCGACGAATACCGACCTATTTAGCCATTCGCGGGGAGCGCGGACCGCGATGACGGGAGGGAGCGGTTCGCCTGCGGTGCCAGCGCGCTTTCGTGTTCGCGTTCCCGCGCTTCACCCGCAAACCTTTAAGTACGCTCTTTTGTTGGTGCACCGAGTTCCTTTCATCCCTTCAGTGTGGTCTAGTGGCCTTATCGATGAAATTAGGTGAGTATCAGGACCTTTACCGAAAACTCGGGACGGTCCAAGACATCGACTTCCTCGCCGAGAACCTCGGTTACGACAAGGAGCTCCTCCTGGTCGTCTACACGCAGCGGGTCGTCCGCGATACGACGAAGAAGTTCTATCGAGTGAAAGCTCAGGCCCGGCGCCTCGCGTTCATGTGGCAGAACGGGACGAGCTTGCTCGAGATCGCCCGTCGGTTCGATTTCCCAGCAATCCTGACCGCCCTGATGGTCCTCGAACAACGGAGGATCTCCCGCAAGAACTTCTGGAAAATGATCAACGACATTGATTCCGTGAAGGACAAGCGCCTGCGACGGGAGCTCGAGGAAGTGAACCGGGCGGACATCGTGTATTCCCCGGAAGGGACCGCCCGCCAATACGCCCGCGGTCGTTGGGGCGAAGCCAAGCTTTCCACCTGGCTCAATGCCCGCGGTCTCCAATACGAGACGGAGAAGGAACTCCGCGCGAAGTACGACAAGACACCAGACATCTTGATGCACAAGCCTCTCGAGATGAACGGCTCCCGCAAGTACTGGATCGAGTCGAAGGCGACCTTCGGTGATCCGTACGAGATTCGGCGGCACATCAAGAAGCAGCTGCAGCCCTACAGCGACCTGTTCGGTGACGGCGCGGTCGTCTACTGGTTCGGCCACGTGGACGATCAGCCATACGCGCTTCCGGAAGGGGTCGACATCGTGAGTCCCACGTTCTTCGAGACTCCGCCGGTTCCCTTCCCGTATGCGCCCGTGGGGGAGACGCGCATCGAAGACCGAGCTCTCGTTCCCGACGCCGTCGATCTCCCGGAGTGAGTGAACCCGCAAACGTTTAAGCCATCCCTCCCCATCGACACGGAAGTGGCCGAAGAAGAGGTCGTCCGAGTCCGGATGCCGCGCACGAAGGACGGCGAAATCCTCGGTATCGCGGACCAACTGCTCGGGGCGTCTCGCGTCCGTGTGATGTGCGCGGACGGCAAGAGTCGACTCGGTCGGATCCCGGGCAAGTTGAAGAAACGCATGTGGATCCGCGAGGGCGACCTCCTCGTGGTCAAGGTCTGGCAATTCCAGGATGAAAAGTGCGACATCAAGCACCGCTACACGAAGACCCGTGAGCACGGGGAAGGAGGCGAACGTCTTCCATGCGACGGACGCCGGAGGTCACGCGAAGGCACTCAAAATCTATCGGATCAACACCGCGACCTTTCGAAACATCGCCCTGTACATCGAGGGCGATCCTCGATTCAAGCGCGTAAAGAGGGCGACGAAACCGACTATCTTCGCGTGGGCCCAGAAGGAATACAAGAACCTGGTGCGGATGGAGGATGCAGGTGTTCGAGTCCCGACGCCGGAGCGGGTCCTCGATAACGTGTTGGTGATGGAGTACGTCGGGGACGAGACGATGCCCGCTCCCTCCCTCCGTGAGATCGCGTTGGAGTCACCCGCGGCGGTGTACCAGGATGTCGTCGCGAACCTGCGTGCGATCCGGAAATCCCGGCTCGTCCATGCGGACATGAGCGAATACAACCTCCTCTGGTGGCAGGATAGGGTCGTCGTGATCGACGTCGGTCAGGCGGTGCCGTTGGACCATCCCCACGCCGAGGAATGGTTTCGCCGGGACGTGGGCAACATTGCTCGGTTCTTCAAACGCCTCCGGGTCGACGTGACTCCGGCTTCCCTCGAACAGGCAATTCTGCGAGACTGATATGTTGTACGCCCGGATTCCCTCGGAACGGCTCGGCGTCCTCATTGGCCCGGACGGAGTGACGAAGCAGAGGCTCCAGCAGTCGACCGGCACCCGGATTGCAGTCGACTCCGTGAGCGGCGAGGTCACGATCGACGAAACCGGCGCGTCGGACCCCGTCTTGGCCCTGAAGGCCCGCGACATCGTGCAAGCGATGGCCCGCGGATTCTCCGAGGATCGCGCGTTCCGCCTCCTTGACGAGGACGCGTACCTGGAGATCCTGGATATCAAGGACTTCGCCCATTCGAAGAACCGGGTCGCGCAGATCCGAGCCCGACTCATCGGCACACGGGGGAAGACCCGACGCATCATTGAGGAGCTCACCGGGGTCGACGTGAGCGTGTGGGGACACACCGTGGCCTTGATCGGAGGCCCCTTCGAAATGGCGATCGCCCGGGACGCGGTCGTCATGCTCCTCCGCGGCAGCGAGCACAAGACCGTGTACCGGTTCCTCGAACGGAAGCGGGCGGACCTCAAGGCCTACCAGATGGGATTCTAGGTTCTCCCGCCAAACCCTTTTAGACCGGACCCTCCCATCTCTGAGCAATGCCGCCGGAGGATGCGAACGCTCTCGTGGAAAGCTACCGAACGGCCTTTCGGGAGTGCCTTTCCGACTTGAGGCCGGCATCTTTGCTGAAACTCCGGGGGGAGCTTCAGGTCGTCATCCGTTGGCTGGATGTGCAGAAGCAGGATTCCCTCCAAGCGACCGGAGAGGCCGCCGTGGATGCCCTGTCCCGCTTCTACCAGTTCGGACAGGAGATCGGCGGTTTCGCGGCGTCGAGTCGGTCCGCTGGAACGGCGAGTTACTTCGATCTCGCCTCGGTCGGCGTACTCGCGATCGAGAACATCCTGACCGCGGAACGCCCGAGCCTGATGCGGTTCCTGATGAGCGGTCTGTCGGAGGGACTCATGTTCCTCGGGAGTCGCCAATACATCGCCGGGAGCGACGCCGTCCTGCTGGCCACGTACCGGGCCCACGCGATCGTGGTCCAAGATGCCTTGTGGTCCCTGGCGGCCGACTTCCGGCGACCGGAGAGCATGGATTCGATTCGAGAGGCCCGCGGCGGAATCGACGCGCTGTTCGCCAAGTTCGAAGAACCGGGCGTGCCGCTGGGCACGAAGCTCGTGCTCCTCCACCAGCTGTACGGCTTGGTGGCGATCGTCCGTTGTGCGAAGTTGCTCGAAGATCTCGGGACCCGCGCGAACGCCTTCGGATAATTGTTAAATAACGCTCGAGACTACTGCGATAGGGGTCCTGGCCTGGCGAAGCACGTCTACCTGTTCGAAGAGGGGGACGCCTCCATGCGGGACCTGCTTGGCGGTAAAGGCGCCGGGCTCGCCGAGATGACGCGGCTTGGCCTCCCAGTCCCGCCCGGCTTCACGATCACGACGAAAGCCTGCAACGCGTATGCGCGGAAGGGCCGGTTCCCGCCCGGCCTCTGGAAGCAGGTGGAGGAAGGGCTCTCGACCGTCGAGGCGAAGATCGGCCGGCGGTTTGGGGATACGGCAAATCCGTTGCTCGTCTCCGTCCGGTCCGGCGCGAAGTTCTCGATGCCGGGGATGATGGATACGGTTCTCAATTTGGGCCTGAACGACGCGACCGTGGAAACGCTCGCGCGCGTCTCGAACGCCCGGTTCGCCTGGGACGCATACCGTCGGCTCATCGCGATGTTCGGTCGGATCGTGAAAGACGTCGACGGACGGACCTTCGAGGCGATCCTGGAGGAGCACAAGGCCAAGGCGGGCGCAAAGAAGGATACGGATCTTTCGGGCGAAGACCTCATCGCGGTTGTGGCGGATTTCAAACGACTGTACCGGGACCGAGTGGCCGAGGACTTTCCGCAGGATCCGAAGGCACAGATGCAGCAAGCGATCGCGGCCGTCTTCCGATCCTGGGACGGCAAGCGAGCTGTGGACTACCGGAACTTCAACAAGATCCCGCACGACCTGGGGACCGCCGCGAACGTCCAGACGATGGTCTTCGGGAACATGGGACCCGATTCCGGCACGGGAGTGGCCTTCACCCGGAACCCGTCGACCGGCGAGAAGCAGCTCTATGGAGAATTTCTCGCGAATGCCCAGGGCGAGGACGTGGTTGCGGGCATTCGCACGCCGATGACGATCGCGCAGCTCCGTGAGACCTTCCCGACCGTGTACGGACAATTCGCGGACGTCGCCGAGCTGCTCGAGAAGCACTACCGCGACGTGCAGGATATCGAGTTCACC
>VBMN01000083.1 GCA_005878385.1 Methanobacteriota archaeon
GATGTTCCCTTCGATCTGAATTAGGCCGACGACCGCCTCGGAGGCATGGTAGTTCGCCGTGAAGCGAAAGTCCACGGAGGCCTGGCGGTCCCCGAGTTCGGAGATGAGCGTGACGGTGCTGTTGTGATCGACTCGGAGGTTCACCCATCGCTCCGTCGCCTTCACGAATCGGCGACCGTCCACACTGGACAACTCAAACGTTCGAATCGGCATGGGTCGATGCGTCCTAAGGGGTGAGGCTATTTGAAGCTTCCCGGCGACGACGGATTTTTGTCGCGATTCGCATTTGCCAGACGACGACATGGTCCTCTGGATTGGCCTCGACGATACGGACAGCTTGCGCGGTATGTGTACCACATTCCTCGCGACGGAACTCGTACGCGAGCTATCGACGGATCTGGACCTCATTGGGTATCCGCGGATCGTGCGGCTGAATCCGAATGTCCCCTGGAAAACCCGGGGTAATGGCGCACTGTGTGTGCGATTCGGGCGAGGGCGAGGCGAGTCGACCCCGATCGGGGAAATCGCCGGTCGATCGATTCTCTCCTTCCCGAGATCAACGGGCAATGACGACCCTCGCTCGGTCGTAGGTCGGATTGAAAGACTCGTCGAACGGTGGGCCTGCTTTGGGGATCCCACGACGAATCCCGCCTTTGTCGTGTTCCGTCGTCCTCCGACCGCCCGCCTCTATTGGAGGGCCGTTCGCCGAATCATCTCGAAAGAAGAAGCCTTGGATGCGGGTCGGGGTTTGGGACTCGTGCGTGAGTACAAGGAAGGTCGGGGAGTCATCGGTGCCACCGCCGCAACGGCCTGGCATCCACATGACCGGACGTATGAGATTCTCGCGTACCGACATCCGATCGCGTGGGGAACGCCTAGGGAAGTAGACCCTGAGTCGGTTCGTCGGATGGACCGGGCGTTCCCTTCGACATTCAACAACTACGATCATGAGAACGCGCGGATCGTGATTGCTCCCCGGTCGCCTTGCCCCGTACTCCTCGGAATTCGCGGCGATCATGTGAAAGACCTCGTGGGGGCCTTCCGGACGGTTCGCAGTGAGCCGGCCGATCGATGGCTCATTTTCGAAACGAATCAGGGCACGGACGATCACGTGATTTCGGCGCTTCCTATCGAGCCTTCGACGACCGTCGACTTCCGCGGCGACGTCACACGTGGACCACGGACGATTACCGGCGGTCACCTGATCTTCTCGGTCGACGGATACGAAGTGACGGCATATGAACCGTCGAAGCAATTTCGAGAAAAGGTCGGCTCCCTCGTTCCCGAAGACCGGGTCCGGGTGATCGGCTCCGTTCGGGACTCTCCGAGGACGGTGAACCTCGAGAAGGTTCAAGTCCTGCATCTGGCGGAGGTCACGCGAAAGATCGCAAACCCTACATGTCCTCAATGCGGGAAGCGGATGAAGTCGATGGGGCGGGCGGCTCCGTACCGGTGCGCTCGTTGCGGCGTGCGGCGGCCGCGATCGGCGGAGGCGCGGGAATCCGTCCCTAGACGACTGTCGCTCGGATGGTACGAGCCTCCCGTGGGCTCCCGCCGTCACCTCTCGAAACCTCTCCAGCGGATGACGGGCTCGGTCCCCTCGGAGAAAACTAGTCTCGAGCCGGCTCGATTCCGAGTCCCGGAATCCGAAATCTCGCTTCGAAGTATTGGACGACTCTCGCGATCGTGACCGTGATCAGCAGGAAGATTCCAGTGATCATCGCAAAACTTTCGAACGGGTGGCCCTGATACGCCTCTTGCTTCGACAGGAACGTGATTTCGAAGACACTGATGAAATACAGCAACGCGCTCGCCTTGAAGAGGCCGATATACTCGTTCGTGAGGGGCGGGACCACGAGGCGAAGGGCTTGAGGCAAGACGACGTGCCGCATGGCGCCCCACCGGGAGAGACCCAACGCCCGTGCAGCCTCCACTTGGCCGGTGTGGACGGTCTGAAGGCCGGCGCGGAACGTCTCCCCCTGGTACGCCCCCGTGTTGATCGTCAAGGCGACGACGCCGGCGAAGAACTCGACGCCCGCAAGGCGAGGATAGAACGTTGTGGCGACCGCATACGCGAAGATGATCTGGACGAACAGGGGCGTTCCTCGGATTGCTTCCACGTAGCCGTCCGCGATGCGCCGTAGGTAGTGGCGAACGCCTGCGACCGCAATCGTCACGGCGAGGGCGGACCTTCCCCTCGCGGTTCCCTGCACCTTCGCCTGGTGGAAGTCACTGAGGATCTTTCGAATCGGCTGCGTGCGGGTGGAACGGGCCCAGCCCACCAGGAAGCCGATGCCCATACCCACAACGAACGCGATCGAAGTGGCGAGAAGATTGACCTGAACGGCACGCGCGTACCGCAACCAATTCGCCTGGAAGTAACCGAGGTCCAGCCCGCGACTCCCGGCAAGGACGTCGTAGACGACCGCACCCGCGCCGATGATGATGAGGATCCCTAGAACGGATTCGACGGACCGAAACAATTCATTGCGAGAGTACGGTCCACGTCGTCCCGTGCGATCACCTGAGGATTTTGCTGACGAAGGCGCGCGTTCGCTCGTTCTTCGGATGCTCGAAAATATCGAGAGGCCGGCCTTCCTCGAGGATGATCCCGCCATCCATGAACACGATCCGGGACGCTACGCTACTCGCGAAGCCCATTTCGTGCGTGACGACGATCATGGTCATGCCTTCGTGGGCCAGGTTCGCCATCACGTCGAGCACCTCCCGTATGTACTCCGGGTCCAGGGCCGACGTCGGCTCGTCGAACAACATGGCCTTCGGATCCATCGCGAGGGCTCGTGCGATCGCGACCCTCTGTTGTTGGCCGCCGCTGAGCTCCGCCGGGTACGATTGCTCCTTCGCGGCCAGGCCCACGCGGGCGAGTAGCTGACGGGCCTTCGTTTCCGCCTCGTCGCGAGGTGCCTTCTTTACACGGATGGGTCCAAGCGCCACGTTTTCCAGGGCGGTGAGATGTGTAAAGAGATTGAAACTCTGGAACACCATGCCTACTTGCTGCCGGACCCACTCCGGGCGGATGTCGGCCCGGTTCACTTGGACGCCGTCGATGAACACACGTCCTTCGTCGGGCCGCACGAGCAGGTTGATGCACCGGAGGAATGTGCTCTTGCCTGAGCCGCTCGGACCGATGATCACGAGGACGTCGCCGCGCGTGACCTCGAGCGTGATCCCTCGGAGGACATGCAGCGCTCCGAAGTGCTTGTGGATATCCTCCGTACGGATCATAGAGACATCACATCGAGCCCGGGCGTCCGAAAGCGGCGTTCGATGAGTCGCAGCAACCGTGTGACCAGGAATGTCATGACGAAATAGGTCAGGGCGACCGAGGACCAAATCGCGAAGGCCCAAACGATTTGCCCTCCGGAAATCGGTATCTGAGCGGTGAACTCCTGGGATAATCCGACGAGTTCGGTCGCGCCCAACGCACCGAGCAGAGAGGTGTCTTTGATCAGAACGGCGAACTCGTTGCCCAAAGGTGGTAAGCTCAACCGCACCGTTTGCGGCAGGATGATCGATCGCATCGTCTGGAAATGCCGCATGCCGAGTGCTTCCGCGGCCTCGATTTGACCTCGCGAGATCGACTGAAACCCCGCTCGAAAAATCTCGGCTTGGTATGCCCCGGAATGGAACGCGACCGCGAAGGCCGCCAGGGTGAATGGGAGACTGTTCGAAGACGTGCCAAAGACGTCTTGGAGAAACAATTGGACGCGCAGCGGAATGAAATCCACGCCGAACAGGAAGGCGAAAAGGATCACGACGATCGGCGGGACTCCGCGGAAGAAGTCCACGAAGGCCCCCGCAGGCCAGGCGAGCATCCGGTGTCCGGAGACGCGAGCCCATCCCGCGGCGAATCCAACGCCCACGCTGATGGGCAGAATCAGGGCGATGTATCCGAGAGTTCCCCAGAAACCTCGGACGAAGTTTGGCCCGTAGCCCGCCCAAAGTCGTGGATCCCGGATGTCGAACTTGAGCACGACCGACATGATGGAGATCAGGAGGAGGCCGCCAATGACCATCTCCACGATTCGAGCCGCGTTAGAGAGGCTGAAGATGGGAGGTGCACGCGTGCGTCCCACATGCTCCGTCGCAACAGCCATCTAGGGCGAGCGCCAACGAGGGCTACGGGAAAAGGTTTGCGTGCGAGGCGCAAACCTCCTCGGGACGGGCTCGGTCCGCCGTCCTAGAACCACTTGTTTAGGATTGTATTGTACGTGCCGTCCTGCTTCATGGCCGCGAGCTGGGCATTGATTTTCGGGACTAATCCGAGAGGATCTCCCTTCGCCACAGCGAACCCATAGAGCTCGTTCGTGACAATCGTCCCGCCGACCACAAACGCCGCATTCCTCGAAGCGATGCCAACCGCAGCCGGCTTGTCGATGACGACGATGTCAACGACATGGTTCTGAAGATTCTGGAGGACCTGGGTCACGTCCGGATAGATCTTCAGGTGGCTGGCACCGGTGACCGCCGGGAGGTTGTCCTCGACCCAGAACTCGCTCGTCGTGATGGCCTGGACTCCGATAATCAATGAGGTCGAATTCAACTCCGCCACGGTGCAGTTTGCCGCGGCGCAATACG
>VBMN01000084.1 GCA_005878385.1 Methanobacteriota archaeon
CAAAGCCTTCGAGGTTGTCCGTCGTGGAATTCCGGAACTCAAAGGGCGGGAAGGGGGTGTTCGTGCCCAGGAAGAGGGTCGTGACGGTCCGCGGAGCGGGAGGCGGTGCGAGGAACACGGCGCCGATGCCGAGGCCCGCAACGAACGTGACAATGGCAATGACCACAACGATGACACTGGAAATCCCCTTCGCCCCCCGCATCGCTTCCGCCGGGGTGGCACCTCCGCCCTCTGCCATGCGAGGTGCAAACACGTGTCCCTATTTGAGCTTGACCGCCGGGCCCATTTGTGAGCACCAACGTTTCCCACCTGAGAAGTGTGCGTTCACTTGGCGGCTCGGCGGAAACACTCCTCGAGCACGTCGAGGCCTGCGTCGAGGACGTCCCTCGGGATGTTCAATGCGGGTATGTACCGGAGGCTGGACTCGCCGCACGGCAGCAGAATGAGTCCGTGTTTGTACGCGTCCTCTTCGATCGCGTCCCGAATCTTCGGATCCGCCTTCTTTGATCGTCGGTCCGTCACGAACTCGGTCGCCTGCATCATCCCCAGGCCGCGGCGATCCCCAATGAACTCGTATCGGTCCTTCATCTCGTCGAGGCGCCGCGCCAGGTGCTCACCGAGCTTCGCGCTGCGACCGATGAGATCGTCGTGCTCCATTACGTCCAGGGTGGCCATGGAGGCGGCGCATGCGACCGGATTCCCGCCGAACGTGTTCGAGTGCTTGCCGCTCTCGGGAAAGTCCATGTCAGCCCGGTATACGGCGGCGCCCATCGGAAGGCCGGACGCGATTGACTTCGCCGTCGTCAGGATGTCCGGGACCGCCTTCGAGTGCTCGATCCCCCA
>VBMN01000085.1 GCA_005878385.1 Methanobacteriota archaeon
GCTCACGGCGAGCTCTACCTCGACCTGCGCGTGACCCCGGAGTTGCAGGCGGAGGCTTACGCGCGCGAAGTCATCCGACGGACACAGCAGATGCGCAAGGAGATCGACCTCGAGGTCGACGACTTCATCGAGACGGTCGTGAAGACGAGCAAGGACTTCGCGACGATGCTGGAGAGCCAGAAGGAATTCATGGCGCGAGAGACCCGATCGCGGAAATTCACGTTCGCCGAAGGATCGGTTGATTCGGAATACGTCGTCGAATGGAACGACGTGGACGGCCATTCCGTGACGATTGGTGTCACACCGCTCCACATGTCGGAGGCCCTTCGCGACTTCACGCGGATTCCCGGCATCACCGTGCCGAAGGCCATGGCACTCGTCGACGCCGGATACAAGAGCCTCGGGGCTCTTCGGGCCGCGACAAAGCAGGAACTCGCCCAGATCGAGGGCTTGCAGAGCGTAGACGCAGTCCGCATCTTGGATGCGCTGGCAGCGAAAACGGAGGTCTCCGTGTCGTGTCCAACTTGTGGCGCTTCGGTTTCCGGGAACGTGCGCCGTTGCCCCCGCTGCGGCGAACCGATTGCCGCGAAGGCGACGCCCTGTCCCCGATGCAAGGCGGCGATCCCGCCCGGGGCGGACAAGTGCCCGGTGTGCGGTTTCGTCCTGTCGACGGCTCCCATCGGTGCCCCGTCCCGGATCGCGTGCATCGCCTGCGGGGAGCTCATTCCCGCAGGTTCCATCGAGTGTCCGTCATGCGGGGCTCCACAGGCGCGCGGGGCCTCGACGCCCGTCCGGACGACATCGGAGGACGAGCCACCGCCGCTCTTGAAGGATTCTTCGTCCTACTTGGTGGAGGAGGCCGCGCCGGACGAAGCGTATCGGCTCTTCCAGATCGCCCAGAAGGCGGGGAAACACGGAATGGCCATCACCCGGATCTTCCCGCAGAAGGTCCGGGAGCGCCTTGGCGGCTCCGAGCTGCCGATTCTCTGGTTAAGCAACGTCGGCAAAGAGGACTCGGTCCGACCGAAGGACCTCGAGAAGCTCTCTCTTGCCGTGGAACAGTTCCTCACCCGTGAGAAGGGTGTGATCCTCCTTGATGCGATCGAGTATCTGGTCACGAATAACAACTTCATCACGGTGCTTCGGTTGGTCCAGTCGATCCGCGACCAGGTCGCGATCAACAACGGCGTGTTCCTCGTGTCCGTGAACCCGGCGGCCCTGGACCCGCATCAGCTGACCCTCCTCGAGAGAGAGGTCGACCGCGTGATCGTGGGATCCGCGAGCGCCGTCTCGGGCGAGAACCCATGAAATCGGCGATCAACGAAGGACCGTCGCGACGACGTCGTTCAAACGCGGGACTGTCTTGAAACGATCGAGTTCCTCCGGGCGAACCCATCGGTACTCGTCGTTTTCCCAGTCGAGGCGCACGCGGCGGCTCGCCACATCGAAAAGAAAGGGATGCACCACGTACATCGTCGAGTCGTTGCGCGCGTGAACGAAACTCCCGGCGGCTCGGAAGGCGAGGCCGCGCAAACCAGTTTCCTCCCGGACCTCCTGGATCGCGCGGGACTTGGGATCCTCGCGCCCCTCCAAGTGTCCGGAGATCGCCGACCAATGACCGCGGAAGCTTCCGACCGCCTGGCTTCTGCGCACGATCAAGATGCGACCTCGATTCCGAAGGATCACACTGACGACGGGCGTCGCCCGCACGCCGGGGATTTCCACGGTCCCGCGATCGCCGTCAAGGATAAGCGGGTCGCCCGTCCGCACACCACCCGTGTCGATCCGATCCACCATCGGGATTCCCGCCAGAATTGCCCCCACCGCAACGATGCCGTCGGCCGAGGCGTTCACGATGCCCGCGGGTCCCACTCCTCGCTTCGCTAGTCCATAGATCACGTACGATCCGACCGTGCTCCCCTTTCCGTGCGGGAACACGAAGACGCGTCCCGCAAGTCGTTCGTCCGCCGCCCCCGTGGTAGGATCGAGGATCGTGCCGGTGACCGGGTCGGCTCCGCCCACGAAGGAGAAGGGGACCGCGCTCGCGAGCGCACGACCCTCGGCGCGGCCGGCCACAATTCGCCGTGCGCGGATTTTCACGCGTATCGCTCCAGAAGCCGGTCGATGTCGTCCAAGATGACCTTCTGTTTGCACAGACTGGGCAGATAGTACGCTCCCTTGCCAGACGGCGTCGCGACGGTGCCAAAGCGGTGCTCGAGTAGCGTGACCTCCAGGCACGTGTCTGCCAGGACACGTCCCCCATGTCGCTCGATGATCGCGACGGCCTCCGAGTTCGCATCCCTGACGATCCGGCTCGTGAAGACCCACACGGGGATCCTCGGGGGCGTGCGATCCACACGTTGCGCGATCACACGCACCTCGTCCCCTGACAGCTGCGGCGACCCGAGGGCAATCACGTCCGCCTCGCTCCCGTCCGTGAACGATCGCTTCGCTGCGACGAGGTCGTGTCGGTTGATCGTGATCGATCGAAGTCCCTTCGTCCGAGTCCGACGTGCTTCTGGCGTCACCCGGTCCAGATGAAACATGCCGCAACCCCCGCTGGAGGCGAGGGCCGCCCCGAGCCATTTGAGGTCCTCCTCGGAAGCTTGGAATCCGTCGAAGAAAGGCAGTCCCGCACCGACCCGCTCTCCGGCGACGAGACCAATCAGAGAAAAGTCGATGCCGCGCGGGCTCGTCCTCACGTGAACGATGGTCGTAGGCTCTCGACCCTCGTCGGTGTGCAGTCCATATTCTGGCGTCGCTCCGACGATCGCCGCTGCGAGCGCCGACGGCCCGCCCTCGCGGTTCGTCCGGGCTCCGAGAACCGAATTTGCGAAGCAAACCGCGTTCGACTCCGCCCAGGCGACGTGCTCTCCGAAGGACGGTCGGACGCCGATCAAATATGGGGTGCAGGAGAAGCTCGGTCGAACGCCCATCGTCTCGTAGGCATGGGCGATGCGGCCCTGTTTCTCCGCGAATTCGGGTGGGATGCCCAGCTCCTCCCACTGCGTCAGGTCCGTGCCGAGCGGATTCACCGTCGTCGGGACCACGACCCGCGCATCTCGGGCGAAGTCCTCGAGGAACTCGAGGCCGGGATCGCCAATCATCTTGTACGAGGCACCAGACACGTGCGCGGACGTGATCGGCACGAGACGCTCCGCCTCGGAGAGCTCCCCGAGCGCGAGGAGGATTCGCATCGCCGTCCGCTGAGATTCCGTTCCATGGTCACGCAATTGTCGCTGTTCGCGGGTGAGTCGCACTCAGACCGCCCCTTCGAGGATCGATCGGGCCACGCGGCGGGCGACCTCGGGTTTGGCCGGATACGCGACCATCTTCAGCCGCACATCGATCGTATCGGTATCCTTCGCGAGCGCCAACCGCTCCTGGAAGGCTGCTTGCTTGTCGAGCCGAAAGTGGAGGACGCCGTCCTCGTCGACCCGAGCATCCACGTCGGAGTCGAGCGCCTGCGTCAGGCCCGCCGCCGACCATCGCTCCCAGACCGCGCGGATCGACTTTCCGTCATCGATGCGCCGCGTCAGCCGGACGAGCACATTTCCGAAATGGCCCTCGAGGACCTCGCGGGCGGATTCCACTCCCGGCGCGGCGAAGGCCAGCGCGGTCTCGACCCGCGCTTCGTCTTCGGTCGCATGACGGTAGGTGCGGGCCTCAATCCAGTGGATCGGTAGCCTAGCCATGGAGCCGCCCCAGGGCCGCTCGCGCCTGGCGTCGGAACTCCTCGAGGGTTCCTTCGTTGACGAGCATGACGTCTGCCGTCGCGATCACGTCGCCGAGCCCCCAGCTCAGTTCCCGAAGGTCGCGGGCGTGGAACGCCTCCAAGGTCCCCGCATCGTCCGTTCGGCGACGCCGCAGCATCCGGTCGTACCGCGTCTTTGGAGAGGCGTGGACGGCGACGACGGATAGGTCGGTGCCGAACGCCCCGCGGAAGATTTCCAACTCGGCGCGTCCTCGGAGTCCGTCGACGAGGACCCGTTCCCCCTGGACCCGCGGGAGGGTCCGCTCCGCCCAGATCCCCATTCCGTGCCCCTGACGCTCGGCATGGGCCATCCCACCGACCGTCGCATCCGTAATCGGCAAGCCGCGACGAAGAGCCTCTTCCCGAACGATGTCCCCCATCCGGACCACCGAGAAGCCCAGCGTTTGTGCGACGACAAGGGCCTCTTCTTTCCCGCAACCAGGCATTCCCGTGAGGCAGACGACACGCACGGGTTGCGAGGAAACGGAGGGTTCACTTAAGCGTTTCCGGCGCTTCAGATGGACTCCGCGCCGCGGGCAGAAGGCCCGGCTAACTCGCACCCTCGACGAGACTGATGACCCAGAGGCCGCCAGAGAAACCTGCCGAAGCCAGCAGGACCGAGGCGACGAAGACCCACTGTCTCCAGCCATGGCCACGGAACGTGACGGGAATCAACAGAAGTCCGACAAGACCGAAGGCCATCGCCCCTTCAGCGAAGTAACGGACCGTGCCGTAGACGAATTGGAGTTCGAACAACGGGTGCCTGGGGAATGTCTCGAGGACAGCGACCGACCCCGCAGCGAACGCGATGGTCGCGGTCGCGAGTTGGATGAACGTGATATTGCGAGATGCGATGTTGCTGAGCTGCACCCAAACGTGTATCATCCCACTCCAACAAAGTCCTGCCGCAGAAACTCGGTTGCCGAGGGAACTCGCCACGCAAAATAGAAATACCCACCGGCTCGTAGCTCGCAAACCGAGGCGCGTTATGCCCCTTGACCTGGACCTCAGTAAACTCCGATTCGGGACCGAACTGCTCAAGCGCGGCTTCGCGAAGATGCAGAAAGGCGGCGTCGTGATGGACGTCACGAACGCGGAGCAGGCGGCGATCGCCGAAGAGGCCGGGGCCGTCGCCGTAATGGCTCTCGAGCGCGTCCCCGCAGACATCCGCGCCGCGGGCGGGGTCGCCCGGATGGCGGATCCGGTCAAGATCCAGGAGATCATGGACGCCGTCACGGTTCCCGTGATGGCGAAATGCCGAATCGGTCACGACGCGGAGGCCCGGGCCCTCGAATCCCTGGGCGCCGACATGATCGACGAGTCCGAGGTCCTCACCCCCGCGGATCCGTTCTTCCACGTGAACAAGAGGGCGTTCGAGGTGCCCTTCGTGTGCGGAGCGCGAAGTCTCGGGGAGGCCGTCCGTCGGATTTGGGAGGGTGCCGCGATGATTCGGACGAAAGGCGAGGCAGGGACCGGCGACGTCGTGGAGGCCGTGCGCCATATCCGGCTCGTGACGACCGCGATTGCAGACCTGAAGGCCCTCGACAACGACCGCCTGTACGCCGTCGCTCCGAAGTTCTCGGACAGCTACACGAAATTGCTGAAGGAGGTCCGAACAGCCCACGGGCAAGATCCCCTCGTCCTCGAGGCCGACCTCGTCTTCGCGGGAGCCACCCTGGACGACATCACGGAAGGGATCTACCAGATCCTCATCGAGATCAAGAAGATCCAACGGCTGCCCGTCGTGAACTTCGCCGCGGGCGGCGTTGCGACGCCCGCCGATGCAGCCCTCATGATGCTCATGGGGTGCGATGGCGTCTTCGTCGGTTCTGGCATCTTCAAAGCGGAGAACCCGGAGACGCGGGGCCGCGCGATCGTGGACGCCGTCGCTCATTTCGACGATCCTGCGACGGTCGCGGAAGTGTCGAAAGGAATCGGCCTCGCGATGAAAGGACAGGACGCTAAGGCTCTGCCGATCGAGGCGCGTCTCCAGGACCGCGGCTGGTGACCTTCGACAGGAGCGCGTCGAGCGCCTCGTTCACCCCGTCACCGGTCAGGGCCGAGACCGCGCGGGCCTCCATCGCCGTCGCTCCGAGGGATAGTCTGCGATCTTGGGCCGACCGGTGGAGACGGCGCGGACGAACGAGCTCTTCCCTACATTCGGATAACCCGCGACCACGATTGTCGGGACGTCCGGGTCGATCTGGGGGATCTTTCGCAGCGCACGCCTAGCCTGGATGAGAGCGTCAAGATCCGGGGCGACCTGCTTCACGACCGATGACAGTCGACCGTACGCCTCTTGGCGCAATTCGCCGATCGACTTTCCCTCCGCGCGTCCGATCCGTCGACGATAGTCCCGGGCGATCGTCGCGGAGCGGTCGGCCGCCCAATCCGCGGCGCCCAGGTGCTTCTTGAGCTGGCCTTCGTCCACCAAGAGATCGACCAGTTCGCGGTAAAACGGGGGGAGTCGACCCAGACTCGGGAATCCCTTCACCACGCCGCGCAGCGTGGACTCAATGGCCAGTCCCGCCACCTTGACTCGCGCCGCCGCGAGGTTCCGGGCCCGCGCCACCCGATCCGGACCGGTCGCCGTCGCCTTCGCGGCCCGCCCGAACGCCTTGTCCAGGAGGGCCGGGCCATCGAGGACCGAGGGCAGCTCGAACACGGGCGCGCGAATCGACCCGGTGTCATAAGGATGTGGGGTATTAGATTGGAAAGAATTCCTTCGCGAGGAACCAGATCGCGCCGAGGATGGCGACCCGATTGAGTGCGGCGAGAAAATTCGCGAGGAGGAACATGTTTCGTTCGAGGGCCTTCCCCTCCGCGTTGAAGACCGAATACACGTAAATCGGGATCGTGTCGCTCATGAGCGGGATGCTCAGCAACAGATACAATCCCGCGTATCCCGTCTTTTGGACGAACTTCTCCGCCTTCGTGACGATCCAGGCGGCGACGCGCCAGCGCACCGACCACTTCTTGATCGATCCTTCGATGTTGAGGCCGAAGATGAAGATGAGCCATGCGCCCACGGTCTTGCCCGCCGCGATCGCGAGTCCGGTCCCGAGCAGGAAGCCGAAGTTCTGGTCAAACAGGGGCTTGACGAGCGCGATCTCGATCGGGATGGGAAGGACGATGGCGACGAGGATTGCGTATCCGAACGCCAGGAGCATGTAGATCCAAGGCGTGTTGTAGGAGTCGAGCAGGATCTGTACGAGGTCAACCACGGCCTTCGGCGTCGTATCCGGTGGAGGTTATAAAAACCGCCGCTGTGAGTTCGGTCAGCGGGAAAGAGGATGGAGTTCTCCGTCGGCGGTCAGCAGCACGACCCGGCTGTCCTCCCGCTCCGCCGCGATCTCGTAGCCGATCCGATTCGCGAGATGTTCGGCGAAGGCGTGGATCGAACTATGGCTCGGAACATTCCCCGCCTCGAGCCGCAGACGACTCTCGCCCACAAAACTGTAGCCCTTGCATTCGATGAACATGGGCTTCCCGATGCGGTCGAGCTCCGCGTATTCGTCCTCCCAGCCGAGGTTCCAACCTTCCACCAGGGTGTGGCGGATCACCGTACGCGTCGGCAGGCTCGGCAGGAGGGCGAGGGTCTCCTTCAGTTTCCTCCATTCGTTTCCCGACTTCGGGACCATGAGTCTCCGATAGATTTCCTCGTTCGGCGCGGCCACCGTCACGTACAGCTGGGTCGGGAGGCGGCCCTCGGAGTGCATCCGCCGGAGGGCGGCCGGCGTCGTGCCATTTGTCACGAGGAACGTCGACATGTTCCGCCGCTTGAATTCGTCGATCATCTCTCCGAGTCGCTTGTACAAGGTCGGCTCGCCGGTCAGGCTGATCGCGACGTTCGTCGGGTGCCACGCCTCGAGGAACCGCTCGCGGGTCACGTTCGGGTTCCCTTTGTATCCGGTGAGGAGCTCGCGTTGCCCGCGGATGGACTCGTCCACGATGAACGCCGGGTCGTCCGCGGCCAGGAGGGAGTTCGAGCCCCATTCCTGGGTCCGCCAGCAGAACTGGCACGCGAGGTTGCACGCATCGACCGCGGGTGTCATCTGGAGGCATCGGTGGCTCTCGATGCCATAGAAGGTCTGCTTGTAGCAGCCTATGCCTTTCGTCAGGCTGGCCTTCGTCCAGTGGCACAGCTTCACGCCGCTGTGCTCGCCGACGATGCGGTACCCCTGGCGCTCGAGAACCTCT
>VBMN01000056.1 GCA_005878385.1 Methanobacteriota archaeon
AGCGTCTGCAGCATGGCGGGCCACGGCTTCTTGATCACGAGATAGCCGCCCTTGTTCATCGGGACGGGGTGGCCCTTTTCGTCGACGACCTCCGCGTCGATCCCAGGAAACGGTCGTGTCGCGGATCCCGGTTTCGTCGTCGTGACGCCCGGGAGCGGCGTGATCAGGATCATCCCGGTCTCCGTCTGCCACCATGTGTCCACGATGGGACAGCGGCCCCCGCCGATCGTCTTCTGGTACCACCGCCAGGCCTCCGGGTTGATCGGCTCGCCGACGGTGCCGAGGAGGCGGAGGCTCGACAGGTCATGCCGCTTCGGGTACTCGTCGCCCCACCGCATGAACGCCCGGATCGCGGTCGGGGCCGTGTACAGGATCGTGATGTCGTACTCCTCGACCATCCGCCAAAGTCGGTCGGGCTCCGGCCAATCCGGCGCGCCTTCGTACATGAAGACGCTCGCGCCGTTCGCGAGGGGACCGTACACGATGTACGAATGGCCCGTGACCCACCCGATGTCCGCGGTGCACCAGTACAGGTCCTCGTCCCTCAGGTCAAAAACGTACTTCATCGTCGTCGCGACGCCGACCAGATACCCTCCCGTCGAATGCTGGATGCCCTTCGGCTTCCCCGTCGTGCCGGACGTGTACAGAACGAAGAGCGGGTCCGTGGCGTCCATCGCCTCCGGCTCGCATTCGGCGGCCGCTTTGGCCATGAGATCGTGCCACCAATGGTCGCGCCCCTCCCGCATGGGGACCTCGGCGCCCGTGCGACGGAAGACGACCACATGCCGGACCACGTCGAGGTCCGCGATCGCCTCGTCCACGATCTTCTTCAGCGGGAGGACCGTCCCGCGGCGATAGCCGCCGTCCGCGGTCACGATCACGTGGGACTCCGCATCCTCCGCCCGATCGCGGATCGCGCGGGCGCTGAACCCGCCGAAGATCACGCTGTGGACGGCCCCGATCCGGGCACAGGCGAGCAAGGCGACCGGGAGTTCCGGGATCATCGGCATGTAGATCGTCACGCGGTCGCCGCGCTTCACGCCCAGCCCCTTGAGGACGTTCGCGAACCGGTTCACCTCGCGCCAAAGATCGTGGTACGTCAGCACGCGGCGTTCCCCCGGCTCGCCCTCCCACACGAGCGCGGCCTTGTTCCGCCGCGCTCCCTTGAGGTGCCGGTCGAGGCAGTTCGCGGACATGTTCAGCTTCCCACCCACGAACCACTTTGCGAAGGGCGGGTCCCATTCGAGGACCTTCGACCAGGGGGCCATCCAGGCGAGCCCCTTCGCCATCCGCGCCCAAAAGGCCTCGGGGTCCTTCGCCGCTTCGAGCCGGAACGAGTCGTCCCGGAGCAAGGCCGCTTTCCGGAAGGCCGCCGACGGCCGGTGCTGTTCCTTCTCCTTCAGGAGGCTGTCAATCGTGGCACTGGACACGACCACGCCCAATCACCCGCGGCCCGACCCTTCTCCGGCCGACGTTTCCCCTAGAATCGTTTCATGTAAAAGACGGTAATGAATCACCCTGAACGCACCCGGCCTGCGGAGGCATGCCAGGCGCCGTCGCAGGGGCCGTTGAAACGGACGACGAACACACGTGTGCTCGCCTGTAAACATGCCTCTCTTAGCGGTGTGCCAAGTTGTCTCACGCATGGCGACGGGGGTAGGGTCAGCAGCCGGTAGCTTCGGGGGCGAAAAACAACATTCGATGCGATTCATCGTCGCCGCCTCGGGCGCGGGGACCGTGATCGAGTGGTATGACTTCTACATCTTCGGATCCCTCGCGACCTTGATGGCGGTGAAGTTCTTCCACGCGGCGGACACGGGAGCGTTCCTCTTGACCCTCGGGACGTTCGCGGCGGGATTCGCCGTGCGGCCATTCGGGGCCGTCGTCTTCGGTCGGATCGGCGACTTAGTCGGTCGAAAGTACGCGTTCCTTCTCACGATCACTATCATGGGTGCGGGAACCACGTTGATTGGAGTGTTGCCCGAGTACGCAGCCATCGGCGTCTTGGCCCCGCTCATCCTCCTTGCCCTCCGGGTCGTCCAAGGACTCGCCTTGGGGGGCGAATACGGCGGTGCCGTCGTCTACACCGCGGAACACGCGCCGGATGAGCGCCGAGGCTATTGGACGAGCTACATCCAGACCACTGCCACACTGGGCCTCTTCATGGCCTTGGGCGTAATCCTCGCACTCCAGCTCGGCCTCGGTACGACGACGTTCAACGCATGGGGATGGAGGGTCCCGTTCCTACTCTCGGCCTTCCTGGTCGCGGCCTCGCTGTTCATCCGTTGGAGGCTTCGTGAGACACCGTTGTTCTCGAGACTCAAGAGAGAAGGTCGGACCTCGAAGCATCCCACCCGAGAGGCCCTCGGAAACTGGGCGAACTGGAAGCTCATCCTGCTCGCGCTGTTCGGTGCGACCGCAGGCCAAGCCGTGGTCTGGTACACGGGCCAGTTCTATTCGTTGTACTTCATGCAGGTGTCTCTGAAAATGGATCGGGTTCTCGCCGCCGAGATCGTACTCGTTGCGCTCGCCTTGGCGACTCCGTTCTTCATCGTCTTCGGTCGGCTCTCCGACCGGATCGGACGAAAGAAAATCATCATGGCGGGTTGCCTCCTCGCGGCGCTGACCTATTACCCGATCTTCGCGGGAATCGCGGCGAACGCATCGCCCCCGAATGTGCCCGTCCTGATCGGGCTCAACTTCGTCCTCGTCTTCTACGTCACCATGGTGTACGCCCCGATCGCTGCGTTCCTGGTGGAATTCTTCCCGGCGCGGATCCGATACACCTGTCTTTCCGTCCCGTACCACCTGGGCAATGGCGAGTTTGGCGGCTTCACGCCCGTGATCGCGGTCGCCATCGCGGCCTGGACGGGGAATATCTTCGCCGGACTGGCCTGGGCGATCGTGATTCCTCTAATGACGTTCGTGATCGGCATGAAATACTTGCCCGAGACGAAAGACACGAAGATCTGGGAGGAGGTTACCCCGGGACCGGCTTACGGCGGGCCAGCCTCGATGCCGCGGACCGGGGCCGACGTCGGAACGACGATGAAGTGAGGGTCTGCAAAAGAAGAGACCTCTCCGTCTCGCCGGCTGGGTCGGACTCGAGCGTCTAGGGTCGGAGGACGACCTTAATCGAGTCCTTCGCTTGGGCGACGAGACGGAATCCTTTTTCCGCATCGGCGAGCGGCAGCACGTGCGTGATCAGGTCTTTCACGGTCACGCGGCGGGTCGCCAGGAGTTCCATCGCCTCCAGAATGTCGCGCGGGCTTCCCCCGTAGGAGGAGGTCATCGTGACCTCCTCGCGCCACACCGCATTGAAGGGGATTTCGACCTTCGCGGTCGGCTCGGTGGGCGCGAAGAACAGGACGGTGCCACCTCGATCCACGCAAGCGAGGCCCTGGACAATCGCCTTCGGCGTTCCTGTGCACGTGATCACAAGTTCGGCCGCAAGGCCGTCGTTGGCTTCCCGCACCTTCGCGGGAACATCCTCGCGACCGTCGATGACCACATCCGCCCCGGCCTTGAGTGCCGCGGCCTTACGGTATTCGACGATGTCGGTCGCGATCACCTTCGCGGCTCCGGACGCCTTCGCGAGCTTGACATGAAGAAGGCCCGCGACGCCACTGCCAATCACCACCACGGTGTGACCGGGCCTTAGTCCCGCGAGGCGCTGCCCACGGACCACGCAGGCGAGAGGCTCGATGAAGACGCCCTCGTCGTCCGAAACCTCCTTCGGCAACGGGAACACGCCATGTTTCACGTTGATCGAGGGAACGCGCACGAATTCCGCGAAGCCTCCCGGATCGAAGTTCGTCGTCCGCAAGGTGTCGCACACCGTCTCATGGCCCGCGAGACAATACCGGCATGTGCCGCAAGGAACGTGATGGGAGACGAACACTCGGTCGCCCACCTTGAGCGAGTCGACGCCCGCGCCGACTTCGACGATCTCCGCGGCGATCTCGTGGCCGAGGACGAGCGGCGCCTTCGGCTTCCGGTACCATTCCATCACGTCGGAGCCGCAAATCCCGCTCGAGCGGACCTTGACGAGAACCTCGCCGGGTCCGATCCGGGGTTTCGGTAGGTCCACGATCCGCACATCGTCGTTCGCGTAGTACATCGCGGCGCGCATGGTGCCGCGCCTACGTCTTCGCCTTCGCGCCTTTCACGAGGTCGAGTGCCTCCTTCGGGGTCGCGCGCTCGTGGACGATCGCCCGGATCCCGCGGATCATGCCGACCGGGTTCGAGGACTGCCAGATGTTCCGGCCCATGTCGACGCCGTGCGCGCCTTCCTGGATCGCCTCGTAGGCGAGTTCGAGGGCGTCCAACTCCGTCTCCAGTTTCGGGCCTCCTGCCACGACGAGAGGCACCGGACAAGATTCGACGACCTTCGAGAAATCGTCGCAGAAGTACGTCTTGACGAAATGCGCGCCGAACTCGGCCGCGATCCGGCAGGCGAGACTCAGGAAGCGCGCATCCCGTTTCTCGAGTTCCTTCCCGACCGCGGTCACGGCGAGGACCGGGATGCCGACCTCCTCGCCTTCGTCGACGAGCTTCCCCAGGTTCACGAGCGAATCGTGTTCATGCGCTGCCCCGACGAAGATCGAGAGGGCGACCGCGGATGCATTGAGTCGGACGGCCTCCTTCATCGACGTCGTGACCTTCTCGTTCGACAGATCTTCGTTCAGGACGCTCGCCCCGCCGCTCACGCGCAGCACGATCGGGACGTTCGCCCCGGGATCGATCGAGGTGCGGACCACGCCTCGGGTGACCATGACCGCATCGGCGAACGGAAGCAAGGGTTCCAACGTCTTCCGCGGGATCTCCAGCTTGTGCGTCGGGCCGAGGAAGTACCCATGATCCGCCGCGAGCATGACCGTGTGGCCATCGGACGGCCGGATGATTCGAGCGAGACGGTTCTGGAGTCCCCACGGCATGAATGGAACCTCGCGCTCTCCGAATTCGTCGGAACCGATGCGGTGCCTTAATCCTTTCGCGGGTTGACAGGAAAGAATCCGAAGAGTGCGCCATTCGGGGCCCACCGGCCACAACCGTCATCTGTCGTCCGGCCGGTCACCCGACGATGGCGTTCGACGCGGCCTCGAGTCGCCGAACGTTGGTCGCCCAGCTGAAAGCCGCCGCACCACCTCGGCCGAGTCCGGATGCCCAATCGTACTTGGGTTCGCCCGTCCCCGTCCTCGGCGTCCGAGTCCCGCGGCTGAGAGCCCTCGTTTCCGCATTCCGAAAGGCGCACCGGGACATCGAGGTGGGCGACGTAAATCGACTCGCCGCAATTTTGTGGAAAGGTTCGACGTTCGAGGAGAAGGCGCTTGCCATCACACTACTGGATACATACGCGAAGATCCTCGATGAGGCATCGTGGCGGATCATCGATTCGTGGGTCGACCAGGCGACCGGCTGGGGATTGTGCGACTGGCTTGGACTCGGACCCGTCGCAAAAATCGTCTATGCGCACCCCGCGCGATTCCGCGAGATTCTTCGTTGGACAAAGTCGAAGAACCCGTGGCGCCGCCGAATCGCTGTGTACGCCCTCCATGATTTCATCTTCGCGGGAGAGTTGGACAAACCCTTCCAGCTGCTTGGGAGACTCCTGTATGACGACGAATTCTGGGTCCAGCGAGCCGTTGGAACGTGGCTCCGGGAGGCCTGGAAGAGAGATCCTCGGAGAACGGAAGCGTTCCTTCGCCAGCATGTTCGAGGACTTCCGAAAGTCGTGATCACCGTCGCGACGGAGCGCGCTCCCAAGGAACTCCGGGAGGACTTGCGTCGGGGACGATGATTCGCGCGGCGCCCCGAACCGTAAGCTTATACGGATACAATTCTTCGGTCCCACCCGAGGCACATCATGGCCGAGGCCGCGGTGATCGCAGAGCAGCCGCTTCGGCAGTTTTGCGAAGGGGTCCTCAAGAAGCTCGGCGTGCCGGCGGAGGATGCCCGGATCACGACGGACGTCCTCGTTGTCGCGGATCTGCGCGGGATCGAATCCCACGGTGTTGCGCGGCTTGGACGGTACGTCGCGGGGTTGAAGGAAGGCTTCATGAGGCCGACCGACCAGAGCCGGGTCCTGAAGGAAACCAAGGCCACGGCCCTCATCGATGGTGGCCAGAGCCTGGGTCAGGTCGTCGGAAAGCGAGGGATGGACCTCGCCATCAAGAAGGCCCGCGACACGGCCGTTGGTGTCGTCGCCGTCCGGAACTCGAATCACTACGGGATCGCTGGGTACTACAGTCTCATGGCCCTCGAGCACAACCTGATCGGGATCAGCACGACGAATGCAGGCCCGCTCGTCGTCCCGACCTTCGGCAGGACCTCGATCCTCGGGACGAATCCGATCAGCCTCGCGGCTCCGGCCCTGAAGGAGAAGGCCTTCGTCCTGGACATGGCCACGTCGACGGTTCCGAGGGGCAAGGTGGAGGTCTACAACCGGCTCGGCAAGCCGATGCCGCACGGATGGGCCGTCGACGAGACCGGGCGAAGCTCCACGGATCCGAAGCGTGTGCTGACTGCCCTCGCGAACCGCCTGGGAGGAGGCTTGCTCCCACTCGGGGGCGAGGGCGAGGATCTTGGGGGCCACAAAGGCTATGGCCTCGCGCTCATGGTGGACGTCCTCAGCGGAGTGCTGAGCGGAGCGGCAACGGGACTCCAGGTTTACGCGGATGAGAAGCGGCCGAACGTCGGCCACTTTTTCATGGCCCTCGACCCTGCGGCATTTCGGCCTCTCGACGAATTCCGACGGGACATGGACCGCCTCGCCCAAGAGCTCAAGGACAGCCCGAAGGCGCACGGGCAGGAACGGATCTATGTGCATGGCGAGAAGAGCTTCGCGCTCATGGAGAAGCACCGGAAGGCCGGCATCCCGCTCGACCCGAAGGTCGTCGAGAACCTCAAGAAGATCGGAACGGACCTCGGAATTCCCTGGGGAACCGGTTAGAAGGTCTCGTTCCGTTAGCTGTTGGCGGACGCCTAAGTCAGACGGGCCGCCGCATCGAGGCCCTCTGACAAAACTTGCATGACGATTGGTCTGATGCGGATCGACATTGAACGTTAGACGTCGTCCACCTCATCGCAGGTACACAGGAATAATAAACTCAGGACCGTTCCTCGAATCCGGATCATGGAGCCCTGGGACGTCACGATCGTTGGCGGCGGGGTCCTCGGGACGTCGGTCGCGTATTGGCTCGCGAATCGTTACGAAGGACGGATCGCGGTCCTCGAGAAGGAGGTCGACGTCGCAGCGCACACGTCCCGGCGGAACACGGGCGTGGTCCATCGACCGTTCTACTTGGACCCAGTGGGCCGGAAGGTCTTCGCGCGATGCGCCCAGATCGCCTACGGCATGTGGAAGGAGTACGCCGCTTCCCGCGGCCTGCCATGGCTCCCCGTCTCCACCTTCGAGGTCGCCACGCGAGAGGCCGACGTCGGTCGTCTCGAGAAGTACCTGCAGTGGGGGCTTGCCAACGGCATGGGCGAGGACGAACTCGCCTTGCTCAGCGAGGGCGAAGTCCGGCGGCAGGAACCCCAGGTTCGTTCCCACGGAGCCATCTGGTCGAAGACGGACACGGCCGTGGACTATCGGTCCTTCACGCAGTCGCTGAGCGACGACGCGGTCGCCGCGGGCGCGAAGTTCCTCCTCGGGAACGACGTCGCCTCCGTCGACGTCGCGGGAGACCGCTTGGACATCCACCTCGCCGATCGCGGCGGCTACCGGATCTTCAACGACCCTCGGCGGAAAATCCTCGTCCTGGTCGGGCGCGGCAACGAGCCCCACCGCACCCGGTTCCTCATCAACTGCGCCGGTGGGAATTCGATCGACCTCGCGCACCGCCTCGGTGTCGGCCGCGAGTACACGGATTTGTTTTTCCGCGGCGAATATTGGGAAATCGACCCCGCCTATCACCACCTCGCGAGCCGGAACATCTACACGGTCCCGCGGCACCCCGAGCTACCGTTCCTCGATCCGCACTGGATCGTCCGGGCCGACGGACGACGGGAGATCGGACCGAATGCGGTCCCCGTCGCTGGGCCGTACACCTATCGCGGTTTCTTCGAGGATCCCAAGGACCTCGCGACGAGACTCCTCGGGTTCCCCCTGCGGAACAAGCTGAGGCTCCTGGTGAACCCCGACTTCGTCACCCTCGCGGCGGAGGAGTGGGCGTCGTCGATCTCGAAGGGCGTCATGGCGAAGCGGGCTCAGGAATTTCTTCCCGCGCTCCGCGTGAAGTATCTGATCCGACCCGGGACCGCGGGGGTCCGGGCGAGCGTCGTCGACCGCGGCGGGAACTTTGTCAAGGAAGCCATCGAGTTGCCAGGCCCTCGTTCGTACCATATCACGAACTACAATTCACCGGGGGCGACGGGCGCGCCCGCGTATGCCGCATGGATCGTGCAGCGCCTCGCCCGCGCGGGCCATCTCGACCACTTGAAACCGAAGACAGCCAAGGCGGCGGGATCCTGGGACTTCGAAAAAATCTGCGCGGCCATCGAGACGCCGGCCTCCTAGAGATAGTCCGTGCCCTGGAGATTGTGCAGGATTACAGGTCAACCTTAAACAAGGTTAACGGAACCAAATTCATTCTCGACGCACGCCGATGGCCCCGCGGAACCTAAAACTTCAGATGCCGTTCACGGATGACCACGGGATGGCTCCCGGGATCCGGCTCACCGTGCGGCCTCTCGGTCGTCGCGATCCCATGGCCCTCTTTCAACGTGTGACGCGAGGGCGGTGGCCCTTCTTCCTCGATTCTTCGCAGCGGGGATCGGAACTCGCGCGATATTCCTTCCTGGGATCCGACCCGATCGGCTGGTTCCGAAGCCAAGGTCGGAAGGCTGCGTGGTCGACGCCATGGGGCGAAGGCTCCGTCGAAGGTCCACTCTTCGATGCGCTCGGTCGGTTCCTCGAGGACCTTCCTTGGGCGACCGCCGGGGTGCCCGCGTATCCGTTCCTCGGCGGATGCGTCGGTTATTTCGCGTACGACCTCGGACGGCAGGTCGAGAAGATCCCGGACGCGAAAGCCCCGGACCTGGAAGTGCCCGACATCCACCTCGCCGTGTATTCGCGGATCTTTGTCATCGACCACGTGTGGGGCGAGACATTCGTCATCGCGCCGCGGACGCGAATCCCAGGATCGCCCGCGCCGATTCCCGACGAGTTGACGGTCCCGCCGGAACCCAAGCCAATCGATCCGTTGACCCCGGTTGCGTACATCGACACGATCCGAGAGGCGAAGCGCGCGATCTACGATGGTGAAATCTTCCAAGTGAATCTCTCGCACCGACTCGCGTTGCCGCTCCGAGGGACCGCCGAAGAAGCCTACGAGCGATTGCGAAGCCGTACCCCGTCCACCTTCGGCGGCTATCTCGACGCCGGCGACCATCGGATCCTGTCCGCGAGTCCGGAGCGATTCCTCCAGGTCCGAGGACGGCAGATCGAGACGCGACCGATCAAAGGCACGCGGCCTCGTGGAGCATCCGTGACCGAGGACCGTGCCCTCGCCGCGGAACTCCTCGCCAGCGAGAAGGACTCGGCCGAGAACGTGATGATCGTCGACCTGGAACGCAACGACCTCGGGAAGGTGTGCGAGTTCGGGAGCGTGCATGTACCGGTCCTGAAGGAATTGCGGTCCCTCCCGAACGTGCATCACCTGGAGAGCGTCGTCCGCGGGAGGCTCCGCCACGATGTGACGATCCCGGAACTCCTCCGGGCGACGTTCCCCGGTGGCTCGATCTCCGGAGCGCCCAAGCCACGGGCGATGGAGATCATCGAACGCCTCGAGCCACACCGCCGCGGCGTATACACAGGCGCATTCGGCTACATCTCGTGGGACCGGTCCCTGGACTGGAACATCGCGATCCGCACCGCGACCGTCATCGCCGGGACCGCGTACTTCTCGGTCGGAGGCGGAATCGTGGCGGATTCCGACCCGGAGGCCGAATACCGGGAGACGCTCGACAAGCTCCGCGGGCATGCGGAGGCCCTCACGCAAGGCCGCGTGGAGGTGACCTCGGACGGCCTTCGCATGGGTTGACGGGGCCGTCCTTCCCGAAGTCGAGGCGCGCGTCCCGATTCAGAATCGCGGCTTCCTCTACGGCGACGGATGCTTCGAGACGATCCGAATCCACCGGGGGGCGCCTTTTCGCCTCGGGGCGCACATCGCTCGGCTGCGTCAGGGGCTCGAAATCCTTCGGATCGAATTCGCCTGGTCGCTGGACGAGCTCCGTCAAGGAGCGCGGAAGATCGCGGAATCGAACGGCGTCGTGGAGGGACTGCTCCGAATCACGATCACCGCGGGGGAGCGGCCCACCGCCCGCGGAAGCGCGACGATCACGTCGCGCGAACTCCCCGAGGTACCGCCGAATCCGGCGCTCCACGTCTCTACAGTGGCCCGCCGAATCTCCGGTCCGATGAGCCAGTGTAAGTCAATCTCGCGGTCCGTGGAGTCGGCCGCTCTTCGTGAGGCGCAGGCCGAGGGCGCGTTCGACGCGATCTTGCTGAACGAAAAAGGCAGGGTTGTCGAGACGACCGCGCGAAACTTGTTCCTCGTGAAGGACGGCGGCCTTTGGACCCCGCCCACCTACGAAGGCGCCCTTCCCGGGGTCACTCGGGCGACGGTTCTCGAGATCGCCCGACGGGAGAAGATGCGCGTGAAGGAAGCGGCCGTGTCCCTGGAACGTTTGCAGTCCGCGGACGAGGCCTTCCTCACCGGGAGCGGTGTCGGAGTGCTCGCGATCGAGTCCATCGATGGTCGACGGTACGACCTTGCAGGCCCCGTCACGTCGCGGATCCGGAAGGAGTACGCCACCTCGCTCGACCGAGAGTCGACGTGGTAGAGTCGCCCTCACCGCAGACAGCGCGGTCAGTCATCGCCCGCGACGAAGAGCTGTCCTCGGATTTCCCCGCCAGGGAAATCGCCGGGTCCCGTGTTCGGCGGGGCGACCCCGTCGTTCGTGTGCACGTTCACGTAGGCGTTGCCGCTGGTCACCGCGGCCACGACATCGTCCACGGTCGTCCACCCGCAAGCGTTCCCCACGTCCGGCGCGGAGAACGAACTCCGGACCAGTACGCCGTGCACCGGTCCGCTGCCGGGCGTCCCCATGAATAAGGTCACGCCCACGGGTCCTGCGACGCCCGGAGCACCGCAGTGAATGTGCGCCGCGAAGACGTTCGAGATCCTCGCCACGACGATCATGTAGTCGATGCTGCCGTCGTCACCCAGGAAGAACAACGCGACGCCACGCGCCGGCGTGTCCCTCGGTGGCGTCTCGGACGCCCCGCGCAAGATCGCCGCCCAGACCGTATTCTGGTCCTCGGTGGGTCCGTCGCCGCCCCGGTGTGCGGAGACGACCGCCAGGGAGAGACTCAGAAGTGCCGCCGCCACACAGATTGCCGCCACGATTCGGAGTGCCCGCATGTTCCCCTCGTGAGGGGCGAACCGCAAAACCGACTCATTAACGCTTTGCCCAAATCGAGATCGTTCTCAAAAACCGGAACGAAGGTCGCGTCCCGATCATGAGTTCGAAGAGAGCCTCGGCTGAGAGGAAAAAGGAAAGGAAAAGAAAAAGACGCAGCCTAACGCCGTCCGATCAGCGGGTCGACGCGAGGCTCCAGACGGCTCCGGCGAGGAGGAGCAGGCCTGCAAACAGGCCGAGCTGCGTCGCCACCAGGACCACCAACGCCAAACCGGCGATGGCGGCCACGATGGAGCCGTTCTGCACGTTCTGCTTCGACACGCTGTAGCCGATCATTCCGACGATCCCGAACAGGACGAGATACGCCTCGTTCGGAGTCGCCGCCACGATCTTCGAGGCCGCGGACGCGTCGAAGACATACGTCAGGATGCCGACGAGCAACGCCACGATCGAACCGAGGACCACTGGGACCTGGTACGTCGGGGTGTGCGAGAGTTCGCGCCACGACTGGCCGAACCCGACACCTGACTTCGTGCGGGTCGCTTCCATGGTGCTTTCACCTCCTGGCTCCCGCCCCCGATGTCAGGGCATATGGGTATTGGGACAATTTTCGAACCGGGGTATCGTCCCGATAAGGATGATGTGGCTCGGACTGTCACGAAAGCTACTACTATCCCTGGGAGCGAAAATGCCTTTCCCACCGGAATCGGCATCACTCAGCAAAAATGGTGAACACTGGCCGCGACGCGTTTCGCTTCCTACGACAGACCCGCCGTCCGTTCGGAGCCCGTTTAGGCCTCCCCCGAGGAGGCCGAAGCGCTCCGCGCTGTCCCCGGGCGGAGTTGATCTCGATTTTCGCGGTCAGTCATCATCTGCGATCGTGCCCTGTCCTCAAGTGAGAACAGCAATCAGTGTGGGCGGATCTGTTGCAGTCGCTCGGCCGCGGGTATCCCGCCTCCCCATGCCTTTTCGAAGAACTCCAGGTGGGCCTTCACGAAATCAGGGCTGTTCGTCCACAGCGCGGTCTCTCCGTCCCCGCGAATCGTGCGCTCGTCCTGGATCAGGAAGGCGAGGATCGACCTGCGGTCCGCGATGATGAAGCGAGCGCTCTGTCGGTCGACGTGACGAAGCGGGACATTCGCCGCGACGCGGGTCATCAGGGCGGAGTTGGCCTCGTTGATGTCCGCGACAAGCCGCGGCTTCACCCCGCGGCGCATCGAGTCCAAGAGGGCCTCGTTGATCCCCGCACGATAGGATCGCTGCAGCCCCTTCGTCGTCGTGAAGGCAAGGACTTCCTCCTTGGCCTCCGCGACGAACTCCCGGATCGTGCGGTAGATTTGCCCGCGCCCTTTGATCACCTGGAGACGCACGGAGGGACGCTCGCGCGTCCGACCGGATAGGCGGGGCCACGCCTCGAGGAGCGCCTTTCGGACCTCGTCCATCCTCTCCAGCTCGGAACGCTTCTCGTCCGCGATCATCTGGAAGACGTCGTTGAGGGCGCGCGCGGCATATCGCCGAGGCCGATCCAAAGTCACCTCGACGAGGCCACGTGCTTCGAGGCCGTCGAGGGCGCGATACGTCTGGACGCGGTTCACGCCGCTCACGCGGGCGACCTCTCCCGCGGTCACCGCCCCGGCCCGAGACAGGTTCACGAACACGAGGGCTTCGTAACGGCCGAGACCCACCCGCTCGAGGGCCTCTGTGGCCTCGGTCAGTTTCATCTCCCCGAGGATGTGAACGCGGCTCTATTAACTACGTTGTTTCACCGGAGGGACGTGTCGCTGGCGAGGTCTCCAAAGTATGGATCCGGACCACCCGGTTCGAACGGACCCTTGAATGGCTCCTGCCCGATCTTGTCCGCCGAGGGTCACGGATCGTGCTTGTGTTCGTACCCCTCGTACGGCACGGCCAGATACGGAAACGCGGGTAGGAACGGCAGATCTTCCTTCGTCCCGTCCATCAGGAGGCCCGCGGCTCCGTCAGGCGTGAAGTTCTTGTCGATCAGTGGATATGTCACTCCCGCGATGGCCCGTAGTTCGATCGCGGTGACGTTGTCGAAGACGCGACGTCCGTTCGGGAAGCCGTCAAGGTCGCCGCCGAGCAGACCGAATCGCTTCGCGCTGTCCCCGGGCGGGTTGATCCCGGAGTCCGAGGCATCGTAACTCGGCGCGAAGGCCATGTTCAGCCTCAATTCGTCGGCGAGGGTCGGTCCGTTGGAATTCTGGAAACCCGGGATGATGCCCGGCGGGATGCCGGTCAGGAGGATTGCGACCAGGTCGTCGCGAGAGGCGCCGGATGCCGTGAGGGCGGCGAGATTCGGGAAGACGCCCGGATACAGGATCGGCAACAGGGCCTGGAGCTGGGGATGGGCATAGTCATCGTGGAACCGCTCATCCCGCTCCGGCGCGGTGCTGTTCCATCGATCCTTCTCGCCGCGTTCGATGACCACTTCGTTGATGAGAGGCTCTCCAAGGCGGGAGACCTGAACCCAGGGACCCGTCTCCACGGTTCGACCGTGCTTCTCCCGGACCAGCCCTTTCCGTCGGCGGGCGGCAGACCAGACGCCGATCACGGAGCGAGGATCGGCGGGATCCGTGGGATTGAACCCGCCCCGGGTCAGGTCCGTGTTCGGGACCTGGATCGCGATCGTGTGGACATTGAAGCCTTTCGTGCCGTTCACACCGGGGGCGGCCGGCGTCGGGATCAGATGTAGGTTCTGGAACGGACGCAATGCCCCGAGGTCGAAGATGGAACCCAAGTCGACGTAGAACCCTTCGCCCCGCTGCCCCGCGAACGTCTTCACCCCGTCTCCCAGATCCTGCACCGCGGCATTTGCCAGGGAGACATAATCCGGGGTAGACCGGGGTCCGATCCGAACCGGCGGAGTCGGCAGGTCCGACCCGAGGACCTTGCGTCGGCCTTCGTCCCGCTCGCCTCGGATCCGGGTGACCGTGTACGACTGACGGACGTTCCAGTTCGGGTCCGTGAGGGAAGAGATGGGCCCCGTATTGTACAGGAAGGTGCCGGGATTCTGAACGATCGTCTTGAAACGGAATTGGTACACGACGTCCTCTTCGCCGTCCCCGTCGTTGTCGATCAGGATTTCATACAGAACCTCATCCCCGAATTGGAAGAAGTTCGGACCGCCCGCGGGTTCCTCCAAGGGGATGAAGTTCGCGAGGAGCGTCACCTTCGACGTGTCGGCGGGATCGACGAACGCGTAGAGGTCCGTGTTGTCCGCGACGGGATCCTTCGAAATCGCGGGCGCTTCGCGGTGGGACGACATTGGAGATCACCCACGGGCGTACGAGACAAGGCGAGACACGAGGCCCGAGTCTTTCGTGACAATCTCCTTCGTGCCCCACATCACCACGACGGTCCCGGTCGATGCGTCCTTCACGTAGGCCATCAGAGGCACCCCCGCCTCGCCGAACGAAGTGTCGGCACCGACGTTCTCGGTCAGGCCCAGCACGCTCGGCGCGGCGGCCAGGGCACCGACGGTGGCGGCGCCCATCGCCGCGTTTCGCAGGAAGTTTCTCCGTGACATCTTATTCTTCGGTTCGTCCGCCATGTCGATTCCCTTCCGAGGGATGAGATGGACCACGCGCTCCACCCCGTCCTTCTCCGGGGGGCGGAGCGACGGTCCGCGTATTTCGTCATGTGTAACGGCGGATGTTACAACCGTTCGGTCCTACCGAATGTAGCTCGCCGATGTCGACCGCGGATCATCCCGTCTGGCGAATCACGATCTCAAATCGGTACAGAAGTAGGCGTGCGGTTGGCTCATGCCCCGGGGATGTCGGGGACGGGATTCGAACCCGTGACCTCCGGATACCTCAGGAGCGTCGCGGTCGAATCACGACGGAAACCCTATGAGTCCGACGCTCCACCAGGCTGAGCCACCCCGACGGGCGGCCGAAGACTCGGGCGATTATAAAACATGCGACGTCGGATTCTCTGATGGAACGGCGACGCGTTTGCCACGAAGGGAATCGCGAATACCTCGGACGTCAAGAGCTTTCTCAGAGGGGCGACGGAAACGGATTGAAGCCTTCGAAACCCGCGAACAACAGAATGGCATAGGCGATGCTGAGCACCGCGACCACCACGTTCACGACGCGACGCACCGGGCCACGGCCCCACCGAAGCATCGGATAGTTCAGGCTCACCGCGAACACGATCATCCCCGCGACGACTCCGAGGCTGAACACGGCGACGCCGAGGAGGATCCCGCTGAGGGTGGCCACTCCGAGCGCGACGACGAAGAGGACCAGGAGTTCATCGTTGCTCGCGAGGCCGTGAACGATCCCGATCGAGAACATCGTCTTGTGTTCCCCGTGTTTCGTGAGATGCCCATGGAGCCACGTGTGAAAATGTCGGTGCTGCACGAGACCATGCCAATGCTCGTGCACATGGAACAGGTTGAACTCCCAGAGCAGCCCGACGACACCGATGAAGAGCAGCATGATCGCGACGAGGAGATCGAGATGTCCGAGGAGGTCGGAGAGGATGGCCTGGCGAAACGTGTAGAGGAGGACGGTGATGATCGCGGCCGTCACCATGTGCCCCGCCGCCCAGCTCATGCTCATCAGACTGGTCTTCCGAATGCTTCCGCTCCGGGTAATCAGGTTCGACACTGCGACCAAGTGGTCCGCGTCGTAACTGTGCTTGAAGCCCAGCGCTAGGGCCAACACCATGAACGCAATAAATTCGTAGGCCACGTGGTTCCCCGGCTGAGTAGCACGACTGCAACGCGAGTAACATCCTCAGCGGCTTAATCCTTTGCTGCCGCCGCTGCCCGATGGAGCGGCTCCTTCTTAAGCGCGGAGCGCCGTGCGGCCCCGGAGGCGGCAGAATGGCGGTCGAGCGCATCGGGGTCTCTCTGGAGGGACCGCTCCTGACGGACTTCGATCGGTTCGTCACGAAAGAAGGATACGGCAGCCGGTCCGAGGCCCTGCGGAATCTGATTCGAGAGGCCATCACGCGGCGTCGATGGGCGGCCGGCGGCCATGTCGTCGGTACGATCACGATCGTGTACCGACACGAGGTCGGAATGGTCACGCATCGGCTCCTGCACCGCCAACACGAATTCCTTCGGTTCATTCGGGCGACGGCCCACACGCACCTGGACCAGGAAACGTGTTTGGAGGTCCTCATCGTGGACGGCGACGCGCGGAGGATCGGGCAGCTCGCGAACCGACTCAAGACCGTGAAAGGCGTCCTCTCCGCCGAGACGGTCATCGGGTCCACGGTCGTTCGGTGAGCCCCGGTCTGCGAGAACCGGACGGATCCGACCGCCGGTCTTCCCGACCCCATTAAATATCCCCAGACGTGTCGTTCCGCGTGGACCGCGAACACCCGACCCAGGACGCCCGCGCCGTGGAGGATCCCATGGCCGCGATCTTCGACCTGGCCGAATCCGTCGACCGCCAGACGCCGAAGATCCGGCGGATGCTGCGGTACGTCCGCGTCTTCGTCTCCGTGTGGCTGCTCCTCGACTTCTTCCTGATCATCGTCCTCGCGGCGATCGGAGGCGGGAACCCGGGGGCCGCCTTCCTGCTGTTCATCCCGATCGTCGCGCTCCTCTTCGCCATGCGCCGGGTTTCCGGCTCGACGGCCCGCCTGGTCCTCCTGATCCTGGTCATCATCTTCGCGAACCTGCAGATCATCTCGATCGGCGGGCTCCTGTTCGTCGGCGTCGTCCTGGTCGCCCTGTTCGTCCTTGGGTTCATCATCCTCGAGCTGATGCAGGACCTTCGATCGTTTTTCGACTACTTCGCCCTCCGGCACCGCGTGATCCAACGTGTGCGGCAAGCGGATCCCGTGGTCTACGTCCCCGAGGGCAAGGACGCCGTCCAGCGGATCCTCGCCCACCTCGGCTCCACGAGCCCGGACGTGCGCGGCGTCATGGCCATCCCGGGGTCCGTGGCGATCCCCGCCCTCCTCACGGGAAAGAGCGGCCTCACGTATTCGTTCGACGCGTATGTGCGCCAGCCGTCGTCCTTCTTCTGGCGGACGGTCTCCCTCGGCTCCTCCGGCTTCGCGGTCTTCGTGAAGGCGTTCGACCGGGCGCCGACGCTCCAAGACCTGAACGCGTTGAAGGCCGCGGTCGAGGACACCTGCCTGGCCTCCCGGATTCCTCCCGCCCGGATCCTGGTCCTTTGGCGGGCGAAGGGCGACGAAAGCGTGTCGCCTGACGCCTACGAATTCCTCACCAAAGAGGCCGCCCGGGTGCGACTCCGGGGTAGCTCGTTCGTCTGTTCCCTCGAGCTCGCCGTGGAACGGGACAACGGAACCTACGACTTCATCCCGCTCGTCTTGGAGCCGGCAGCGGTCCCGGGCGGCCGACCCTCCACCGGTTGAAGTTCGACCCGAAACGCACCACCACGGTGTTCGGACCGAACCTGACCGCGTGCACGGGCCTAATACGCCTTCTGATAATGTTTGGTCGAACGAGCGAAGGCACCGGAGCATGACGAAACAGGATGTCTACATCGAGTCGAATACGGCTCAGTCCCTTGCGGCCCAGGCCTCGAGCCGGGGCAAGACCTTGTATTCATTCACGAACGAGATCCTCGACGTGGCCCTGCGGGTCTTCGGCCAGGGCGGAAACGCGAACGAGATCTTCCCCGCCTGGAAGACGTCCCGCCTGTCGAAGGACATCGAGGGGGCTCCCTTCCTCCCCCGAAGCCTGGTCTGGAAGATGGTCGAGCGGCTGTACCGGAGCGACCCCGAGTGGCTCTTGGGGGAGTGGTTCGAAGCGGGCCGCCGGCTCGGAGACCGACTTCGCGTCCTGCACCCGACGCTCGAGGACCTCCAGGCCGGATTGTCCGGACTCCAGTCCCTCATCGCAGAGCGACGCATCGAAGTGCAACGGAAACCGGGCGGAAAGGAGACCCAGCCCGAGATCCAACTCCGAGTCTTCACGGACCTGACGCCGGAGTTGGCCACGTGCGGCGGGCGATTCGTGGAAGGCGTGCTTTCCGCCTACTCGTTCCGTTCCACCGAGAGCCGTGTGAAGGCCGGGACGATCGAGATCGCCGCGGTGTACAGTCCGACGCGACCCGCGGGCGACGACGAGAAGGGACCAAAGCCAAGGGCCCGTCCGAGGCATCCCGACCCGTCTCACTCGAGGGGTCGGAAGAGCTCCCGCGTGAACCCATAACGGTCGGAGTTCGGCGATTCCAAACCGCCTGCTTGAACCCATGGGCTGCCGCGCTGGCTCGGGAGGACGATCTCCAACTTCGATTCGAGTCCGTCCTGATAGAGGTCAATCCCCATGTCCGCGACCAACCGATTCAGGACGAAGCATCCGTAGATGACGAGGTCCTTGTAGGGCCGCGAAGGCATGGAAGGGTGCGCCGATGCGGCGGCCGCTACTTAATCCGTTCCGTGTGTGCCATGGTTGCTTAGAACGAGGCGGACGCGAAAAGCTGCGAAGTCCTACGCGTGCCCGCCGCCCGCAGAACCTCGTTCCGATTCGACCCGCTTCGAGCGACCGGCCATCGCCAGGGACGTGAACAGCGCCGCAAGGCACACGAGGACGATCATCCCGCCGGCTGCCGCATTCAAGAAGACCGCGAGGACGAGCCCCGCCGCGACGGAGAGCATGCCGATGAAGACCGACGCCACCAGGGTCCCTCTCAGGCCGATCCGGAGTTGCAACGCGGTCGCCGCGGGAACAGCGAGGAGCGCGGAGACCAGCAGGATCCCCACCACCTGCATGGCGAGGACCACCGTGATCGCGGTCAGGATCGTGAAACCGGTATCGAGCGCCCGGACGGGAAGGCCGCTCACCCGGGCCCCCTCCGGGTCGAAGGTCAGGAGGAAGAACTCCTTGTACAGGCCCGCTAGGACGGAGATCGTCACCGCGAGCAGCACGACGATGAGAGCGACGTCGGACCAGGCCACCGTGAGGATCTGGCCGAACAGGAAGGAAAGGACGTCCACGTTCAACCCTCCGACGATGCTGATCAGCACGACGCCTCCGCCGAGCCCGGCCGCCTGGACCACGGTGAGGGACAGTTCCCCGTACACGTGGCGGTCCTGTAGGAAACGGATCCCGATGCCGCCGAGGACGGCGACGAGGATCGCCATCTCAATCGGGAGAAATCCCGCGGCAATTCCGATGGCGACCCCTCCGAAACTCACGTGGGCGAGCGCGTCCCGAGAGGCGCGGTCCGTCGAAGGACGACAAACACGCCGAGGATGCCGCAGACGGTCGCGATGACCAGGCCGGCGATGAGCGCCCGCTGCATGAATCCGAACCGGAAGATGTCCAGCAGACTATCCGACATGCGATCCTCTCAATGGCCGTGTGTGTGCGGCGCGTCCTCCGAATGCGCGATCGTCACGGTGCCGCCTCCGTAGAGTCGACGGAGCAAATCCTCGTCATGCAGGGCTCGGGGCGGTCCTTCGTACACCAGGGTCCGATTCAGGCACGCCACGCGGTCCACCCGCGCACTCACCACGCCGAGATCGTGGGACACGAAGATCACCGTGAGCCCGAGTTCGTCCTTGAGCCGGCCGAGAAGGTCATAGAAACGGCGT
>VBMN01000057.1 GCA_005878385.1 Methanobacteriota archaeon
GGAGGCTCGCCCCCGCCCATCATCGCGAATGCCGCCTGTCGTTTCGCCGCCTTCTCCTGCTCGCTCATCTTGACCGCCATCGAGACGGACCAGATGTGGCCGAACGGATCCTGGAGCTTGCCATAGCGCTCTCCCCAGAATTGGTTCTCGAGCGGCAACGTCGGCTTCGCGCCTGCGTTGAGGGCCTGGTTCCAAAGTTTGTCGACGTCCTTCGAGGAGATATGCAGGTTCACGGTCGTCGATCCCGCGGACGTCGGCGACTTCGAATCTCCGCCCGGGAACTCATCGGACATCATGATGATGGAATCCCCAATCCTGATCGTGGCGTGCATCAATGTGCCATCGGGCATCGGAGATCGATCGACCTCCTTGGCGCCGAAGGCCCTCTTGTAAAACTCGATCGCCTTCGATGCTCCGTCGATCACCAAGTATGGCGTCACGGTCCGTATCCCCCTCGGGGCGGCGGTCGTCGGCGTGGTCTTCTTCGTGGTTCTCTTGGTGGATTTCTTCCTCGTTGGTGCGCGCCTGGCGCGTCGTGCCATGTGAAAACTCCCCGCGTGCAGAGACCGGTCGGCCACTTAAGGATGACTCACGGTGCCGCGGCGGCGGGCTCCGATCCGAGCCAGAGGCCCATGAGGATCTCGTCGACGAACTCGCCCCGAATCCGGACGTGCCGGCGGCGGACGCCCTCTTCGACGAAGCCCAGGGACTCGTACAGGCGCCGTGCTCGATGGTTCGTGGCGAAGACCGCCAGCTCCGCCTTCGCGAAACCGCGCACCCGCATCCACTCGAGCACGCGTTCCATCATGCGGCGGCCGAGTCCCACCTCTCGCCAACCATCCTGGATCGAGATGCCGACGCCGCCCACGTGGCGGTCCTTCCGGAAAGCCCCCGCGTGGCAATCGGCCGCACCGATGACGTCGCCGTCCGCGACCGCGACGAAGAGCACGTTCCGCACGCCGTCGAAGGCCGAGAGCCAGCGTCGCTCTTCCTCGAGGTTGGGGACCTCTTCGATCATGATGTAGACTTCCTCCTCGCCGACACGGTTCACGTTGCGTAACGTGGACTCCGCGTCTGCCGTCCCTCCGGGCCGCAGCCGGACCCTCCGTCCGTCCCTGAGGGTGAGCTCCTCGTCCCGCATCGGGTCTGCCATGAGGCTCACAACGGGAACTTGTCCAGCACCTCAGGGCGACGGCGCTCTCCGGATGCCAAGTAGGCTTCCATCTGCTCCTTCAATTGCGGGCCTAGTTCCGCGTACACGTCCCCGAAGAGCGTCTCGATCGGCGGTGGGGGATTCCGTTCGACTTCCTTGATCGTGTTCTGAAGGAGATCGTCAAGCTCGGCGCGCAACGCGTCGTCGCGATCCTTCGACCAGAGCCCTTTCAGTTCGAGGTATTTCCGCATCCGGTCGATCGGGTCCCGCTGGGCCCAAGCTTCGACCTCTTCCTTCGGCCGGTACCGGGTCGGGTCGTCGCTTGACGAATGCGGTCCCATCCGGTAGGTCACCGCCTCGATCATCGTCGGACCGCCACCCGCGCGGGCCTTGTCGACGGCGGCCTTCGTGGCGGCGTACACCGCGAGCAGATCGTTGCCGTCGAGTCGGACGCCGTCCATTCCGTAGGCCCGGGCCTTCTCGGCGAGGGTTTTCGAGGCGGTCTGCTTCGCGACGGGGACGGAGATCGCCCACTGGTTGTTCTTGCAGAAGAAGATCGTTGGCGCCTTGAACACCCCGGCGAAGTTCATCCCCGTGTGGAAATCGCCTTCACTCGTCGCGCCGTCCCCGAAATACGTCAGGCTGACCGCGTCCTCTTTGAGGAGCTTCGCGGCCCAGGCGGCGCCGACGGCCTGTGTGATTTGCGTTCCGACGGGACTCGAAGTCGTCACGTAGTGAATGCTGGAGGATCCGTAGTGGCTCGGCATCTGGCGGCCGCGCTGCGGATCCTGCGCGTTCCCGTACGCCTGGGCAATCAGCGTCTCGAGGGGGAATCCCTTCCAGAGCGCCGCCCCGGGCTCGCGGTACGCGGGGAAGACCCAGTCCCTTTTCTCGAGGGCCATCGCGCTCCCGATTTGACACGCTTCCTCGCCCGTGCTTGGCACATAGAAGCCGATGCGGCCCTGGCGCTGGAGCGAGAGCATGCGGGTGTCGAGCGTGCGGACGAGCACGAGGTGCCGGTACGCCGTCCTCAAGGCGTCCGGTCCAAGCTTCGGTTCGAGCTTGGAATCGTACGTGCCATCGAGGTCGATGATTCGGAGCATGCCTTCTTCCGTCGTTCCATCACCCCCGCAAATTCCGCCGTCGTTCCCGGATGACCTTCTCCAGGAAAAATTCGCCGGCCCGATACGACGAACGGACGAGCGGTCCCGCTGCGACGTAGGCGAAACCCATCGACTCGCCCGCCTCGCGGAATCCGTCGAATGCCTCCGGAGGAACGTACTCCTGGACGGGTAGATGCCAATCGCTTGGCCGCAGGTACTGACCCAGCGTCAGGATGTCCACGTTCGCGGCGCGAAGGTCCCGCATCGTCTCAAGGACCTCGTCGCGGGTCTCCCCCAGGCCGAGCATGACCGAGGATTTCGTGAAGAGACCGTCCCGCATGCCTTTCGCTTCCCGAAGGACGTGAAGGCTCTGAGCATAGTTCGCGCGGCGGTCCCTCACGACCGCCTGGAGGCGATCGACCGTCTCGACGTTGTGGTCGAGGACATCTACACCCGCTTCGACGACACCGCGCACGGCCTCGAGGTCCCCTTGAAAATCCGGGATGAGGGCTTCGACGAGCAGGTCGGGTCGACGGGCTTTGATCTCCCGTACCGTCTTCGCGAAGTGGGCCGCGCCGCCATCCGGAAGGTCGTCGCGATCGACGGATGTCAGGACGACGTAGGTCAGGTCCATTTCGGCGAGGGCGATGGCCACTTTCGTCGGTTCGTCGAGGTCGAGGGCTCCATGCGGGTTGCCCGATTTCACGGCGCAAAAATGGCACCCGCGGGTGCAGGTGTCCCCCATGAGCATGATCGTCGCCGTCCCTCCGCCCCAACACTCCCAGACATTGGGGCAATGGGCCTCCTCGCACACGGTGTGCAGGTCCAGGGAGCGGAAGAGGCTCTTCAGATGACCATAGTTCTCGCCGGATGGAGGTCGGACCCGGAGCCAGTCCGGTTTCCGCTCCGCGAGCATGACTCCCATATTATCGTCGACTCCACTTATGAGCCTGAGCCCTCGCGCGAATTGGGTCAGCCGAATCGGAACTCGACACCGTAGGAGCCGCGAGGGTAGCTCCAGTGGATCGCGTCCTTCCCGATGTGCTTGCACACGATCGCACACGCGCCGAGCTCGATGCAGCCTTCCGTGTTGTAGAGGAGCTCGCCCTTCTCCACGCGGTAGACCTTCGACGGGCACACGTACAGGCAGGGCTTCGGCTCGCATGTGCGGCACACGTCCGTGTCGACCGTGATGAACGGCTCTTCGTCGAATTCGAACCGGTCGAGGCCCACACGCTCGTCGACGGTCAGGGGCTTCGACGCGTCCGCCTTCGGAGGTTCCGGCATGAGGAACATCGTCGAAAACCAGGGACGGGTAATAAAGGGTTGGTGGCCCGCGTCAGCCACGTTATCACGGGAGGCAACCAGGGGGAAACCTTCTATAGGATTGCCCCGGCATCGCGCTCGTCCGGCGCACTTCGGCGACGGAGAGGGTTCGCCCCATGCCCGCGCGTGACCGGAAGGCTTCGACAATCGACTTGGCCGCAGACCTGTCGACTCTCACGCCCGAACGAGCGACGGAGTTCCTCGCCGCGTCCCTGGAGGCCGACACGCGTTCGGGGGTGCTTCGTCTCTCGAGGGTCCCATCCGTGATCGTCCGCCCGGAGGCGATCGTGAATATCCAACGACAACTCGAGCAGACGATCGGCGGGTCCTCGAAGGGCATCTTGTATCTCTCCGGGGAGAGGAGCGCCCGGGACGGGATGAATCCGTTCGAGTCCATCGTGTCGACCCGTCCCCCGCTCACCCTCGCGAACGCGCGGCGTCTCATGGACGCCTCGGCCCTCCTCGGTTGGGGACGTTTGGAGATCTCCCTCTTTGACCCGGAGGGTGGACGCCTCGTCCTGGTCGTCACGAACAGCCCGCTCGCCCGCGCGTACGGCCCGTCGAAGAAACCGGTGTGCCACTTCCTGACCGGATGGATCGCGGGACTCGGCCGGAGCCTCCTGGAGCGCGACGTGCTGTGTGAGGAGAGCGCCTGTGCCGCACAAGGTCGGGATCGTTGCGAGTTCGAGTTGCGGCCGATGGGTCCTCCCTGAATTTCGCAGAAAGACTTTTACCCGTCCCGCTCTTCCGAAGCGGGAAGCGGGAGACCGTGGAGCGTTTTGATGCCATCGTCGTCGGAGCCGGACCCGCGGGCTCCTCGGCCGCACTGACGCTGGCCCGCAAAGGTTTCTCGACGCTGCTCGTCGAACGGGGACGCTCTCCAGGCGTGAAGGGCATGTTCGGCGGGCGGATTTATTCGTGGGCCCTTCACGACCTGCTCCCAGACTGGGCCAAGGACTGCCCCGTCGAGCGGTTCGTCGTCCGAGAGAATCTGGCATTCCTGACCGAGGATGCGTCCCTCGCGATTTCCTACGATTCGCCGAAACTCGGGCAGGGTCGCGCCTCGAGCTTCACCGCGCTGCGAGCGAAGTTCGACGCATGGCTCGCGAAGAAGGCCCAAGAGGCCGGCGCCATGCTCGTGACGGGGATCCGGGTGGACGACCTCTGGCGGGAGGACGGTCGCGTCCGCGGTGTGTTGGTCGCCCCGAAGGACCGGGTCGGTGCCGATTTGGTCGTGATCGCGGAGGGGGCGACCTCGATCCTCACGAGAGCCGCCGGCCTCAAGAGGGACCTGGAACCGCGCGAAGTGTCCGTCGGCGTGAAGGAGACAATCGAGCTGCCCGTGGAGACGATCCAAGAACGGTTCGGCCTCGGAGAGAAGGAGGGCGCCGCGTTCGTGTTCGCCGGCCAGGCATCCCTGGGCCTCCGAGGCGGGGGTTTCCTGTACACGAACCAGTCATCGATCTCCCTCGGCCTCGTCGTCTCCTCGGAGGACCTCTCCCGCAAGAAGATCGAAATCCAGGAGGTGCAGAACCGGTTCCGTCTGCATCCCGCGGTCCAGCGGTGGATCCGTGGCGGCAAGGTGGTGGAATACAGCGCGCACCTGGTCCCCGAACTCGGAGCGGGCATGATGCCCCGCCTCTGGGGGGAGGGGGTCCTCGTGGCGGGCGACGCGGCCGGATTTCTGATCAACAACGGATACACGTTTCGCGGCGTGGACCTGGCGATTGCATCGGGGGTCGCGGCGGCAGAGGCGGCCGAGGCGGCTCGCGCCGCGGGCGGCATGAGCGCGGCGAATCTCGCCGGTTATGAAAAATTCCTCCGAGCGAGAAACGTCCTGACGGATCTCGAGCGGTTCCGGCGCGCACCTCTCTACATGAAGAACGAGCGTCTCTTCGACGTGTACCCGCGGTTGTTGATGGAAATCGCGGAGCGATTGTACACGGTCGACGGAAGCGGGAAACCGCGACTTGCCGACATCATCTTGGAGGAAGCGACCTCCGCGGACGTTCCAAAGCTGAAGATGCTCCTCGACCTGCTTCAGGGAGCCCGATCGATGTGAGTGTCCTGGTCTCCGGGATGCGCCCGATGCGCATCATCGTGTGCATCAAGCAAGTTCCGAAGGCCCAAGAGCTCCAGGTCGATCCGGTCACGCAGACGTTGAAACGGGTCGGCGTCCCGAGTGAGATCAACCCGCCGGACGCGAACGCCCTGGAGATCGCCCTCACCTTGAAGGACCGGCACGCGGCCGAGGTCGTGGTGCTCTCCATGGGGCCCACCTCCTTTGACGAGAGTCTGGAGCGAGCCATCGCCATGGGGGCGGACCGATCCGTCCTCTTGACGGACCGAATCCTCGGCGGATCGGACACGGTTCCGACCGCGTACGCCTTGAGCGAGACGATCCAGAAGATCGGCGGCTACGATCTCATCTTGACCGGGGAGGAGACGACGGATGCGTCGACGGGACATGTGGGTCCGGGGATTGCCGGTCATCTGGCCCTGCCGCAGATCACGTATGTGTCCGAGGTCCAGATCGTCGATGGCACAGTCCGCGCGCGCCGCACCGCCGAAGATGGGACGGAATGGTGGCAGACGAAGATGCCTTCCCTCTGCACCGTGAACTTTGGGTGCAACAAACCTCGGTCCCCGACGTTGACCGGGAAGATCCGGGTGAAGCGCGGCGGCGTGATCGCCCACTGGTCGTGTGCGGACGTTGGGATCGATCCGAAGAAGGTCGGACTGTTCAACTCGCCGACGATCGTCGCCAAGGTGGACACGATCCGGCTCCCTCCCCGCGCGGGACGGATGTTCTCCGGCGATGCACGCGAGTCCGTCCGCGCACTGCTTGACGCCCTGATTCGAGACCGGGTGATCGTCCCGTGACGGACGGCCACATCCTCGAGGACAAATCCCATTTCCATGGGGTCTGGGTCTTCTTAGAGGGACGCGCCGGGCAGCTCCGCGATGTGAGCACGCAACTGATCGGCGAAGGACGACGCCTCGCCGACCTCCGGGGTACGCCTCTCACGGGGATCCTACCCGGCCATGACGTCGACGCGCTCGCGCGAGAGGCGATCGGGTACGGCCTCGACCGAGTCATCGTCGTGGACGATCCGATCCTGGAAATCTATCGATCGCGCCCGTTCGCGGAGGTGATGGCCCAACTGATCCGACGGCAGAAGCCGGAGATCGTCCTCTTCGGGGCATCGAAGAACGGCCGGGACCTCGGCGGGCGGCTCCATGCGATCCTGGAGACCGGGCTCGCCGCGGACTGCGTGAAGTTCGACATCGATCCGGAAGGCAACCTCGACATGATCCGACCGAGCTTCGGCGGGAAGAGCCTCGCCCACATCCTGTGCAAGAAGCACCGGCCGCAGATGGCCTCCGTCCGGAGAAACGTGTTCGTGGCGCCACCCCACAACCCGGACCGTCGCGGCGAGATCCTCCATGAACGGGTGGAGCTGTCGCCGAAGGACGTCGATGCGACGCTCCTCGAGTTCGATGAGTTCACGAAGGATGGTGGCCTCCGACCCGAGGAGGCGGACATCGTCGTGAGCGGCGGTTACGGCCTGGGAGACCCGAAGAACTTCCAGTTGCTCCAGGCCCTCGCAGACCGCCTCGGGGGCGCCATCGCCGCGTCTCGAAAGGCCGTCGACAGCGGTTGGGTCCCGAAGACGCTCCAGGTCGGACAGACCGGGATGACGGTGCGGCCGAAACTCTACATTGCCGTGGGGATCAGCGGCGCGGTCCAGCATCTGGCGGGAATGCAGGAGTCGGACAAGATCGTCGTCATCAACATCGATCCGAAAGCACCCCTCTTCGAGATTGCGGATTATGGGATCGTGGGCGATCTGTTCGAGGTCGTACCGGAGTTGATTCGCCAGCTCGACGCGCTCAAAGGCGGCGAGGTCGGCGCCCAGCCGACGCTTCCGGCAGAAGTTCGCTGACGTTCACGCGGCGCAGCGTGAAGCCGAAGACGCCTTGGAAGTGCATGATCACGGAGGCCTTCACGTCCTCGAGATCGATCGGTCGTCCGAGACATTTCTCCATCGACGTCATGATTCCACCGTCGTGGCCACAGGGTCGGATCTTGAGAAACTCGCGTAGATCCGTGGTCACATTGATGGCGAACCCGTGAAACGTCACGCTTCGCCGGACCGCGAGTCCGATGGAGGCGATCTTCTTGCCGTCAATCCAGACGCCCCGCTCGGGTCCCTCCCGGGTCGCGTCAATCCCGAAGTCAGCGCAGGTCCGGAGGAGCACCTCCTCGAGGTCCGTCACGAGTTGTTTCACCTCGAGGCGGTCCGGGAGCCGCAGGATCGGGTAGCCCACGAGCTGCCCCGGTCCGTGATACGTCGCCTCACCACCCCGCTCGACCTCCACGATTTCCAGACCGGGGTCGAGGACGTCCTCCCGCTTTCCACGACGGCCGAGGGTGGCCACCCTCTCGTGTTCGACGAGGATTAGTCCATCGGGGATCTTCTCGTCCGCCCGCCGGTCCACCAGGGCCTTTTGGAGGTCCCATACCCCACGATATGGCCGCCGACCGAGGTCCAGCAACCATGCGTCCCGCGCAATGACGATCGGGCGTTCTCCTTCCGTCGTCGCCAGCATGGTCTCAACGGTTCAACACGTGGATCGCCTCGCCGAGGGCCGCCTCCGCGCTCTCCATGATCGCCTCCGGCAAGGTCGGATGAGGATGGATCGTGAGGGCGATGTCCGCGATCGTCGCACCCATTTCGATCCCAAGGGCGAGCTCGCTGATCAGGTCGCTGGCGTCCGGGCCGGCGATCGTCGCCCCCAGGAGCACGTTCGAGGAGGGATCCGCGAGCAACTTCACGAAGCCGTCATACTCTCCGGTCGTGAGCGCCCGTCCGATCGCGGCGAAGGGCACCTTCCCGATCCGGACCTTGCGACCTTGGGCCCCCGCTTCCGCTTCCTGGAGACCGACCGTCGCGATCTCCGGATCCGTGAAGATCGCCGCCGGCAAGGCGCGGTAATCGAGTTCGGCGGGATGGCCCGCGATCACCTCCGCGGCGGTGAGCCCTTCCTTCGTCGCCTTGTGCGCGAGGAACGGAGGTCCCACGACGTCGCCGACCGCGAAGACGTGCGGGTTCGACGTCCGCAGTTGGCGGTCGACCTTGATGTACCCTCGCGGTGCGAACTCGACCCCCGCCCGGTCCGCGTTCAACTCGTCCGTGTTCGGTCGCCGGCCGACCGTCACGAGCACGCAGTCCGCCCGTCGGGCGATCAAGCCTTCCGGGGTCAGGACGTCGATCACGGTCTGGTCCTTGTCCACGCGCCATCCGCGGGCTTGGGATTTCGTATGGACCTCGATCCCGAGTTTCTGGAGTCGCCGCGCGACGATCCGGACCGCCTCCGGATCGGTCCCGGGGAGGATCTGCTCCAGGATTTCGATCACGACGACGCGGGTCCCGAGCTTCGCGTAGAATGTCCCGATCTCGAGCCCGGAGATCCCGCCGCCGATCACGGCGAGGTTCAGGGGGATCCGCGGTAGCTCGAGAGCCTCCTTCGTGCTGAGCACCCGTTTCCCATCGAACCGGAACGCCGGGAGGTCGGAGGGCCGTCCACCCGTCGCGATGATCGCATCCGTGAACGCGACGTCCTCGGAACCCGAAGGAGTCCGCACCGTCGCTCGGTCCGGTCCCGTGAAAGACGCGTCTCCCGTCATGACGTCCACGCCGTTGCCCTTGCATAGTTGGCCGACCCCGTTGGAGAGCCGTTGCACGACCGCGCCCTTCCATTGCTGCAGGCGGGTCATGTCGACCTTGACCGGGCCGGTCTCGACCCCTCGCTCGGCAGCCCGTTCGATCGCGTGGACGAGGTTCGCCGTATGGATGAGCGCCTTACTCGGGATGCATCCGTAGTTCAGGCATTCGCCCCCGAGCTTGTCCCGCTCGACAAGGAGGACACGTTTGCCGAGTTGCGCCGCGCGAATGGCTGCGGGATAGCCGCCAGGACCTGCCCCGATCACGAGGACATCGACCTGACGGACCATCGGCGTGCGAAGGGACGCGCAGACCATATCCTTTTGGTGTCTGCCGCGACGGCCCATGGCGTTCCGGGCGCCGCTGAAGTGAACGCCCTATTCGAGACCGACGAAAAGCAGTGCGGGGTGCTCCAAGGAATTCCGCACGTTCTGGACGAATGCGGCGCCGACGTGACCGTCAACCACCCGGTGATCGAACGAACACGAGAGGTACATCATGTCGCGGATCACGACCTGATCGTTCCGAACCACGGGGCGCTTCTCGATCTTGTGGACGCCCAGGATGGCGACCTCGGGCCAGTTGATGATCGGCGTCGCGAGAATTCCACCCTCCTTCCCCAGGGAGGTGATTGTGAACGTGGAGCCGAGCACGTCCTCGAGTGCCAGGCGTTTTTCGCGCGCGGCCGTCGACAGTCGCTCGAGTTCCTTCGCGAGGCCCCACAGGTCTTTCTTGTCCGCGTCATGGACGACCGTGACCGTCAGGCCTTCGTCCGTCGCGGTCGCGATCCCGATGTTGTAGTATTTCTTCAACACAATCTCGCCGTGTTCGTCATCGACGGACGCGTTCAGGGTCGGGAATTCCTTCAGAGACCCGAGGATCGACTTGACGAAGAACGGGAGGAAGGTGAGCTTCAGCCCCTTTCGCTCCGCGGTCTCCTTCAGATGGTCCCGCAGGTGGACGAGCTGGGACATGTCCACTTCTTCGACGTACGTGAAGTGCGCCGCGGTCACGTTCGACTTCGCCATCTTCTCAAAGATCCGCTTGCGAAGGCCATGGATCGGGATTCGTTCCTCGCCGCCACGCGCGGATGCGACCGGGGCTGCCATGGTCGCCGCCACGGCAGTGGCGGGTCGTGGCTGCATCGCGGGCGTCTGCGCCCCCTTTCGCACGTCGTCCTCCGTGATTCGCCCTTGCGGACCGGTCCCCCGAAGCGCGCCCAGGTTGACGTTCAGTTCTTTCGCAAGGCGCCGCACAGCCGGCGCGGCCAGGGCCTCTCCGGACGACGGCGGCGGAGGCGGTGGAGTCGATCTCGCAGGTGCCGAAGGAGCGACGGCCGGCCGGGTCGCGGGCGACGTACTCTTCGGAGCGGCCTCTCCTGCTTCCCCGAACACGACGAGGGTCGCGCCCACCTTCACGACCTCGCCCTCCTTCGCGCGGAGCTGGAGCACCTTCCCCGTCACCGGCGAAGGGATCTGGACCGTGACCTTGTCCGTCATCACTTCCACGACCGGGTCGTTCTCCCGGATCGGATCGCCTTCCTTGACGAACCACTTGACGACCTCGCCCTCGTGGACGCCCTCCCCGATATCGGGAAGCTTGAACTCGCGGGCCATCTGTCTCCTCGCTCTCGACATCCGTCGCAAGACCGCAATCGACTTAACATTTTGCACCGTCGGTGCGTGCGCGGTTCCGCCCCGAGGGGAATCATTTTATGGGCACCGTTCAATGCCCTACCGGGGAGGAGTGGGGACGTGGAGGAGTGGCACAGACCGGTGGGCGTGATTTGTGCGCGGCGCTTCGCGCCGGAAAGATTCCCGTCCTGCTCCTCCTTTCCTTGAGGGGGAGGAGTATGCAGCGTCCCGTCGGCATCACCGTTCTCGGCGGATTGGTCTCGCTGGCGGCGATCATCATGATTCTCATCGGGATCGCCTCCTTCTTTGTCGGACTCGCCTTTCTGATCCCTGGGGCGCCGATCTCCGGGACCGAGCTGATCCTGAACGGCATCCTCTACTTCTTCATCGGCGTCGTGCTCGGCGTCGCAGGCGGGGGACTGTTGATGATGAGGCCGTGGGCCTGGGCGGTCGCCCTCGTCGCCACGTTGGTGACCCTCGTCTACCTCGGCTATTCGGTGTACGAACGATCGAACGCGGGATCCGGCACCACCCTCACGTCCCTGTTCACACTCCTGATCGTCGCGATCGTGTTCGTCTATCTGTTGTCGGCGTCCCGCGCGTTCCGCCGATCCGCTCGCACGATGTGACCTTAGGCCAGTTGTGTCGCGGCGTTCAGAACGCCATGACCTTGTCGATCGCCGCGAGGACCCGGTCTGAGTTCGGCAGGTAGACGTCCTCCAGGGTGTACGGGAACGGCGTGTCGAATCCCGTGACGCGGACGATCGGACCTCGAAGGTACTCGATCGCCTTCTCCGCGAGAATCGCGCTGATCTCGGCCCCGAACCCGGCCGTCCGGGGGGCCTCGTACACGACGACGGCGCGGCCGGTCTTCTTCACGGAGGCGAGGACCGTGGGTTCGTCGAGCGGGACGAGGGTGCGGAGATCGATCACCTCCGCCTCGACCCCTTTCTCGGCGGCCTTCGTCGCGGCTTCGACGCACACCTGCGCCATGTATCCATACGCGATGAGCGAGACGTCGGCACCCGTCCTACGCACCGCCGCCTGTCCGAGCGGCACGAGGACTTCTCCTTCCGGGACCTCCTCGCGCGTGGACCGGTACAGTTTCTTCGGCTCGAGGAACATGACCGGATCTGGGTCGCGGATCGAGGCGGTCAAGAGTCCCTTCGCTTCCTTCGGCGTGGAAGGCACCACGACTTTCAGACCGGGCGTGTGGCAGAAGTACGCCTCCGACGACTGAGAGTGGTAGTGACCTCCGCGGATGCCGCCGCCGAACGGCGTGCGGATCGTCATCGGGACGGTGAACTGGCCTCCGGAGCGGTATCGCATCTTGGCGGCCTCGGAGACGATCTGGTCGAAGGCCGGGTAGATGAAATCCATGAACTGGATTTCGGGGACCGGACGTAGGCCGTAGAGGGCCATCCCGATCGCGGTCCCGATGATCCCGCCCTCCGCGAGAGGAGTGTCGAAGACGCGCTCCGGGAATTCATCGAGAAGGCCCTCCGTGCATCGGAACACGCCGCCGTTTCGCCCGACGTCTTCTCCGAGGACAATCACGCGGTCGTCCCGTCGCATCTCTTCCCGCAACGCGTTGTTGATTGCCTGGACCATCGTCATCGCTGGCATGCTCACGACCTCGTGGCGTAGTATTCCGCGTACGGATCCTCACTCGGCGTTCCGCCGGGCAGGCGCTCCTGCATGTCCGGATCGTCTTTGAAGGGCCTGAGGTCCGGGTCCTCGTCAAGCCGGTCCTGGAGATCCGGTTGCAGTTCCACCGCTCTAGCGAAGTGCTCGATCACCTTGGACTTGTCGCCCATCCGCGCCGCGATCCGCGCCAAGTTGAAGTAGGTGCTCGCACGCGTCGGCTCCAATCCCACGGCATGTTCGAAGGCCTCGAGCGCCCCGTCGAGATCGCCCGCGTGGAACAGGTCGTACCCAAGGCTGTTCCAGCCCTGCGGGTTGTCGGGATCCGCGTCGCACAGGAGGCGATCGATCCGTGCCGCCTCGGCATAGTCTCCGTCCGCACCGAGGCAGGCCGCCGCGAGAGCACAAGCGTCTCCGTCGACCTCGCCCTTCCGCTGCAAGAGGGGCCGGAGGAGAGCGAGGGCCTCCTTCGCGCGGCCTTGCTTGAACAACTCGTGCGCCCGCATGAGGCCCGAGGACGATGAGGGCGCGGACGCGGGTGCCGCAGGTCCTTTCTTCGGCGTGCGCTCACCTCCCTCGGGGAGCGAGGAAATCGTCCCTCTGATCCCGCAGGTGGTCCGGCATCTCCGCGTACACATCGGTGAAGAGGGTCTCCAGCGCGGGGGGCGGGGCGCGCTCCGCTTCTTGGACCGCCCGCGTGATCTCGTCTCCGATCTCCTGCTCGAGCCGGGCCTCTCGGCCGTCGTCCCACCAACCGGCATGCTCGAGGTACTTCCGATAGCGGGCAATCGGATCCCGTGCTCGCCACGCGGCGACCTCCGATTCATCTCGATATCGGGACGGATCATCACTCGAGGAATGAGGGCCAAGTCGGTACGTCACTGCTTCGATGAGGGTCGGCCCGTGGCCTTCCCGGGCGCGACCGGCCGCGTCGCGGGTGGCCCGGAAGACCGCGAGCGCGTCCATCCCGTCGACGCGGACGCCGTCGAAACCGTACGCGGGCGCCTTCTGTGCCAAGGTGGCCGAGGCCGTCTGCTTCGCGACGGGAACGGAGATCGCCCACTGGTTGTTGTTGCAGAGGAAGACGGTCGGGGTTCGGAAGACGCCGGCGAAATTCATGGCGGCGTGGAAGTCCGCCGTGCTCGTCGCGCCGTCGCCGAAGAAGACGAGGACCGCCTGCGCCTCGCCGCGGAGCCTCATCGCCCATGCGATGCCGACCGCGTGAGGGATCTGCGTCCCGACCGGCGAGCTGATTGAAAGGTAGTTCCCCTTCCGGTAGACGTAATGGCAGGGCATCTGGCGGCCGTGCAGGGGATCCTCCGCATTTCCGATGAGCTGGCACAGAAGCTCCTTCAGCGGCATGCCGCGGACGAGCGCCGCGCCCGGCTCGCGGTATTGCGGTACGATCCAATCCTCCGGCTCCATCGCGATCGCCGCGCCGACGATCGCCGCTTCCTGGCCGAGCGAGGGACCGTAGAAACCAATTCGACCTTGGCGCTGCAGGGCGAGCATCCGGTTGTCGAGGATCCGTTGCAGGCTCATGCCGCGATACAAGCGGACCGCATCTTCTTCGGACAACGCGGGGTCCAGACGGGGGTCTGCCGAGCCGTCGTCACGGATTACACGGAGGGCATCGACCACGCGGTTCCTCGCACCCCCAGAGGACCGGAGCGACAAAACTACCGAGGCGGCCTTAAGCCTTCCTACCCGGGAATCTCTAAGAGGTTTGCAACGTTGTCCGCGCGGTGATGCGTGAAAATTCCGCAGCGGACTCGCGGCTACCTCGCGATTGTCCTCGCCGCGGTCCTCTTCGGCGTCTGGCCGAGCCTCTCGAAGCTCGTCGTGAACGAGGTCCACCCGTTTGTGATCTCGTTCCTGATTCAGTTCATCCCCGCGGTCGCGCTACTGCCGAGCCTTCGACGTCTCCGGATCGCGCGCTCGGACTGGAAGCTCCTCGCGTTATCCGGTTTCATCGGAGCCGTACTGGGCCCGATCGCCTACTTCTACGGCCTTGAACGGACGACCGCGTCGAACTCCGTCTTCCTGTCGAACAGCGAATCCTTGTTCACGATGCTCTTCGCGTACGCGTTCCTCGGGGAGCGCGCGACGCGGCGCGAATACGTAGCCCTCGGAGGGATTGCTGTCGGCGCGTTTATCGTGGCCACCCAACTGAGATTCGGCGACGTCCAGTTCCTTCAGTTCCTGATCGGGAACTTGATGCTCATCGGAGCCGCCGTATGTTGGGGTGTGAGCAACACCACGAGCACGGTCCTGCTCCGTCGCATCCCCATCGTGCCACTGCTCGAGATCCAACTCCTCTTCGGCGCGGCATCGTTCGCGGTGATCCTCGGCGTGTCGGGAACCCCGATCATCGTCCCCTTGCACATCCTGCCCGTCCTCGTCTTGCTCGCCGTGAGCGCGGTCGGGGTGTTCTCGGTTCTCTTCTTCTACGCGTTTCGAACGATCGGCGCGATGCGGACCGGCGCCGTCCTGCCGACGTCCGCCCTGTGGGGCATCCTCGTCGCCCTGTCTCTGTTCCCGAACGAGACACTGAGCGCCATTCAGGTCCTCGGAGGCGCGCTCATGGTCGGAGCCTTGGCTGCGTTCTATCTTTCCCGAAAACCGTCGAAGATTGAAGCCGCGGCCGAAACCTTGAAACCCGACGCGTCGGATGGTCCGGATTCGCCGTGACGTCGCCGATCCCCGATGAGACTCCGTTCACACGCCTCGCCGAGCTGACCGCGAAACTTGAGGCCACGACGAAGCGCCTCGAGAAGCGCGCACTCCTCGCGGCGTTCCTCCTGTCCCTTCGTCGGGACGAGGTCGCCCCGGCAGTCCATCTGATCGTCGGTCGCATCTTCGCGGAATCGGATTCGCGCGCCCTGAACGTGGGATGGGCGACGCTGAAGAAGGCACTCGCGGGGACGAAGCAGGCCACGCTGGTCCCGCGGCCGCTGACGATTCTGGAAGCCACCCGCATGTTTGCTCAGATCGCGGAGGCCCGCGGGGCCGATTCGACGAGGGCCCGTCGCCGGCTCCTGGAGTCCCTGCTCGGTCGCGCCTCGGATGAGGAGCGCGACGTCCTTCTGCGGAATGTCTTCGGGGAGATGCGGATCGGTGTGAACGAGGGCGTGATGGTCGAGGGAATCGCGGACGCCGCCGGGGTCGATGCGGAGTCCGTTCGGACGGCCCACATGTTCCTCGGAGACCTCGGCCTCGTCGCGGAGATCGCGCTCTTCGAGGGACCACTCGGCCTTCGGTCCCGCGGCTTGCGTCTGCTTGCGCCGATGAAACCCATGCTCGCCGAGATGGCGGAAGACCTCGATCAAGTCCTCGCCGAACACGGCGGTGAGACCGCAGTCGAGTACAAGCTCGACGGCGCGCGAATTCAGATCCATCGGAAGGGGGACTTGATCCGCATCTTCAGCCGGAGGCTGAGCGACGTGACCGAAAGCCTGCCCGAGATTGTCGCTATCGCGAAGTCCCTCCCCGCCTCCGATTTTCTCCTAGAGGGCGAGGTCGTTGCGGTCAACGCGGACGGGAAGCCGTTGCCGTTCCAGGACCTCATGCGTCGATTCCGGCGGGTCCATGAAATCGCGGCGGCCAAGGAGGAGATCCCGCTGAAGTTGTTCTTGTTCGACCTGCTCCATCTCGATGGGCGTACGTTGATTGACGCGCCCTATCGTGCGCGGTGGGAGTCCCTCGAGCGGCTCGTGCCGTCGGAGTATCTGACGGCCCGCCGCATCGCGACGCGCAAGGAAGAGATCGAGCCGTTCCTCCAGGCCGCCCTCGTCGCGGGCCACGAGGGCCTCATGGCGAAGGCACTCGACTCGACCTATTCCGTGGGCAAGCGCGGGAAGAAGTGGTTCAAGATCAAGCCCGCGGACCTCTTGGACATGGCGATCGTCGCCGCGGAATGGGGAAGTGGCCGCCGCGAAGGATGGCTGTCGAATTATTGGCTCGCGGTGCGGGACGAGGCGACGGACGGCTTCCAGATGATCGGGAAGACATTCAAGGGCCTGACGGACGCCGAGTTCGAGACGATGACGGAACACCTCCGCGGGCTCGCGACTTCGGAAGAACGGTGGGGTTTCCATGTCCGTCCCGAGGTCGTCGTCGAGGTCGCGTACAATGAGATCCAGCGGAGTCCGCATTACCCGAGCGGGTTCGCCCTGCGCTTCGCGCGGATTGTCCGAGTCCGGTCGGACAAGGGGCCCGAGGATGTGGACACCTACGCTCGTCTCAAAGAGCTGTACGCGAAACAGTTCGAACGGAAGGGCCGTGGGCCAGGGGACATCTAAGCCCGGTTCATGATTCGGGAAAGGGGCGGGACGCTCCATTTCCGGACGATGGAAGCGAGGCTTGGTGGGGATCGTTTGGGAGACCCTGACTCTGAGGAGTCATGATCCCGTCCGCCACCGTTTCCGTCGGAGTATTCATTCCTAACCCTTCGGTTTATCCCGGTTTGGTAATTTTCCCCGTCCTAGGAGGGACGCAGGGTGCGGCTTTTCGGCGGAAGCCGGGTGTCTTCAGATTGGAATATGTTGGTCCTCGGACGATTGTCATCGACGCCATGCAGTCGCGGCCCTTGGAGGAGCGCCGCGGTCACGCTCTTGCTATTGGTCGCGACGGCCATGGTGACCATGTCGGCCACAATCGGGACGGCGTCGACCACGTCCGCGAATGTTCGGAATCTCGGAGCTCTTCCCGGGAACGTATACAGCATTGCGTTCGGAATCAACAACCACGGTCAGCTTGTCGGGCTGAGCGACTCTCACGCCTTCCTATGGCAGAACGACACCATGACGGACCTCGGCGGAGGATGGGCCAATGGGATCAACAACCTGGGACAGGCCGTCGGAGGAAGCGGGACCAGGGCCGTGTTGTGGGAAGACGGGGCGGTGACCGACCTGGGCACCCTTCCGGGCGACGATTACAGCGTCGCGTACGCGATCAACGATGCAGGACAGGTGGTCGGGGCGAGCTGCGGTGGTACGTGCGAGTGGTTTCGCGCCTTCCTCTGGCAGAACGGCACGATGACGGACCTCGGAAGTCTGGGCGGGCCGTCCGACACGATCGCGTTTGGAATCAACAACGTCGGACAGATCGTCGGGAGAAGCGCCGAACACGCATTTCTCTGGGACCACGGGACCATGACGGACCTGGGGGTCCTTCCTACGGGAGGCGGAAGCGAGGCCCGCGCCATCAACGATGCCGGCCAGGTCGTCGGATCGAGCGGCAACGCCTCCGTCGGGCACCACGCCTTCCTCTGGCAGAACAGCGCGATGACCGACTTGGGAACTCTCCCGGGTGACACGGACAGCTATGCCAATGGAATCAACAGTGCGGGACAAGTCGTTGGCACGAGCGACAGAAATGCGTTCCTCTGGGACCTCGGGACGATGACGAATCTGGGCACCCTCGGCGGCTGTTGCGGCGAGGCCCACGCCATCAACGACCATGGTCAAGCCGTCGGGGAGAGCATGTTGCCCGACCAGTCCGGCCGGGCCGCTCTTTGGACGGTCTCCACCAAACCACCGCCGCCCTACCCGATTCGCGACCTCGGTGCCCCTCCCGGGGACGTCATCAGCTGGGCCACGGCAATCAATGATGAAGGCCACGTTGCCGGTCATAGCATCGGGTACGATTCCGGGACTTGGGTGATCAGGGTCTTCCTTTGGAACAATGGGACGTTCCAGGTTCTCCCCGGTTTGGGAGGCACGGAAACCTTCGCCCTCGGCATCAACGAGGCGGACGACGTGGTCGGCTACGGTTACAACGCTTCCGGGCTGTCGCGTGCCATCCTGTGGCAGAACGGTATCCCCACGGATCTCGGCACTCTCGGTGGCACCGAAAGTGGGGCGTATGGGATCAACGACCGAGGTCAGGTCGTCGGGTGGAGCTACAACGCGACGGGCCAGCAACACGCGTTCCTCTGGGACCAAGGCAACATGACGGACCTCGGGACCCTCCCCGGCGGATCGTTCAGCACGGCGAATGCGATCAATGAAGCTGGCCAGGTCGCAGCGGAGAGATCCACGGGTTCCTCTGGTATCATGGGAACGCAACAGACCTCGGGACTTCGCCCAACGACACCTCCAGCCAGGCCGTCGGGATCAACCGAGATGGTCACGCGGTCGGGTTCAGCGGGGATCAGGCTCATGCGGTCCTCTGGACGCTCCCGCGCATTGCGCCGCCATCCCCTCCACGATTCCCCATGCGAAATCTCGGTTTCCTGCCGGCCTACAACTTCTCAAGCATCGCCTACGGAGTGAACGACGTCGGGCAGGTCGTGGGGACGAGCTTGGGGGCGAATGGGGTGGGAGGTCACGCCTTCCTCTGGGACAACGGGACGATGACCGACCTTGGCACCTTGGGGGGTACGCAAAGCGTTGCGAACGCGATCAACAACGCCGGCCAAGTGGTCGGCTGGAGCACAAACGCTTCGGGGGCGATGCACGCCTTCCTCTGGGAGAACGGTGCCATGACAGACCTGGGTACGCTCGCGGGCGACAGCAGCGAGGCGCATGCGATCAACGGGGCTGGTCAGGTCGTCGGGTTTAGCAGCACGTCTCCGGGATGGGACCATGCGTTCCTCTGGGATAACGGCACCATGATCGACCTCGGGACGCTCGGGGGCGGCCCGTACTATGACTACAGCAGCGCGTATGGCATCAACGATGCGGGCCAAGTCGTCGGCTGGACGGTCAACGCCACGGAAAACACCCGTGCGTTCCTCTGGGACAACGGCACGATGACGGACCTCGGCCCGTCCGGTGCGTACGCAATCAACATCGCGGGCGAAATTGTTGGAGACTTCGGACCCAACGCCTCCCTGTGGATCAACGGCGCGGTGACGGACCTTGGGACGCTCGGGGGACTCTCCAGCGGCGCTTTCGGCATCAATCAGGGGGGCCAAATCGTCGGCGGAAGCGACACCGCCTCCGGAAGCCGCGCGTTCCTTTGGGAAAACGGCACGATGACGGACCTCGGCGTGTTGGCGGCAGATGCCGGAAGTTGGTCGTACGGGGTGAACAACGTCGGCCAGGCTGTCGGGACTAGCTGGGCCCCCTATGGGGCCTCCACTGCCTTCCACGCGGTTATCTGGACGATCCCGCGACCGACGCTTCATGATGTTGCCGTCAGGTCGGCGTCCGCGAGTATGGCCTCCGCGGATGTCGGCGTCTCGATCACAATCACCGCGACGGTGGTCAATCGCGGGACACAGCCCGAGTCGTTCGATGTGTCGGCCTACGCGGGTTCCCTGCTCGTCGGGACGAAGGCGGTCACGGACCTCGCTGTAGGCTCTTCCCAGGACCTTTCCTTTTCGTGGGACACGTCGAGTGCGGCTCCGGGCTCCGATTCGATTCGCGTTGAAATCCCTCCCATCCCCTACGAAACGGATGTTTCGAACAATGTGGCCTCAGGTGGGATTGTTCGACTCGCAGCACCTGTGACGGCCCAAGCCTCTGGAACTCCGTCCGCCACCGACGTCGGGCGACCCATTTCCTTCTCCTGTGATCCGACCGATGGGACTCCCCCGTACCAGTTTTTCTGGGACTTTGGCGATGGGTCGCACGGGCCCGACTCGACCGCGTCTCATGCATTCACGGTGTCCGGGACCAAGAACGTGACTTGCACGATCACGGATTCCGGGGGCAAAGAATGGACAACGCCAATCACCGTCCTGGTGAATCCCGTCCCGACGGTCACCGTTTCCGCGGACCACGCGGCCGCGGGCCCTGGGGCCGTCCTGACATTTTCGGCCCATGTTACAGGGGGCACGGGCAGTTTCCATTATGTCTGGGATTTCGGCGACGAGACCGCGGGGACAGGGGCGACCGTGACCCATTCGTATGCCAACCCGGGCGAGCATCGGGCATCCGTGATCGTCACCGATACCGTCGGCGGAACCGGCGAGGGGTCGGCCACCCTGATGGTTTCCGCCTTCACGGTCACGGCCGAGACATCCGCGAACCAGGCCGTCACGGGAGATATGATTTCGTTCACCGCGAGCGCGACCGGCGCGGCGGGCGGTCCCTATACGTACACGTGGGACTTCGGCGACGGCACGACGGAGGCTGGCGCGACCGCGACCCACTCCTATGCGACCGCAGGAACCTTTGCTCCGACAGTCACCGTCACGGATTCGTCGGGATTCTCTCAGGAAAAAAGCCTCTCGCCAATCACAGTGGAAGGTCCGCCGCCGTCCACCTCCGCATCGCCGAGCCCGCCTTGGCCCATCGCAGGGGGACTGGCCGCCATCGCGATTGTGGCGGTCCTCGCTTGGGCTGCTCTGCGTCGGAAGCGACCGTTGAGATAGGAGCCGAGCCCGCTGGAAGCTCGGCGGGAGATGTTCGAGACGCGGCCAGGCCGAAGGCTGATCCGAAGGCTCGCGACTGGCCAAGAGGTCGCCTGGGCACTTTCACCTACCTCCATGGGAAATCGCTTTCACCCTGTCAAAGTATACCTCTACTTAGAGGTATGAAAATGGAAATCGGATGCGGTGCCCGCGTTCGTGACTTCGACGGACGGCGGTACTTCTACTTCTGGCATTACGAACGCGACAACGGTCGATCCGTTCGAAAGGAGGACTACGTCGGTCGCGCGGATTCCGAGAGGGGCCGGTCGGAACTGCTCCGCCGCATGGCCATGTACCACAGGAAGGCAGAGCAGGAGTTTGCGCGCCGGCGAGCCCGAATCGAGAGTCTGATCTCGACGGGGTATACCTCCACTTAGAGGTACGTCGTCCCGCTCATTCCACCTCGCCGATGGCGGCGGTCTCTCGCGTCCGGTTGCCTTGTCCCATGGCGGTCAGGTAGATGCCGGCGAGGGCGAGCGCGCCGCCAATCCCAACCGCGATCCCCGGCACTTGGCTGAGGAGGACCCAAGCTAGCAGGCTCGATCCGATCGGTTCGCCAACCAGGCTGAGGCTCACGACCGGGGCGGGGATCCATCGCAGGCTCCAGTTGTATAGCGTGTGGCCTCCGATCTGCGGGATCAGGGCCATGGCGAGGAATAGGATCATCTCCCTCGAGACGTCCCCGACCGGCACGAGGCTCTCTCGAAGGACGAGTGCGTACAGGAACAGCACGCCGGTCGCCGTCACGTAGACGACGAAGGCGTATGCGACTAGTGGGATCCGCTGGCGCAGGCGGCGGCCCGCAAGGAAATAGAAGCCCGCGGCGACCCCGCCGAGGAACGCAAGCAGGTCGCCCACGAGGCTCGCGCTCCGGGCGCTGGAGTCCGCGAAGGCGATCACGACCACGCCGCTGAAGGAGGCGCGGTTCGCCAGGACGAACGGCACGAGGATCAGGGACGCGAGGGCGAGCCGGTAGAGCGCGATCGTGATGAAGGGCGACGTCGACCAGGAGATGAAGATGGCCGAGAACGACACGGATACGACCGCGAGGGCGATCGCGGCATAGGGGCGGCCAGCCACGAGGCCCGGACGAGCGCGCGTCTATGTAACGCCTGCGGCACGACTTCACGTCACGGCGGCGGGGGCGTTTGCGGCGGCTGCTGGGGCGGCCCGCGGGCCCGCCGGCGCCGCATCGTGACGATGACCGCGATCGCGATCACGGCGACAATCGCGATGCCGATGCCAATGAGGAGGAGCCCCAGGGTGCTGGACTGGTACCGGTACGACGTGAGCTGCTGGTCCGAGACCCGGTTCCCGTTGGCGTCGTACGATTCCCGCCGGACGTGGTTCCCGGCACCCTCGGAATAGTGGTCTCGATTGTGAGGCCCACCGGAGCTCGACGGTGATTGGATGACGGCCACGCTAAAAGAACCCGCGGCGACGGTGGTGGTGTTCTCCGCAATCACGGTCGCGGTGTACGTGAGCGGGAAGGTGAACCCGCTGCTGACGACCCGGATGGTCGTACTCAGCGACCACTGGGCGTTCACGTTGAGCGGGAAGACGGCGTCGACGAGGGGCGGGTCGAAGTCCACCAGGACGTCGGACCCTAGGACTGTGAAGTGGGCCCTCACCGTGGCCAGAGTCGAGTCCTGAATCCAGCTGTTTGTGACGACCGTTGTGCTCGAGGACGTCGTAGTCGTGGTCACGTTCCACACGCTGTATGTCCCGGAGGTGAGGGTAAGCGTGCTCTTTTCATGCACGTCCAGACGGATTGTTGACGTTGTGCTCCCCTGCGTGCGTGTGTAGACCCAAAAATCCCCTTGCGTCCACGAGGGATGGTTCTGGGTTGCCGCCACCGGCGGGGAGACGATCAGGATGGACGCGAAGGCCACGGCCAAGGCGATTGCGGCGCTCAGCGACCTGAGATAGCGCATCGGTGGGCCCGACCGGCGCATGGCAGCAAGCCCGATATGAGTCTGTCGGATACTACGTAACGCATTCTTTAGGTCCGCATGGATATTCCGCGCCCGACGGGTGGTTCGATGCGCGTGGACGAGGTGCGAAAGATCGCTGTGATTGGGGCGGGGACGATGGGCGCCGGGATCGCGCAGGCGTGCGCCGCCGCGGGTTTCCAGGTCTCGATGAGGGACATCGAGCAGCGCTTCGTGGACGGCGGTTTCCGACGGATCCGAGAGCCACTCGCAAAGCGCGTCGAGAAAGGGAAGATGACGTCGGCGGAGGTGGACGGCATCCTCTCGAAGATCCGAGGGGTCGTCGACCTGAAGGAAGCGGTGGCAGGCGCCCAGGTCGTGATCGAGGCCGTCTTCGAGAAGATGGAGATCAAACGGGAGCTCTATGCGGAGCTGGATCGGCTCTGCCCGCCCGAGGTCGTCTTCGCATCGAACACGTCGTCCTTGAGCATCACTGAAATGGCGAACGCGACGAAGCGCGCCGACCGCATGGTCGGCATGCATTTCTTCAACCCCGCACCGGTGATGAAACTCGTCGAAGTGATTCGTGGCTCGGAGACGAGCGATGCAACGGCGGCCCTGATCAAGGATCTGTGCACGAAGCTCGGCAAGGACGCCGTCGAGGTGAAGGAGTCTCCGGGCTTCGTCGTGAATCGGCTCCTCGTGCCGATGATGAACGAGGCGTTCAATTTGCTCCAGGAGGGCGTCGCGAGCGCGGAGGACATCGACAAGGCGATGAAGCTCGGGACGAACATGCCGATGGGGCCCCTCGAACTCGCGGACTACACGGGTCTGGACATCGGCCTCGACGTGATGGAGGTCCTCTTCCGAGAGACGGGAGATCCGAAGTTCCGGCCCTCTACCCTCCTCCGAAAGTACGTGCGCGCCGGTCGGCTCGGGCGAAAGGCGGGCCGGGGCGTGTACGAGTACACGAAGGCCTGAGCCCTCACGGAGGCGATCCGGGCGGCTCAGGTCCGCTCGGTGGTTGCTGCGGCGGAGCCCATCCGGGAGGCGGCGCTCCCACGCGCGGTCTGCGTCGACGGACGACGACGACCCCGACCACCGCGGCGACGATGAGGACCAGCAGGAGGAGCCAGATCCAGACGGGCAGGCCGACGAAGATCGTCGTGAAGAAGGTTCCCGCCTGGTAGTTGTAGCTAGTCATATTATAGCTGCCTGAGGGCCCGCCTCCGGTCCCGTTGTAGCCTTCGGTGCGGACGGAGTTCCCCGCCTGGGGCGACCAGTAATTGATGTTGTAGGCAGCGGACCCAGTCATCGTCTCCTTGACGGGGGTCGTCGTGAACGTCCCGGCAGGGACCGTGATCGTCTGGTCCGCCATCACGGAGAAGGTGGTCGACAACCGCTGGTAGAGGGACGTCGTGTTCCCACTGATCACCTCCTTGATCGTGATGTCGGTGGGAGAGGTCCATGAATCCCCCGTGGTCAAGGGCCAATGGATTGATTGCGGCGGATTTCCCCAGATCGTGACTTCGATGGTGCCCGTGACGTTCAACGTGATCGAGATCTTGGCGATCGCCAGGCTATCGACCGTGTACCAGAGATCCCCTCGATACGTGACCGATGCGCCGCCAAAGTCGTAGCTGACGCTCCCCTTGACTCGGTAGCTCGGATACGTGGTGCCATTCAGCGTGACGGAATCGGTGCCGACGACGTCGAGCCGGAGCACTCCAGTGTACGAGGTCCCAAGGGCCGCAGCGTGATACGAGTACACCCAGAAATCTCCGGCGGCCCAGCTGGGGCGGTTCGTGGCCGCGCGCGCCGGCTGAGCAAGGAACGCAAAAGCGACGACCATGAGGACGGCGACGCTCGCGACGAGCACTCTTCTGGACAAGCGCATCCCGGCCACCACCACCGCGAAAGGCGGAATCGGGTATGAGCCTGCCGGTCCCGCGGACGAGGAATGTTCATCCTCGCCTCTCGCGTTCGCGGTCCGGAGGATACCATGCCCGGCTTCGTCCGCGTGGAGATGGAGGACCGCCTTGCGATCGTTACGATCAACCGGCCCGGTGCGCTGAACGCGCTGAATTCCGCCGTGCTGCGGGAGTTGTCCATGACGATCGAGCACCTGTCCATGGCGGCGGACATCGGGGCGATCATCTTGACGGGGGCGGGGGACCGCGCGTTCGTCGCGGGGGCCGACATCAAGGAGATGGTCGGCCTGACCGCGCTCGAGATGCGATCCTTCTCCGACGCCGGTCGGCGGCTCGGAGACGCGATGGCCGCGTGCAACAAACCGATCCTGGCAGCGATCAACGGATACGCCCTCGGAGGCGGCTGCGAACTCGCCCTCGCATGCGACATCCGGATCGCGTCGGACCGCGCGAAGCTCGGCCAGCCGGAGGTGAACATCGGGATCATCCCGGGGTTCGGCGGGAGCCAGCGGTTGCCGCGCCTCGTGGGCCTCGGCTGGGCCTCGGAGATGGTCTACACCGGGGATGCGATCGACGCGGCGACCGCCGAACGGATCGGCCTGGTGAACCGCGTCGTGCCGGCCGACCGCCTCCTGGAGGAGACGAAGGCCTTGGCCCACAAGATCCTCGAGAAGAGCCCCGCCGCCATCGCCCTCGCGAAGGCCTGCCTCCGTTCCGCGCTGGAGATGCCCCTCGCGGCGGGGCTCGACTTCGAGACCGCGGCCTTCGGGGTCGTCGGCTCGACGCACGACAAGGAAGAGGGCATGCGCGCCTTCATCGAGAAACGGAAGCCGACCTGGACGGGCACCTGATCAATACGATTCGAATTCCTCTTGCAGGTCGATTACGACCTGTTCGAGGACCTCCTCGAACGAGGAGCTGCGGTATTCGCGCATCCCGCCGAGCTCGCTCTGGATGCGGGCGATGAAGTTGTTGGAGCTTTTCAGGAATTCCACGTTCACCAGGGATTCTTCCATCCTCGCTTGCTCCGGGAGACCGATGCGGGCGCACTCTCAATCGGGCGTATCCGAGGTTCGTATTTAATAGTTGCCCGCAGAGTGTTCGAGGGACGACCGAAGGACCGCGCGACGAGCCGCGGCGGTCGCGCGTTGTCGCTCTCCGAGGAACCTTTATCTAGCGCTCTCCCCTTCGACGGCCTCCCGAACCGGACGCGGAGTGAATCGTTGGGCAATATTCGGCCGACGTACATCAAGCGAGTGGCTATCGAGCTCGCGAAGCTCTATCCGAACGAATTCACGGCGGATTTCGAGCACAACAAGAAGATGGTCTCTGAACTGAGCGACGTTCGGAGCAATCTGATGCGGAACCGGATTGCCGGATACATCACGCGATACCGGCAGCGTCTGGCCGTCTAGGCCCGCGGACGCCTGCGCCCGGTTCGAGAGCGAGTGAACTCGTCCCCATGTCCTACGCAGTCGAGACCCGCGATCTCTCGCGAGTCTTCGCCGGGAAGAAAAAGCGGCGGTTCCGCCGACCGAAGGAGAATGAGGAGCACCTCGGTCCCGTAACAGCCCTCGACGGAGTCTCGATTCAAATCCGGGAGGGCGAGTTGTTCGGCATGCTCGGCCCGAACGGCGCCGGGAAGACGACGCTGATCAAGATTCTCGCGACCCTCCTCCTGCCGACGAGCGGTCAAGCGTTCGTTGCGGGCCATGACGTCGCGAAGGACCCTTTCCCGATCCGCCAACGCATCAACATGGTGTCGGGCGGGGAGACGTCCGGATACGGTCTGCTCACCGCGCGGGAGAACGTGTGGATGTTCTCGCAGTTCTACGGCGTCCCGAGCAAGGTGTCGAAGGGGCGCATCGACGAGCTCATGCACACCTTCGGTCTCTGGGACAAACGGGATGCGAAGGTCCGCATGCTATCGACCGGACAGCGGCAGAAGATGAACATGATCCGAGGATTCGTGACGGATCCGGACATCCTCTTCCTCGACGAACCCACGCTCGGCCTTGACGTGAACGCGGCGCGTGTGATCCGCGAGTACGTCATGAACTGGGTGCGGACGCAGGGAGGGAAGACGGTCCTCCTGACGTCGCACTACATGGCGGAGGCGGACCAGATGTGCGACCGGATCGCGATCATCGACAACGGGAAGATCCTTGCGTGCGACACGCCGGAGAACCTGAAGCGCATGATTCGGACGGAGACGACCTTCCGGCTCGAGGTCGATTCGATTCGCGACACGACTTCCTTCACCGCGATGGCGGGCGTGAAGAACTTCTCGCACAAGGATGACATTTCGAAGAACCGATCCTTCCTCACGTTTATCCTCGAGGACGAGGGTCCCGTGGCCGAGATCTTGAGCACGATCACCTCGCAGGGGAAAAAGGTCCACTCCCTCCAGAAGTCGGAACCGACTCTCGAGGACGTGTTCATCAGCATGGTCGGGAGAGGATTCGAGTGAGTGCTGGGACGGTGCGCCGCACGGACCTGCGCTATCGCATCGCCCTCAACCTGCGGGCCGTCGTCGGCCGCTCCTATCCGCGCATCATCGGAGCGAACCGCGAGCCCTCGTGGATCTTCTTCGAAGGCCTCCTGCCCCTGCTCGGCATCGCGGCCTATGTGTTCATCTATCAGTCTTTCGGGGCTCGGGCCCTCGAGGCCGCCGCGGGCGACCCGGCCGCGCAGGCCGCGATCAAGGCGAACACGAACGCCCTCGTCGCATCCGTCGTCCTCGGCGGCACGATGGTCGCCTTCTGGTTGAACGTCCTCTGGTCGATGGCAAGTCAACTGTACTGGGAGAAGGAGATTGGGAACCTCCAGCTGTACATGATGGCCCCGATGAATCGAATGGCCCTCCTAGGCGGCATGGCGGTCGGCGGGATGTTCATGACCTCCGTCCGGGCCGTCTCGACCTTGGTCGCGGGAATCGTGGTTTTCGGCGTCGTCTTCCAAGTCGCGGACCCGCTCATGCTCCTCGCCGTCTTCTTCGTGGCCCTCACCGCCCTATACGGCCTCGGGATGATGTTCGCGTCCCTGTATCTGCTCTGGGGCCGAGAGGCGTGGAACCTGTCGGCCCTCATGGAAGAACCGATCTTCTTCTCGAGCGGTTTCTACTTCCCCGTCGGCGGATTGTTCCGGGTCCCGGGGTGGGGGCCGGTGGTCGCGATCCTCGGATCCTTCGTCCCCGCGACGTTCGGCCTCGATGCCCTCCGGCAATTGACCCTCAGTCGGACTGCGTTTGGAGGCCAGCTGTGGATCTTTGACGTCAAGACGGAGCTCTACATTCTGGTCTTCATGGCCGTCCTGTTCCTGATCCTCGCCAGGTACTCCTTGCGGTACCTAGAGTTACTCGCGAAGCGAGAGGGGAAGCTGACCTCACGGCATCAATGAACACGTTCTGGCGGACCTTCAAGGTCGCCGCATGGCTCGGCTGGGAGATGGACTCGAACTGGACGGAGCCTTGGCTCTTCATCGTCTATTCGGTCGTCAAGCCCGTCGCCGGCGCGTTCATCCTCGTCCTCATGTACACGGTCTTCGCGATCATCGGGAGTCGCCAGGACCCAGCCGCGTTCTCGTACATGTACGTCGGGAATTCGTTCTTCATCTTCGTCGGATCCGTGTTGTTCGGCACCTTCCAGGTGATCCAATCGGATCGGGAATGGTATCAGACGATCCGCTACGTGTACATGGCGCCCATCTCGTACTACGTCTATATCGTGGGACGAGCCGTGTCGAAAATCGGGGTCGCAGCCTTCGCGGTTGCGATCACACTGGTCTTCGGCGTCTACTTCCTGGGCGTTCAAGTTCATATGACCCTTGCCGCGGTCCCGCTCTTCCTCGCTGCGACGGCACTGGGTTTGGCCGTCCTGTTGGCGATCGGGATCTGTCTCGGGGGAGTCTCCTTCCTCACCGCCAAGCACACCCATGGTCTCGCCGAAGGGATCCCCGGTATCTTCTACGTGTTCTGCGGCGTGCTGTTCCCGCTGTCCGTCCTGCCGGATTGGGGGGTGGCGGTCGGACGGGCGATCCCCTTGACGTACTGGTTCGACCTCACACGACGGCTTCTCTCGCCGACCCTTGGCGTCGAGACGACGTTGAGCGGATACAGCGACCTCGCGATCCTCGCCCTCCTTCTCGTGTCCTCCGTCGCCTTCTTCGGGCTGAGCCTCCTGATCTTCAAGACCGGCGAGTACTTCGCGCGGAAGGCCGGCAAAATCGACATGACGACGTCTTACTGAGCCCGACCTCGGATTGCTCGGCGAGCGGCTTGTTCGCGTCGATACGGATATCGTTGGATGGCTCCGCACGCGGTGCAAGTCACGACGATGCGACCGCGACCGATGCGGACCCGCGCACTGACGGACGGCAACAGGAAGGCAAAGCACTTCTTGCAGAAGGACCGCTTGAACGGAGCCGGCACACGGACGTTGTACCGCATGCCGATGCGACGGGCGAGCTCGACATACCGTCGCGCGCGTGCCGTCCGGCGGGCCAGGGCCTCCGTCTCCGCGAGGCGGAACAAGGTCGCCATGCGCTCCCCTGCGATCCGTCGCTCCATGCCGCGGTGTCGGCGTTTCGCCATCGGACAGCTCACCGGGTTTCCAGATAAAACACTTCTCGGCGACGAACCTTTAACTATTCTCGGTCCGCTACCACACGGGGGACACCATGGGCGAGCGCGGCAAACGCATTTTCCGGAACTTGAACGACGGCGTGGATCTGATCGTGTTCCTGAACTCGGTGGATCCGCACATCGACATGTCCTTCTTCTATGCGACCGGGGTGACGGACGGCCTGTTCGAGGGCTGCGCGGCCTGGCTCACGCCGGGCGGGGACGTCGCCATCACGACGTCGGCGCTGGAAGAGGAGGCGGCGAAGAAGTCCGGCCTCCCGCTCGACGTGTTCCGGAGCCGCGAGGAATCCACGAAGCTCCTCAAGAAGCGGCTCGCAGGCGCCCGCAAAATCGGGGTCAATGCCTCCGAGCTCACCTATGCCGCGTTCCAGCGCCTTCGGAAACTCGCGCCGCGGGCCGCCCGGTTCGTCGACGTGTCCGGGGCGGTGATGAAAGCCCGACTCGTGAAGGATGCCCAAGAAGTCGATCTGATTCAGCGCGCCTGTGACATCGCCTCCCGGGCCTTCGAAGAGACCCTCCCCTTCATCCAGTCCGGAGTCACGGAGGCAGAGGTCGCTTCCGAGCTCGTGTACCGGATGCAGAAGAACGGGGCGACCGCGCCGTCCTTCCGCACGATCGTGGGGTCCGGTCCGAACGGGGCGGAGCCCCACTATACCGCGGGTCCAAGGAAGATCGAGCGGGGAGACATGATCGTGATCGACTTCGGGGCGCAGTACCACATGTACTGTTCCGACATCACCCGCACCGTCGTCGTGGGCCCTCCCTCCGCGGAACAG
>VBMN01000069.1 GCA_005878385.1 Methanobacteriota archaeon
GCCAGAGGACCGCCGAGCCCGCCCACCGTCGCGCTCGACCTGCCTGTCCATGCCTCGTATCCGTACCTGTTCGTCGACCGCGGCGACATCTTCTGCGTCCCGGAAACGAACGAAGCCCGCGAGGTGAACCTCTACCGTGCCGTCGACTTTCCGACGAAGTGGGAGAAGGTGGCCACGCTCCTCCAAGGACCCGCCGCCCTCGATGGGACGATCTTCCGACACGAGGGACGATGGTGGCTTACCTACACGGACCTGGACGTCGGCCAGTACGTGCATCTGTTCGTGTGGCACGCGAAGGAACTCGCGGGTCCGTGGGAACCCCACGGGCGGAACCCGGTCAAGGCGGACATCCGATCGGCCCGGCCCGCGGGGACGCCGTTCGTCCATGAAGGCCACCTGTACCGACCTGCGCAAGACTGCTCCCGGACGTACGGTGGGGGCATCACGTTGAACCGGATCCTGCGGCTCACCCCGGACGACTTCGCCGAAGAAACGGCGGCGGTCCTCGGGCCCGATCCCTCCGGTCCGTTCCCGGATGGGATCCATACGTTGTCGGCCGTCGGCGACGTGACCCTGATCGATGGGAAACGACACCGGTTCATTCCGAGCGCCATCCCGTATGTCATCCGGAGCTCCCGGTCCGGATCGGGTTCCTAGGAGACAGGTCACGCAACGTCGGGAGTCGGCCGCGTCCATACCTTTCGCGTTGCGAACCGGTACACCGGTAGGAACATCTTCAGGAGCTGTCCCGTACCGCCTCCCGGGATGATCCAGCTTTCATCCCATCGATCGACGCCGCCGAGACGATACTTGTATTCCTCGTTCCCGCGGAGAAGGTCTAGGGTGCGAAGTCCGTCGGCCGTCGCCTCCCGGATTGCGCCGTTGAAGAGGAGCCGTCCGAGGGACAACTTCGCCAGCTCGGGTTGCCAGCCGCTTTGATAAAACGCGATCGTGTCCCCCCAGCGCAAGAAATAGAGGACGCCGACGATCCGACGGTCCTTCTCGGCGGCGAACGCGATCGGCCCGCGCCCGGCTGTTCCCCGGGCGATCAATCGACGCTGGAGATCCCGCGTGGATGGGAAGGTGCTCGAAATCCCCTTCTCCCCCATGCGCAGGGTGTGAAGCTCGAAGAGGCGATCGAGGAATCGATCGTCCATCTCCGCATTCCTCACCCATCGAAAGGAGATGCCGGCCCCGTCGGCCTTTTTCTCGTAGCGCCGCAGATGGCTTCGCGCCCGCCGCAGATCCGGGGACAGGCTTTCGTCGGGCGCGAGGGCCACCCGTGGACAGGGATTCCGGATCACCCGTCTCGCCCCGGGTGGAACGAGGGGCACGCCGGTGTCGGGATCGAGATCCTGGAGGAACAACGTAGAGCCGCGGGTGTGACGAATCAGGTATCGGACCGCCTCGTCTCGGCGTTCGGCGACGATGGGCCAACCCACATGATCCGCCATCCCGCCCCCACTGCCCGTCGCCGTCCATAGTGGCCAGGCGGGTCCGAGTCGGGGATGAAGGCGTTGCCTCATCCGACTCAAGAACATGAGTCCGTCCAAGGAACCGGACGAATTCCGCCAGGTCACGAGTTCCGTGAAGGGTTTCCTCCCGACGGTCTCCCACCAGCTCAGCACCCAATCGGGAGTCTGGAAGTACGAGGTCCCGGGGACCCGCGCGGCCAGGTCGAGCCACTCCCTGGAGAGGTCCGCGAGCTGGGACGGATCCGTCACGCGAATCACGTTCGGATCCCCGAATCCCCGAACCGCGTCGGTCACGTCACTGGAGGTCAAGCCCTCCTCCCGGTCCGTTCGCGAACGCGCGGAGTGAGATGACGTTTGCGACCGCCATCCCGAGTCCGACATTGGAGACCGAGCAGCCCTCGCGGAGGAAAAACCACACGGCTCGTCGCGAGGCCTTTGTGTCCACGGATTTCAAATAGCCTCGCATCGTGACAGAACGGGGAGTCCAGCTGCGCATCCTCTTGGTGGGCGAGCGCTTCTCGCCGTTCCGGACCGCGGGAGACAAGAACTTCTGGCTCGACATGATCCAGGGGCTGCGGGGTTCCGGCCACGACGTCGAGACCCTCTCCGTGGACGTCGAGCCGGTCCCCGAAAACGACCTTTCGATCCGGCTGGTCCGCCAGGTTCCCATCTACTTCCGACCCGACAAGCGATTCAATCCGGAACACCGCCACGTCGCCGCTTCGAACAACTATGTCAGCAAGACGATGACATTGCCGATCCTCCTGCGCGCCCTCCGACGGAGGCAGCGAGAGTTCCGGCCTGACGTCATCCACTTCGCGGACAACTTCGGCCCGGGCATGATCGCCGTCCGAAGGGCCTGCGGGGCCATCCCGCTCACGATCTCGGCGCCCACGTACCAACGGAACCGGCCCCTCTACGACCGTCTCCTGCTCGCGAGCTTTCAGAGTTTCGACGTGATCGTCCCCTTCTCCGACGCATACCGAACGAGGCTCTTGGAACTCGGCGTCCCGCCGAGACGCATTCGCCGGATCCGCTGGGGCATCGACGTCCACCGCTTCGCGCCCCCAACACAGGCAAATCGGGAGGCCGCACGGGTGCAATTGGGAATTGCGGTGAATTCGTTCGTCGTTCTCTGGACCGGCTTCACGCAACAGACGAATGTGGTGGACCTGGAGGCCGCCCAGCGGGCCGCCTCCCTCGCACTCGGACACGGCCCGTTGGAATTCGTGTTCTGCTTCAAACCCGAACACTTCCGCGCATCGTACAAGCGGCTCGAACGCCCGGGATTGCGGGTCGTCAGCACGGCCGAGTCCTTCCACGCCGCGCGGACCGCGGCGGATCTCTTCCTGGCCCCGATTCAGGATCCGCGATCGACCGCGGCCCCTCCCTTGGTATGGCCGGAGATGCTCGCGATGAGAGTCCCGATCCTCACGTCGCAGATCCCGGGGACCGATGAAGCGGTCGTCGACGGGGTGAGCGGATTCACCTTCCGTGCACCGGACGAGGCGAAAGACCGCATTCGTGAAATTCAGGAGGATCCCACGTTGCATCGACGCCTCCGGGAAGGCGCCCGACGGATCGCCGAGGAGCGGTTCTCCGTGACGCGCGCACGGGACGAGTACGTGGACATGTGGACGGGGCTCGTCCGTCAGCCGCCCTGACCGCGGGGGATGTCGATCCGTTCCGGGATTTTTTGGGGGAGCGCTTCCTGCGTCAAGACCCTCCGATAGAGTGCGTTGAAGGCTTGAGCGCAGGCCTCCGAGCTCAGGTGTTCCCGCACAAATGCGCGGGCCGCGGCACCGATTTTTTCCCGCCGATCCGGATCGGCCGCGAGGTTCGACACGATTCGCGTCATCGCGGTTGCACTCGACGCGAGGAACCCGGTCCATCCGTCTTCGATCATCTCGTGATGGGGCGGGATGTCGGAGGCGACGACGGGAAGGCCGGCGGCCATGGCCTCGAGGACCGCGTTGGGGAGCCCTTCGAATCGCGAGGGGAAGACGAAGACGTCCGCCGCCGCGAGATACGTCGACACCTGATTCCAGGGGACTTCCCCCGTGAACGTGACCCGGTGCAGGACGTCGGGGTACGCAGCGAGCAGGCGCCGATAGTACACGTCACGGTAGTGTTCCTCGGAGTATCCGCCGACGATTACGGCCGAAACGTCCGGAAGACGCCGAAGGATCTCCAGGAGCCATTCCACGCGTTTGATGGGGATCACCTTGCACACGGTCGCTAACAGCAAGCCATTCTCCCGCAGACCGAGCGACCGACGGGCGTCCTCCTTCGATGGCAGATGCTCGAACTTCGCCGCGTCGACGCCGCCGAGGATCACGCGGGGATGGAACCAGCGGAAGCGCGTCGCGAGCGATTGCGAATTCACGATGAGCGGATTCCCCGCCAGGAGCGGCGGGATCGCGAGACGGGTGAGGAGGCCGACGTGGGGCCCGTACCGCCACCCGAGCTCGGCACGCGGGTCCGTCCCGAGGAAGACGACCCGCGGAGAGGCCTGGGCCAGGTGGGCGGCAGGGAGCGCGTAATACGGGTCCAGGATCTGAAACAGATCGTAGTCGTCCCGGATCTGGCGGAGGGCGTCTCGGAGCGAGGCGATCCCTTTCGGGAACTCGAGACGACCCGCGACGTGGACGCCGGGATGGTTCAGCAAAGTGCGATGCGGCCCCGGCGCATCGAGGCAGAGCAGGTCCACGTCGATATGTCGTCGGAGGGCGGTGAAGATCTGAAACGTCTGGAGAGCGAGGCCGCCGCCCTTCCCGATATGGGCCCCGATGAACAGGACGCGGATTCGTCTCCTCTCCCACACTTCTCTCGGGGTGCGACCCATGGCCCGCCGAGGTTCCGTTCCTCGGAGGCTCCGACCGTTCGTCGGAAATTCTCCGCAGTGACGGCCCCGACGTGCCAGACGGGATCAGTGCCAGACCATCGTAGATGGACGAAGGCATGAAGATAACGGAAGCGCTCTGATGTCAACCGGAGTCATCCGAGGCTCCCTCGGCCGGGTCAGTATTCAGCGACGAACGTGATATCGAAATTGATAACCGCGAGAAGGGCGAGTTTCAAATAGGGCAGCCCGGGTGGCCACGAAGACGGGTGACAACCGGTTGCGGATCCTCCTTGTCGGCACACGAATTCTGCCGTTCCGACACAGTGGAGACAAGAACTTCTGGCTCGATATCATCCACGGACTCCAACGTCTCGGGCACGCGATCGAGATCGTGTCCGTGATGGTCGAGGACGTCCCGACCGAAGGGCTGCCTCTCTTGCGGGTCCCGCCGATCCCGATGTACCTTCGGCCGGATCTACGGTTCAACCCGAGCCACCGCCACATCGCGGGGACGAACAACTACGTGAGCAAGACCATCAGCCTTCCGAGGATCGTTCGGGCCGTCCGTCGGCGGCAGAAGGCGTTCCGCCCGGACGTGATTCACTTCATCGACAACTACGGTCCGGCCATGATGGGGGTTCGGGCCGCCTTCGGAAGGGGTCCGCTCACGATCTCGGCGCCGACGTACCAACCGGATCGGCCCTTGTACGATCGGCTGCTCCAAGCGAGCTTCACGAGCTTCGACGTGGTCGTCCCCTTCTCCGAGGCGTATCGCCGTCGTCTGCTCGAACTCCATTTCCCGCCCGAACGCGTTCGCCGCATCCGGTGGGGGATCGATGTCCAGAAGATCGCGCCGCCGTCCGCCGCGCAAAGAGAGTCCGCGCGGAGAGAACTGGGACTCACGCCGGAGCAACTGGTGATCCTGTGGACGGGCTTCATCCAGCAGACCGGTGAGCCGGACCTGCGCCTCGCGATGTGGACCGCAGAACAGACGCTGCGCACAAACCCGTCGAAGTACGCCTTCCTGTTTTGTTTCAAGCCGGAACACTTCAAGGAACGCTACCGGGACTTCGAGCGACCGGGCCTGCGGGTGTTCGGCACCGCGGATGCGTTCCATGCGGCTCGCACTTCGGCCGACATCTTGTTGTCGCCCTTCCAAGATGCGCGGTCGACCGCGGCACCGCCGCTCGCCTGGCTCGAGTGCCTGGCGATGGGGATTCCAATCCTGACGACGGAAATCCCCGGAGTGGACGAAGCGGTCGTGGCGGGACGAAGCGGGTTCGCCGTGCGCTCTCCGAACGTAGCGAGCGAACGACTCGTGGAGTT
>VBMN01000070.1 GCA_005878385.1 Methanobacteriota archaeon
TCCGGCGAACATCAAGAAGCCTTCCGCTTATGGGATGACGACCGATGTCGACGTCCTCATCCTGACGGCGAATGCACCCAACACCCCGGTCTACTACAACGGCGATGCCTGGGGTGGCGGGAGCCGATGCAGCGCCCAAGGAGGCGTCCTCTTCTCGGCGCCCATCCCGACGAACTTCGTCGTCCCCGGGGCCGGGTCCGGAAACCCGGACGGGACCACGCCGAACTACTCGACCGCGATCCTGATGGCCGACGGCCACACCCGGTGGCCTGCCACGACGTCGGACAGCGGCGCATCCGGAGGATACCGCGGTTCGACCCCGGAGCTGCGCATGGGCTCCCTCCTGGCGCTTCCCTCTTCCATTGACGTGAATTCGCTGGGCCTCGAAACGGAGGCCGCGAAGATCGTCGCGCATGCCTTCCAGGACTACGGCGGCTACACGGTGGACGACGCCGCTTGGTCGGTCTACGCCCTGTCCACGGAGTACAGCCCCTCGGGTAAGGTCGACACCGAGTTCCAATCCGCGTGGGGCTTCCCGATCAGCCCAGCCGCTCGCGACGTGCCATGGGCCCGCGACATGGACCGGATCTTCGGTGCCCTGAACGTCGTGGACAACTGGAACTACGCGACGTGGCTCGTTGCGTCCGTGTCGAACGGGGCTCTGGGTGCGGGCCTCGGAGCGCCGCGGGTCCCCTGGGCCCCGGACTTCGGCGGATCCACCTCGGACACGCTCCCGCCCATCTCCACCGCCGCTCTGTCCGGCTCCTCGGGCGCGGGAAGCTGGTTCACCTCCTCGGTCGGTGTGACCGTGAGCGCGTCAGATTCCCAATCCGGGGTCGCCGCGATTCAGGTCCGCACGGACGGCGGCGCATGGCAAGTCTACACCTCGCCGGTCACCGTGGCAGGCGACGGGACTCACACGGTCGACCACTATGCGACCGACGTGGCGGGGAACATCGAATCGACTCACACCGTGAACCTGAAAATCGACACGGTCTCTCCGGCTTCGCAGTCGCAGGTGGCCGGCACGCCCGCGGGCGGCGGCTACCTCTCGCCGGTCACGGTCACCCTCAGTGCGACGGACGCGACGAGCGGCGTCCAATCGGTCCTCTATCGCATCGACGGCGGTGCCCAGTGGACGTACGGATCTCCCTTCCACGTCGCGGGCAACGGCACGCATCTCGTCGAGTACTCCGCGGCCGACCAAGCCGGGAATGCGGAGAGCCTGCACACCCTTTCGATCCTGTTGAGTGGAGCGAGCGGCATCCATCCGCTGCCCGTCACCGTCGTGAGCATGGGCGGTACCGGAGGGGCGAACGGCTGGTACATTTCCAACGTCGCGGTCACCATGAGCGCGTCAAGTGGGAGCGGCGCGGCGACCTCGGTCGTCTACCGCCTCGACGGCGGGCTCTGGTCCCTATACGTCAGTCCGTTCACGGCCCGGGACGGACGGCACACCCTGGATTACCAAGCGTCCGATGCGGACGGCTACGCCGAGGCCCTGCGGTCCGCCGCGATCAATGTGGATTCCACGTCACCCACGGTCGTGAAGGCGGCCGACGTGATCTCTCCGGATGCACCCCTCTCTTGGACGGGATCCGACAGCGGGTCCGGCATCGTCCGATACGAGGTGAGCATCGACGGCGGGCCGTTCCAACCCATGGGGACGTCCACGAGCATCACGCAACATTGGACTCTCGGGGCTCACGTCGCGACTGTGAAGGCCTGGGACAATGCGGGGAACCAGGGGTCGACCTCGATCCCGTTCCGCGTCGATTCGAACGCAGTTCCTCCAGGACAACCGGATCCCACGGGACCCACGGTGTCCGAACCACTGTCGACCGCGCCGCCGGGATCGCTGTACTTGATCCTCGGATTCATCATGGTCTCAGTCGGCGCCCTCCTCCTGAACCGCCAGAAGATGGACCAGATGCAACAGATGCGAATACGGCCTCGCCGGACCGCGCATTAGGACTTTCTCACAAGGTCGGAACCTTCTCGGTTCGCCCATTCGTTCGAATTTCGGTAGGTGGGTTCGATGGGCGATGCGGGTCGTATTGACCCTCGGTAGTTGTCGCCCCAAGGTGGGGTGGCCTTGCTGACTGCGAAGGTTTCGATTGGTTTCGAGACGCAAGAGACCCCTCGAAGAAAACGCATAAGTACTTTCGAGTTCATGGAATCCACAGCGGAGGGGGATGTGTGAACGCACGAGTGCGATGCGTGGCGATTGCCTTCTTGATTGGAATTGCAACCGTTTTGTGGGCTGCGCCCAGGGCGTCAGCAGGGGACGCGATCCGGGATCTGGGCGTGCTTCCAGGCGACACCGTCAGTGGTGCGGCGGATATCAACGACAAGGGCCAGGTCGTCGGCCGGAGTATCAATCCCGGGGACTGGTCGCATGCCTTCCTTTGGGACAACGGAACGATGACGGACTTGGGGAACCTGGGTGGGATTCCAGCGTCGGCTGAGGCAGCCGGCATCAACAACGCGGGCCAGATCGTGGGCTGGAGTATCAACGGTTCAAACTATCACCGCGCCTTCCTCTGGGAAAACGGCACGATGACGGACCTTGGTGTCGGCGATTCGTGGAGCCAAGCGACGGCCATCAACGACGTGGGCCAAGTCGCTGGCTATTACGTCGCCGCCGGTGTGTACCACGCGTTCCTCTGGCAAGACGGCGTGACTACAGACTTGGGCAACCTTTCCGGGCTCCCGTGGAGCCGCGCCACAGCTATCAACGCTCGCGGCCAGGTGGTAGGATGGAGCGAATCCGGCGATGGCTACTACATGCACGCCTTCCTGTGGGAGAACGGCACGATGACGGACCTTGGCACCCTCCCGGGTATGCTTCAATCTTCGGCCTACGGTATCAACGACGCGGGGCAAATTGCGGGGTGGAGTGGCGGCTATGATCATTATCCGAATCGCGGAGTCCGATGGGATCACGGTCCGGCGCAGGACCTGGGATCCTTGGCGGATAACTACACTCTCGCTCAGGGAATCAACAACGCTGGGCAGATCGTTGGGGGCTCGGGGGGAAGGGGCTTCCTTTGGGAAAACGGCATCATGATCGGGCTGGGCAGCCTCCTTCGTTCACCTTTCTATGGCGCCAGCGGGGCCAGCGCGATCAACGAGGCAGGCGTCATTGTTGGATCGAGCTCGAATTCGGATCCCGGTCAAGGTGGATATCACGCGGTTCTGTGGACGACGACCTATCACAACGTTGCCGTAACCCAGGGATCTGCGAGTCCTCGCACCGCGGATGTGGGGATTCCCCTGACGATTACCGCCACCGTCGAGAACCAAGCCGCTCGACCCGAATCTTTCAACGTGACCTCCTATGCGGGCTCAATCGTCGTGGGAACCAGAGCCGTCAACCTTGATGCTCTGTCCTCATCCACGGTCCTGTTCTCCTGGGACACGACGGGCGTCTCTCCGGGCTCATACGACATCCGAATCGAAACATCGGCTGTACCACATGACGCAAACCTCACGGACAACACTTACTCGGCCGGAAGCGTTCTGCTTTCTACCCCTGTCGGGGCGGACACGTCGGCCACCACGGTCGCAACGGATGTGGGCCTGTCGGTCGCCTTAACCTGCCGCGCCATCGACGGCACGCCTCCGTACTCCTACTCGTGGGATTTCGGCGATCGTGCATTCGCATTGGGCGAGACTGCGTCCCACGCATACGGCTCCCCGGGTACAAAGAAGGCCACGTGTACGGTCGCTGACGGATCGGGGAACCAAGCGAACTCCTCGCAATTGATTGAGGTCTCTTCCCTCCCTACGGTTACCTTTTCGGTAGACCCCGACAACGGGCATGCTGGGTCGGATATCACGTTCAACGCATCGGCCACGGGAGGGTCCGGCGTCCTCACGTACACATGGAACTTTGGCGATCGATCTGGTGGGGTTGGAGCCACGGTCACGCACGCGTATGCATCGCCGGGTCAATACACGGCATCCGTGATTGTCTTGGACAGCGCGGGCGGCACAGGCTCAAGCTCCGAGTCGGTGACGGTTTCCAAGGCGACCGCACCCCAGTTAGTAGTCACCGCGACCACCTCCATCGTCTCGGCCGTCACCGGCGATGAGATTAGTTTCACGGCGAGTGCGAGCGGAGGCGCCGGCGGCCCCTACACCCTCTCGTGGGACTTTGGCGACGGAACCAGAGCGAATGGACCGACCGTGACGCATAGCTATGCAAACTCGGGGTCATTCACACCGAAGGTGACTGTAGTCGACGGTTCTGGGTCGTCTCAGCAGACGCTCCTCCCTACGATCGTCGTCCGGTCCTCGTCCGATGTCAACCCACCTGCGGCTTCGGCGACGAGCCCGACCCTGCTCGTGTTCGGCGCAGGTGCGGCAATCGTCCTGGCACTTGGTGTCGGCATCGTGCTGGTGCTGCTCCGACGGAAATCTCGGGAGCCGTAGATAAGAAGGATCCATGACGAGCCCGATAAATGGAGACGTCGAAGAGAGAAACGCCTGCGGACCAACTTGAGCGACGGGCGCAAACACCCCGACTGATCGGCCGTGGTCCATCACATCTCGGATGCGAAATTCCGCGCCGAGCGGTCAGCGCAATTCAGCTAGGCGGGGCATCGTGTCTCGGGATCCCGGTGGGGCCGTGGCCTCCGGAGTCGGTTCTTTCAGCCTCCTGCCCCAGCCGATAAGCCAAGCTAGGAGGACCAGTTCCCCGAATGACGTGACGATGAGGAAACCCAGATTGGCCTGCGGGAGGAGGTAGGGGACCGCTTCCGTGAGGATCCACCCCGCGCCGTCGACTACGAGCACGACTCCCAACCACGTCGGAATGTACCCCGACTTGACGACGAGCCATCCCAGGATCAAGAGGTAAACCCCAAAGACGATGAGCCCGAACGCGAACTGGAAGTTGAACGAGTCCACGGCGAGCTGCACTTGGGCATCCAGTTGACCCCGCCCGAAAACCGTCAGATAATTCGGCCGCGTCAGCAAGCCGTACGCGGTCACGAGATTCAGTAGGGCAGCGATCCCGATCGTCGCGTAGACCACCCGGAACCACGCGGCCAGCATCGAGATGGACGAATTGACAGGACGAAGGAGGACGTAGAGTCCCCACGCGGCAAGGACGTCCCCAATGAAGTTCAGCAGCATGGCGAAGATTGCGGCAACGAAGAGACCTTGGTTCGCGAGGATGTTTTGGCTGGTTTGGGCCGCGCTGTTCACAACGAAGAGCTTCGGGAGGACGTAGAACGAAACGAATGGCACTCCGAAGCCGAGGAGATACCCAACCACCGTGATGAGGGCGGCTTGTCCCAAGGTCGGTCCGTGGACGATTTCTCTGGAGTTCATGCTTCGCGCCTAATGGGTAGCCTAACCACACGGGCCTTAGAAATAGCC
>VBMN01000058.1 GCA_005878385.1 Methanobacteriota archaeon
GATTTCATCCTCGTCACCACGGATAAGAATCTAGTGAAAGCCTTCCTTTCGAAGTCCGATTTGCCAAGGATCGAATAATGTCTTGAATCACTTCATCCTTCAAGATTCCCCAAGACTGAGCGTGGTAGATCCCCCAGGTCACCGTCTTCCGATGTCACTTTGTCGTCCAACCTGTACAGTCCTTGCCTCGACAGATGTTAAGCACCACGGAGGAATCTTATCACCCGCGTCGGACTCTAGAGTCTATGGCGTCGCTCTGCCCACCCATACGTAGAAATCTCTCGGTTTCATCCGCGCCCCAAGGAGCCTCGCGCAATGGCGGAACCCGCGATTTCGAAGCGGCGCCGTCTTGGTTTCTCCGAGATCCCCCGGAAGGTCCGGTGGATTATCTATGTGAACGCGGCGGGTGGGGTCGGGTTCGGCTACATGATGATCTTCATCACCGCGTACTTCCCGCAGATCGGCATCGGATCGGGGACGATCGGCCTGATCCTCGGTGCAGAGGGCGCGGCGATGGTGATCTGTGCCGTCCCCTTGGGCATTTACTCCGACCGCCGTGGACGGAAGGGCCCGCTCTTGGTTGCATCCGCGGTCCTTCCTCCGACCGTACTCGTTTTCGCCTTCACGACGGAACTCCAATGGCTCGTCCTGGCCGCGATCGTGGCGGGCGTCGCGGAGGGCGGGTTCCTCGCCACGTGGAACGCGATCATTGCGGACCAGACGACCACGGAGCAGCGGAACGCGGCCTTTGCCCTGTCGTTCATCTTGGGCAACGTGGCCGGTGGCATCGGCTTCGCCCTGCCAATCATCTTCCCAGCCCTCGAGGCGTGGACGGGCCTCGATAGCCACGCGATCCACATCGCGGTGCTCCTGGTGACGGACGCCTTTGGATTCCTCGTCCCGATTGCCCTGATCGTGCTGTTGCGAGGCTACCGCGAGACGCTGCGCCCGCGGGAGGCGCGGCGGAAGGCGACGGACTGGAAACCTCTTCTAAAGTTCTCGAGCTTGAACGGCTTGGTCGGCCTAGGCGCCGGTTTCTTCATTCCTCTCGTGACCACGTGGCTCTATCTGAAGTACGGAGTCCCGGACACCTGGAGCGGTCCGCTCCTGGCCCTCTCGAACATCACGATCGGCTTGTCCGCCGTCGTCAGCGCCGCCATGGCGAGGCGATACGGGCCGGTGCGGGCGATCGTCATGGCGACCGGCACGTCGACCGCGTTCCTCCTGAGCCTCGCCTTCGTGACGAGCCCGGTCGTCGCGGCCGGCTTCTACCTGGTCCGTGCGGCGTTGATGAACATGTCCGCGCCGATCGCGGATTCGTTCCTGATGGGCATCGTTTCTCCCGAACAGAGGGGCCTGGCCAGCGCGGTGAACTCGATCATCTGGCGGCTCCCAAACAGCATCACGACGGTCTTCGGCGGCATCCTCATGCAGGCGGGCAACTACGATCTGCCGATCTTCCTCGCCACCGCCTTCTACGCCGCCTTCGTCTCGGGATTCTATGCGGTCTTCCGTAACGTGAAGCCGACCACGTGAAGCCACGTGAAGACCGCGGGTCCACCTAGGCTCTGTTGGGATTCCGTTCCCACACGACCATCACATGCCGGAGACCGACCCCGAGTTCATGGAGGCGCCATAGGAGGAGCACACGTACCCGCGGGAGAAGGAGTCCGCCAAAGTTCGGCGCGAACGGGAGCCCCCATGTCGTGCACCGGACCTGCCGGAATCCGTGATCCTGCGCGGTCCTCTGGAGTTCGCGGACGGACGCCCCCTCGATTCGATGGCTGTGCGGGCTTCCATCATACCGGTCGAAGAACTCCGGATGGAGGTATTGCTGACGCTCGTCCGAGCGGGACAGGATCGTCTTCGCCCACTCTCGCGGGAGGACCCGAAGGAGCATGAGGACGGCGGATTCCGTGTTCGGGGTCGTCAGGACGAGTCGACCGGCCGGCTTCAGGATGCGTCGTAGCTCCTCCATGAAGCCCTCCCGGTGCTCGAGGTGCTCGTACACTTCGGATGCCACGACGGCGTCCACCGATCCGGTTCGGAAGGGGAGACCGGAATCCGCGGAAGCGGCGAGATAGTTCACGCGGTCCGAGGTCTCGACCGCCTTCCGCAGGGCTCCCCGTTCCACGTCGACGCCCACGGCGAGGCGGTTGCCCGGCAAATGGGGGAGGCATCGGGTGGCGATGCCGGATCCCGACCCCACCTCCACGACGACTCCGTGCGGCCCCTCCAGAAGGGCCGCGAGCAGCATCGCCGTCCGGACCGCATCGTAGGCCGCGATCGGGTCGGTCGTGCTCCCGGGAACCTGGCCCTGGGCGACTGACCGAGCCATCCGATCGTTCGCGCGCAACGGTCCGAGCAAACGTCGCTCCGTACTTTTCGGTTTGTGCGACGATGGCAGACGCCCGCCCTATCGGCTAGAGCCACCGGTGTCGTTGCGGGTAGAACACGGGTCGTCGGTCCGGGTACCGCTCCTTGTATTGCAGGTATTTCTCGTGCCAATGCCGATAGCGTTCGTCGGCGCTCCGGAAGCGCCGGTGCGGAAATCGGATGAGGGCCTGTTCCACGGCCCACACGTTGCGGGGGGAGAGTCGCCAGTCCGCCCGCAAGGTCCGCAGGTCGAGGACACCATACCCGTTGATCCGCCCCGTCCGATCCACGTAAGGGTCGACGTAGGAGAACACCAGGTCGCGGACGGAGCGGAAGACCGGTTTCCGGCCATGGAGTCCCGGGTCGCGCGAACGGGCGACGGATCCGAACTTGGATCCTTTGCGGAACAGGAACACGACGTGGTCGATGTCGTCCTGGGACTCGATGTCCAGCACGGTGGGCGGAAATCCGTGCTGTTCGAGCATCGTGGCGGCCGACAGCGCGGCCTCCAGGCAATGGGCCTGGTTCGTTCGGACGACTCCCCGGAACGTCCGGAGCGTCTCGCCGCGTTCCTCATGGTTGTACGGGAGCGACTCGAGCCAACGTTGGACCCGCTCGGGTGTCGTCGCGGCATCAATGATGCGACGTTCGCGGGAGGTGAACGCGGATCGAGGAGGCGCCGGGCTCATCGAAGGATGTCCCGAGCCTGGGGAGCCGTGAGCGGTCGTCCGTAGATCGGTGACCCGGGCTGTTGGCGTCGTCCGCCTTCTCGAAGGGATCCGGTGTCGATGGCCGCGAACCCGATCTCTTCGATGAGTTTCGCGACGACCGACTTCGCTTCTCGATCGTCGCCCGCCAAGAAGATCGCCAGACGGTCTTCCCCTTTCGGTCGGGACCCCGTCTCGAGGGTCTTCCAGCCCATCGTGTTGAAGGCCTTGACGAGGCGGGCCTTGGGCATCCGCTTCGCAACCTCCTCGCTCGACGTGCCCTCTCCGAGGTCCTCCACCCGGCCGACCGCGCTGTATGCGTTCATGGCGTCGATTGCGATTTTTCCGGTGAACAGGTCCGCTGCGGGGAGCTCTTCCTTCCTCCTCCACGGAACGGCGAGGAGGACCACATCCCCAAAGCGTATCGCCTCTGGTGGGATCGCCGCCCGCGCCTTCGGACCGAGGGACGCGACCAGCGAGGCAAGCGACTCCGGCCCCCGCGAGTTCGACACGGTCACTTGATGCCCCGCGCCCACGAAGAGTTTCGCTGCCGTCCCGCCAATGTGGCCTGCTCCCACGATTCCGATCCGCAAGGCGTCACCCACTCGGAAGTAGACGAAGACGTTCGCGGGCTATGGATGTTCGGGCTCGGCTGACTACCGCACTGGCACGGAGTTAGGTCGGACGTGACCATCGCCTTCGACCTCATGACGAGTGCGTGTTTCTGCATGTTGTCCCACTGGTGATGCGGGGACCGGAATGGATCCGGAGCCGGACTACGCATCGTGAGAATCAGACCGGATAACCTCGGCATCGTGAATTAAGTACGAAACGGGGAGTCGCCAAAGACCATGTCCGACGGGTCGCGAGAAGCCCTGCGCGGGGCGCTCGTCGCCGGATTCCTGTTCTTCGTTCTCATCCTGAGCGCGGGTCACGCGATCGCTCCCGACGGTGGATCGTCTTCGGGCGGTGGAACGATCAGCCAGACGGTCAATGCGAACGCGCCCCGGTTGATTGCGTTTGACATCCGGAACGCCGCCAACACTTCGTCCGTGATGGGAACCCAGCTCGATGTCCTGACGACCTTTAACTTCTGGATTACGGTGAACAACACGAACGGTTGGGCGTCCATCACGAATCTGTACGTCAACCTCTGGTACGACGCGGGCGTCGATGCGACATCCTACGACTCCGCCAACTCCGCGGCGAACTACAAGATCAACATTACCTACACGAACGCGGCAGCCACGTCGCCGACCGCGACCCAGTGGGCGCTCATCAGCGGGAACGTCGCCTTCGTCCCGAGCACGGACGTGACAATCTATACGAATCAGCCGACCTACAATTACAGCTTCCGCATGGCGTTCCAACTCCACGCCCAGATTCATCAGGCTCAAGATCCGACCCCCAGCTCCGCGGGCTATTCAAACGCCTACAGCTGGAATGCGCGCTTCGGTGCGAGGGATGTCACGCCCAACGTCAACTACACGAGCAAGGACCCGACGACCGGCCTGTTTTACGAATTTGGTGTGTACCAATACACGAGCATCTCCCTCGCGTCGACGATTTGGACCGGGGCCAGCGCGGCGCCCGGACAGACAGTTTCGACCAACAGCATCACGGTGACCCACAGCTCCAACGCGGCCTACTGGTTCAATGTGACTGCGGGCGGCGACCTCTCCGACGGCAGTATCCACACGATTGGAATCACGAACGTGAAAGTTGTCCACACAGGTCAAGACGACCTCTCGGCGAACACACCCTTCCCGGGGTCCGCTCCAAGGACGGTCACCCTCCTCGGGACGAGTACGACGCCTCACGTGTTTGACGATACAGGAGACTCGCAAGCGGTTCCCGTCCAGTTCCAGATCTCCATCCCGTTGGGCACGTTCGCGGCCACGTACACGGTCGCGGTGACCGTCAAGGTCGAGCAACGGGCGCCGCCGACGAGCTGACACGGTGGCCAAAGAGCCGGAGGAAACCGATGCCCCGATCGGCATCCGCACCCGCAACGGCAACCACAGCGATGTTCCTGTTTTTGATTATCATCGTCGGGCTCCCCGGCTTCTCAGGGCGCGCCCAGGCAGCGAACGCGACTCTCGGCGTGAACATGGTCGGAGAGGTACCCGTGTTCGATGCCGGGTTGCCTGTGCTGGTCGCCGGTGTGTGGCACCAGGTCTCGCTGAACCTGTCCTCGGCCGCGTCTGCACCGATCATGGTCCGCGCCGTGATGCCCGGCTCCGGATCCCCGAGCCCCATGAACACATACGAATGGGTGCGCTACGAGTCGAACGATTCCTGGGCCGACGTCCGCTACGGCACATTTCTTCGCGTCGATCTGAGTTCGGACGACGGACTTCACGTCGTGTTCGGCATCGGAGTCGACGGCCAAGCGAGCCCCGGGATATGGAGCTTCACGGTTTCGTCGGGCAACTCGACCCTCGTCACCCAATCCGTCGAGGTCCAAGCTCCCCGCGTGAGCTACGGAATCTCCGCCGCAGATTTCCAGTTTCGCGTTGATCCATTCAGCGCGGCCGACGTGTCTTCGCAGATAGGATCGCAGCACCTGCGCCTCATCGACCAAGGAAATGTGCCGCTCCGCCTGACCGTCTCTTTCGACGTTCTGCGAAGCCAACTCTCGTTGGATAACCCGGGCATGGTCACCCATCCGAATTCCGAATCGATCTACTACCTCCATCTGACGTCCGGGCCTATGCCGCCTCAGATTGTTCGGGTGAACGGACTCGCGAACGTCGCGGTGCTATACGTGATCCCATCCAGCGGTTCGACCCTCCTGGTGCCGAACTTCGAGCAGCCGTTCGGAGTCTCGGTTCAGGTCGGGCGTTCCGGATACGCACTAAAGGTGGTTGGTGGCGTCGTATTTCAGACGCTCGACACCGTGCACGTCGATTATGGATCGCGGGCGATCTGGCAAGTCTACGTGACGGGTTCTCAGAACGTCTCATTCGATGTATCTCCGTCAGGCGCTCGTTTGCTCGGAGTGTCCACGGGCGGCCGCTCACTCAGTCTTCCCGCGAATCTGACGCTTTCGGCCGACAGCGAATACCCCTTGACGATCCAAATTGAGGCGGATCAGGCCGGACCCGCGTCGGTCGGGTTCACTCTGCACCTGCTCGCCACAGGAGAGGTCCAGACCTTCACGACCACGATTGCCGTCAATGGCGGGCCAACCGGACCGTCGAATGCGGTGGCGACGTACCTGTGGATTATCGGGTCCGTGGGGGCCTCGCTCGTGTTTGGATTCGTCGCGTTCAGTCAATGGAAGCAACGTCGAATCGGCTCGACCGCGCGAGCCGCCACGACCCACGATCGAACGAAAGTGAAACGCGGATACAATGCTCGGCGCCGTGCCCAAATTCAACGCCACAAAGAGGGTACCAACGGGAATGCGAGAGACCCGACGAGAACACGAACGAAATCCAGGGATCGGAATGGGCCAAAGACGAATCGGGTACGTTGAGCGTCGCCTCGCAGCGGTAGCGCTCTTGACCACCCTGTCGGTGCTGCTCGTCACAGGCGCAGCGATCGATCCTCCTTCAGCCGGGAACCTTGATCGCGAAGGCGGTGGTGTGACGGTCATCAACGTCCCCCCACAATTCAGCGGTTTCCGCATCCGGACACAGGACGGGCTCAATTACATCGACGTCGTCGTTTCGGACTATAATTCGTGGTCCGACATCTTTCGCGTCGAGGTCGCAATCGAGAACGATTTGCAAGCGCCCATTGCGGACGTCACGTTCCAACAGTACCCGGACAACGCCACACTGCAGCGGCAGCCACAATTCACGGAACCGGTCGGTTCCTTCCTTGTTCGGTCGCTCTCCTCGGCCACATACAGCGCGACAGGCCAGTCGATCCCCGAGCGTACGGAGATGCGCGTGACCTTTGTGATGAGCCCGGTGAATGGGAAGTGGCTGAGCGTCACCGCCACGGACCTGGGGGGCCTCACGGCGTTCGCACAGGTCGAGTACAGTGCCGGGTTTCTCGGGCGGCTCCCGACGGTTAACAGTTGGATCCTTGTGGCCGTCGCTCTCACGTTCTCGGTCGTCCTCGTCGCGGCGCGCGTTCGGAGGGATCGGATTGGAGGGTAGGTTCCGGCGGAATGCGACGCTGCCTCTAGGCTCCTGGTTCCATGAGTTCCTACATCCGCGCTACGTATCGCTAGGGATCAGCATCTTCCTCGCGATGTATGTCGGGCTGAAGTTTATCCTCGTCGTCTTCAACGCGGCCGACGTCGGCGAGCGTTGGTCGTTCGAACTCACGCCGTTTGCGACGCTCAATCTCCCCGACGTCCAGTTGGCCTTCCTGTCCGGCGTCGCGTCGGTGTCGAACGCATTCCTTCACTACTCGGTGCAGAGGACACACCGCAAATGGGCGATTCTCTTGACCGGGTCCATGGTGGCGGGGCTCCTCCTTGCGCTCCGCGGCGCCACCGCGGACCTCGATCCGGTGAACCTCGGTCGGGTCGCGGCCCTCGTCTTGCTGCTCGCGCTCGTGCCGCTGGACAATGCCGATCTGCTCCGGTTGGGGCGCGAGGCGCCCGAGGACTTCATCGAGGCCGAGCTGCGGTCGATAGGGCGTGCACAGGCAAAAGCCGGACCCGTCAATCCCGCCGGAGTCACTCGAGCCCTCCGAGATCTCGAGGCAATCGTGGCGGGACTCCCGGAGACGACCCCGCTTCCTGCTCCTTCGGAGGCATCAGTCGGCACCGCCGACGATGAGTACCTGCGAGAGCTTATGACGTCGGTTCTCGGAGAATCGGAGGAGGACGAGGATCCTAAGAAGCCCACAGGTTCGGCGGTCCAGCCGCCGAAGCTCGCCTCAGGTCGAGGCCCGAGCGAACCGGTCATGAAGGACATACCCGAGGGGAGCGGGAGCGAAGTCCCGCGCACGTTTCACCGAGGGCGGCTCGTCCGGTTGTCGGCCGAGCGGCTCGGAGAAGCGCGCACTTTAATGGAGGAAGGCAAGCTCGAGAAGGCCTTGCGGCGCCTCGATCGGGTCGCGGCCCAGGATGTGCACACCCCGGGTCTGTGGGAGCTCGCCGCGGAGATCTACGAGCGGTTGGGCGAATCGGAAATTGCCGCGCAATGTCGCCGTCGAGCCCAAGAGGCTTCCTTGTGACGGCCGCCTTTTCAAGTGTCGTACGACCAAGAGGCCAAGTCGACGATCCGTGACTTCACCAAGTGTATCACGCCCACGGTCGATATCCACTCTATGCCCGCGTTGAACGATCGGGTCCCAGGGACGACCGCGTTGTTCTCTGTTGGAAATCGGTCCGGGGCAAGGAGGGACAAGGGCTCCGCTACTTCGAGAGCACCTCCTGGAGAGGGTTGGTCTGGATCCTTCTTGCCGCCAGGTTCTTCACAGCGGCGGTCCTCGTCTTCTTGATTCGGTAGGCGGACTCGTCGAGTCGCAAGTCTTTTGACCGTCAAGTCCGTTCTCTGACCCTCATGCGTCTCGTTCTGCTCGGACCTCCGGGAGCCGGCAAGGGCACGCAGGCGGAGAAGCTCTCCGCGTACCTCGGCGTGCCACGGATCTCCACAGGGGACATCCTCCGTCACAACGTGGCCGAGGGCACCGAACTCGGGAAGAAGGCGAAGGCCTACATGGACTCCGGGAAACTCGTGCCCGATGACCTTGTCATTGCGATGACAGAGCGCCGGCTGAAGGAGAAGGATGCGAAGAAAGGATTCATCCTCGACGGGTTCCCGCGGACGATCGCGCAGGCGGAGGCCCTCTTGACGCTCACAAAGCTCGATGCGGCCGTGAACCTCTTCCTGGAGCCGGAGGAGCTGATCAAGAGGAACACGGGCCGCCGGGTGTGCCCGAAGGACGACACCGTCTATCACATCTTCATGAATCCGCCGAAGAAATCCGGCATCTGCGACAAGTGCGGGACACCTCTCATCATTCGTGCCGACGACCGGGAGGATGTCGTGCGGAAGCGAATTGAGACGTACGAGAAGCAGACCGCCCCGCTGATCAAGTACTACCGCGACCGCGGACTGTTGAAGGAAGTCTACGCGAGCGGCTTGATCGAGGAGATTTTCCTTCGCACGATTGAGGTGCTCAAGTCCTGAGCCTCGATCAGGCACAGCCCATGATCATGTTCCAGGCGATCGGGTGCCCTACCGGATCGATGATGCGGAGCTGGACCGTCGCGTTGGGCGGATTGCGCAGGAGGAAGAAGTCATTACCGGGACTGAACTCGCTCTCCGCCGCCATGTCGTGGAACTGGAGCGATCCGCTTCGGTTTAGGGAGGACAGGGGACCGGATTGGACGATCGCGCCCGCGCCGCCGTAGTTGTCGCCGGGGTGGTATTCGGCGAGTTCGAACCGGAGATCCGCCACCGGCGCCTGAGGTCGCCCTTCCGCGTACGTGTAGGTGGAGTGCACCGTCAGGAAGACAAGTTCCCCGCCACCAGACACGGTGCGAAGGACGATTGGCGGGACCGGAAGCGGGCAGTGGCCCGGAGGTCCGATGACGCTCGAGGACATGGCCACCGCGAGTACCGCGGCGAAACCCGCGACGACCAGCATTCCCACCTCGGCTCGGCGGAGCGGTATCACAAGGATCCCGCATTCGGACAGACGCCTCCGAGGTAATAAGGACGGGGACGTCGTTTCGTATTTCCCGAACCAGAGGGACCTCGGACGACATGAATTATATACGCGTCGCGATGCGACCCGTGCGCCCTCGTAGGTTAGCTTGGACAGACTACAGGCCTGCGGAGCCTGAGACCTGGGTTCGAATCCCAGCGGGGGCGTCTCCCTGGCACTCGGGAAGGCGACCCGTCTCGCGACGCGCCACGAGGTCGTCCCCGAAGAGCAGTTCCGGGAGGTTCAAGCGGCCGCGGATCTTTCCGAGCTACACCCCATGACCGAGGACATCGCAGCCCGCCGCCGTCGCGCGTGAAGACTTAAGAACCCGACTGCGTAGGAGACGAGACGATGCCTTCGGACTTCGTAGCGGCCCTGCTAATCGCCGCCGCGATTGCGAACGGACTGCTCGCCGGAGCCAGTCTGGACAAGGCCCTGGTTCAACTTCCCGCCCGGAGGAAAATCGGGCTCCACGCGATGGCAGAATACAATCGAGCGACCGACCTCGGCCCCGGTCTGATCCTATATCCTGCGTTGGGCCTGGGGGCACCTCTCTTGACCATTGCGGCTGCGATGGCGGTCTACTTCTGGCTCGACGTGTCGAACGCGGGTGTCTCTTGGATCCTCCTTGGCGCCCTCCTTTCCGTGGGTCACATGATCACGACCGCTCAGGCCGCTCCGAATCTCCTCCAATTGCGCCCCTCGATTCCCGCGGACGGCGAGCTTGAAGTTCTCTACGGTCGCTTCGCGGGATGGAGCGGGGTCCGGACCCTCCTCCAAGTGTCCACGTTCATCGTTGTGGTAGTCGCCCTGATTGCAACTCACTGATCGTCGCTCGGACGGTCGGCTCCTGGCCCCTTCACATGAGCCCGAGGGGCCCGAGCTTCTCCGGGAGGTACGTGTCGGTCACATAGTCCAGACCGTACTTTGCGAGGGCTTGTTGCTCCGCCTTCTTGTTGATTTGGAGCATCGCCTGGATCTCGCTGCGCCAGAACTCATCGTTGAAGCGCGGATCCGTCATCTCCGCGTTCAACGCTCCGATGTCCCGCGGTGTGAGCGCGTCGGTGGGCAGCTCGTAGTTCAGGATGTCGCTCGCAGTGATCCCGACGAACTCCGCGGTGGGGGTCGCCAGATATTCCGAGATGTGTGCCGTCTTGATTGCTCCGTACGCGACGGAGGCGTGGATCCGGAAACTCCAGGGATCTCCGTCTGTGAACGTCGCTACATTAATTTTCAACTCTTCATTTAATCTTTTCAGCAGTCGACGTGTACTCCGACTCGGTTGGCCTTTGAGGTGTACAAGAATGCATTTCGCATCCTCATCGAATCCGTTCTCCACGAGCCGGTCGAACATGCCGCCGGTCTCGATCGCGAGGACGAACTTCGCATCCGCCTCGATCAACTTGACTTTCTCCTTCTCGACGTTGTAAGGGATCGTGTAACCTGCATCCCCGACGTCGTCGCGACAGTTGATCCGCTTCCGCTCCCCGTTCCGGGTAATCTCCTCGAGGGTCAGGTTCCCGATCACACTGGCCCCGCTCTCCTCGGGTCGGAGCTTGAAGTCCTCCCGGAGCAGCTGGGTGATTACCTCGAGGTCCTCCGCCAGCAGGTTTGACTCTTCCTGGGCGTGGAACTTCGCGATGTCCCAACCTTCCGAGATGTAATACATCTCTCTCAGCGTGGACGACTTGTTCTCTCGAATCATGTCTCGGATGAACTCGAGGACGTGCATCGTCCGAAGGAGCATGAGCGCCCCCTTCAGTTTCTTCGCGCTTCGGACGCCCGTCAGGTTGCCATATTTCCACACCGCATGCTTCGTATCGAAGCGGATGTTCGCCTTCGTCCGAAGAGGGATTTTCATCTTCGGGATTTGGCCACCGTCGAGCTCCTCGTAGATTTCCTCGGCAATGCCGTATAACGCGTCGACCGCTTTGTTCGACACGGGCACGTCGGCCTTCGGCTTCTTACTCATCTTCGAGCGACTCCTCGGTCTCGTCGTAGTCGATCTCGCCTTCTTCCTCCGCCGCCTCGGGCGCGGCCCCCTCTTCGCCCTCGAACTCCGCGTAGTTCAGCTCCCAGTCGCCGGGCAGGGGTTCCGCGCCAATTACGAGGCCCGGGTTGATGCCGCTCACGTAGACGTCGGACTCGTCGTACTCAGCCTCGTCGAGCCCCTCCAGGACGAACGAAATCGAGGCCTTGGTCACACTGTCGATGCGCTTGAGTTCCCACGTGATTTTGCCATCGTCCCGGAGTTCCGTTGGCTTCGGCTCCACGGATTTCGCCTCCAACCCTCGGGGCATCAGCAGGTGAAGGTTCAGCTTCTTGCCGGCCGACGTGAAATTGTGGACGTTGATCGTAACCGTGTGCCGTTTTTGCTTCCTATCGTAGGTGATCGTTTCGTCGACCCAGACCACGCCCATGATTTTCGTGATCGTCGCGTCCAGAGTCGGGACCTTCTTGTTCACGATCTTCGCGGATTTCTCTGCAATCCGCGGCAGGATGAGTTGGACAATCTCGAACTTCTCCTTTGTCTTCGCGCGATGCGCTTTTTTCGTGAGGTGCGTCTTGAGGCGGCGCCCGCACTCCTTGAGGGCGAGGTCCAATTCCGTCATGATCTCGTCGACGGTGGCCACGGCCTCTTTCGCCTCGGACGTGAAAGGAACTTTTGTCGAGCAGACGTGGACGAGGACGATGGCCGGCCCGAACGGGAGGCCTTGCCCGCCTCGTTGTTCGAGACCGTACCGTCTCCAGTCGACGTTCCCGACGGCCTGAGTGAGGGCACAGCCGCCCGCCTGATACATGAGGGGCACGCGGTTCGCGAATCGCAAGACGTCCACCGGTTGGTCCGGCGGCAAGTCCCCTCCGAACACGATGCCAACCTCCACCTGGAACGGGTTCCCCGAGTAGACGGACGGATCCCGGGTCAACGGGGGCGCATAGAATTCCGGCCGAAGGTTCCCGAGGACGTTCTTGAGGCCGCGCTTGATGAGCCGTTCTCCGATCGGACTCAGGCAGTCCGTCGGGGGAGCCATCAGCTTCGCAGACTGCATCGCCTCGTGGAGCGCCTTCGCCTCCTCGAGGACGAGGGATTTCGGCTTCACGTCCCCGTCGATGCCTGCGGAATCGCAGATTTCCTTCGCCACCCGCGCGGAGACGCGGACGAACTCCTCTTCTAGGAACGCGGAGAGCTTGTACGATTTCGTCTCCTTCATCATCTGCATCAACGTGCCGAGCTCGATCCCGTGGGGGTGCGGTGGAATCTCCTTCGTCTTCGGAGGCAAATCCTCCGAGGCCCGTTCCAAGACTACGGTTTCTCCCTCCGGGAGTTTGTACGTGATCCGCGCATGCGGGTTGACGATCGCGGTCGCCTTCAGGTATTCCGGAATGGACTGCTTGCCGCCGGCGTACCGACCCCGGAGCGGGATCTCGACGCGTGTCCCATGGGCACGTTCGTAGATCACGCGGTCCTCGCGGACCTTGTTCGGCATGTTCTTCTTTGTGTCCACGATGAGCTCCACCTGATACGCGACGTCTTCTTCCTCGACCTTCGACGTGATCTTCGTCGCCTTGCCGGTCGTGAGTTGTCCGTACATGACCGCGCCGCTGATGCCAAGGCCCTGTTGACCACGAGATTGCCGGCGAGCGTGGAATCGAGAGCCGTACAAGAGGCGACCAAATACGTTCGGCACCTCTTTCTTCACGATTCCGGGCCCGTTGTCTTCGATGACGACGAGGAATTCGTCCTTGTCCACTTTGTTCACTTCAACGAGGATGTCCGGGAGCACTTCCGCCTCCTCGGTGGCGTCGAGGGCGTTCTCGACGCCCTCTTTGACCACGGTGAGGAGCGCCTTCGTCGCCGAGTCGTATCCGAGGATCTGCTTGTTTCGTTCGAAGAACTCGGAGACGCTGATCTCGCGTTGCTTCTTCGCGAGTTCCTCCGCGATCGAGATGGAGGGCATGGCATCACGGGTGGGCGTCGGTGAGAACGCGGGGCGTTCCCATCCCTTGGCCCCGCATCTTGGGGAGGTCCATTTAAGGTTTCCTGATAAACTGTGAGCCGGCGATTCTATGGAGGGAGAGGGATAAGCTCACACGGTGGGGGTGGGCGAAAGTGCCGACGCCAAGGTGATCAGTCTTCGAAAACCGCCCCGCATTTGGGGCACTTCGCATCCGTCTCTTCCACGTCGGCACCGCAGTTCGTGCAGGTGAACGCCGTCGCCTTCGCGGCTTTGCCGCCGAACGTCAGCGCGGGCTTCGGGGTCTCCTTGGAGTCGTCTTTCGACGGCTCTTTCGACCTCTCGGCCGATCGGGCCATCGCCTTGACCCGGGCCTCCCGGGCCCGCGCCGTGTACCACCACAGGAAGAGGATCGCGAAGTACGTCACGACGGCGAGGATGGTGACCTGGGACAGCCCGGTCACATAGAGGAAGAAGCCGTAGAAGGTCCAGCTCGACGCCGTGACGGGGCCGAGGTCGGGTCCCGCGTAGGTCCAATTGGAACGCAGGTCCGTGACCGAGAACGCGTATCCATAGATCGAGTCTTCGAGCGTCTGGTTCACCACAAAGAAGCTGCCGGTCTTCGTGTTGTTCGAGCTGGCGTTGGCGCCGAGGTAGGTCATCCGAAAGGGGCGCCGGTCGAAGTTGTTGATTCCCAGGACCACAGTGAGGTTGAGGAACACGCGATAATTGTCCGGCGTGTCGTTCTTCGCGGTCGTGAGCGTCACCTGGAACATGAAGGACGTTTGCGGCGGCGCGCGATACGGGCTGACCGTCCCGTTCGAGAGGGCCATGGGGCTGTTGGACAGGTCCGTGAAGCTCTGCTCCGGGACGGCGTCCTTTTGGGCGAGAAGCGCCCCCGTCGACATGGCGGCCGCGAGGACGATCGCGATGAGGAACACGACGACCAGGTTTCCCGCGAACCGCCGAAGCTTTCGTTCCCCGAGCCAGTAGGGGACGACGAAGGCGCTCACAGGCATGAGGAGGACGACGACGCAGGCGAGCGGACTCAGGGTGAGGATGTACAGCTCGCCGACGATGACGCCGAGGAGGACCAGATACGTGATCCGGAACCACAGGGTGGGCCGGAACTTCTGGAACAACGTTCGGAAGGAGACCAGAAGCTCCTCGCGGGTCACGGAACGCGGCGATGCGGGCGCTCGATAAATAGATATGCCGCTACCCTGGAAAGCGGCATTCTCGGGACCCACTTCCATGGCCGAACCTTCTTATAGACTGGCCAAAATAGCGCGGGCCTTCCGCGGGAGGGCGTCGTGTGACGAAGCTCGTCGTGGCCATTGGCGGCAATGCGCTTCTGCCGCCAGGCGAATCGAGCGATGTGGCTGCTCAGCGACGTCGGATCGAGACGACCAGCGCCCGGCTTGCCGATCTTCTGAAGGAAGGCCACGATGTCGTCCTGACGCACGGGAACGGCCCCCAGGTCGGGAACATCCTCCTGCAGAACGAAGAGTCGCGTCACGTCGTCCCCGCGATGCCGCTCGACGTGTGCGGCGCAGAAAGCCAGGCCCAGATCGGGTACTTGCTCTCCCAGGCACTGCGGAACGAATTCGCCGCGCGGGGCATCGACCGCGGCGTTTCCTGCGTGATCACGCAAGTCCTTGTCAGTTCGGAGGATCCCGCCTTCACGAACCCGACGAAACCGATCGGGCCGTACTACACCCGGGAGGACGAGATCGTCGTGAAGAAGGCCAAGGGCTGGAAGATGGTGTACGACCAGCGAGGCGGTTGGCGGCGCGTGGTCCCGTCCCCGCGGCCTGTCGAGGTCGTCGAAGCGGAGGAGATCCGCCGCCTGGTGGCAGACGGCGACGGCCGAGTCGTCATTGCCGCGGGAGGTGGCGGCATCCCCGTCGTCCGCCGAGGCGGCAAGCTCGTCGGGGTCGAAGCGGTGATCGACAAGGATCTCGCTGCCGCGACCCTCGCCCGAGCGATTGGCTGGACGCATCTCGTGATTGCGTCGGACGTGCCTCAGGTCGCGGTGGATTTCGGGAAGCCATCCCAGCGTTTTCTTGATCGACTTTCGCTTCCGGAGGCGAAGAAGCACCTGGCCGCCGGGCAGTTCCCTCCCGGCAACATGGGACCGAAGATGGAGGCCGCAGTCGACTTCCTCGAGCATGGCGGGGAACACGTCGTGATCACGGACCTCGAGCACCTCGTGGCCGCGGTCGGCGGAAAGGCGGGCACGCGCATCGTCCGCGAATGAGCCCGAAGGGTTTTCTCCGCCGATTGCGTTCGCGGCGCGCTGATGGCGAAGGTTCCGAAGCGATGGTATGAGGATTTCTTCGGGCCGGACTACCTCATCCGCTACGTGCACCCGGAAACCGATTCCCAGGTCGAGGCGATTGACAAGATCCTCCATCTCCGAAAGGGGGGCCCGATCCTGGACGTCGCGTGCGGGTCGGGCCGCCATACGATCGGACTGGCGAAGCGCGGATATCGCGTGACGGGCTTCGACCTCTCGCGGGCCCTCCTGGCGGAGGCCCGAAAGGCCGCGCGGGTGGCCCACGTGAAGCCGACCTTCGTCGAAGGGGACATGCGCCGCCTCCGTTTCACGAACGCATTCGATGCCGCGATTAGCATGTTCACCTCGTTCGGATATTTCGACCGACCGGAAGAGGATCGCGAAGTTCTCCATGGGATTGCCCGGGCGCTCCATCCTCGTGGGAAATTCCTGATGGAGATGTTCAATCGGGACAGCCTCGTCGCGGCTCTCCCGAACCAATCCTGGCAAGCTCGGGACGACGGAACCGTCGTCCTCGAGGACGCGTCGTTCGACCTGTTGCGAGGGCGCTTCGAGACTCGACAGATCATCCTCGACCGCAAGGGAACGCGGGAATTCACCGCGTCCGTGCGGGCCTACACCTTGGCGGAATTGAAGGAGATGCTCGACTCGGTGGGCCTGTATCTCCATCGAGTGCTCGGCGGTCTCGACCTGTCGCCGTACACGGCAAGGTCACGGCGGATGGTGCTGTACGCGGTGAAAGGGCTGGAGCCCGAGGGCATCCGGACCGTGTGGTAGTGCCGGAAGCCCTCGCGGCATAGAGCGTAAAGGGTTCCGAGGATGGACCCGTGAAAACTCGGGAGAACCCTTTCCAGCTCGTTCGTCAGGAGCTCCACAATCGGACTTCTTCCGGAGTGAGTCCTAAGACGGGCCTAAGGTCGGCTGGCACTGTCGGGTCGTCGGGACCTCCTGGAGGAGAATGGGCTGCGTCACCAGGACCGTGTCCGTGAGGGGAGACATGAAGAACACGACCCACGTCTCGTTGTACGGTTTGGTGGGGACGAGGACACCGTGATCGTAGCCGCATCCCGTCCACAAGATGAAATCCCGGTCCAGACCACCATCGCGGGGCCAGGTCGAGGGTGGAGGACAACCTCCCATCGGACAGGAGTGTGGCATGCCCTCCTCGATCCAATGAAGCTGACCCGAGCCCCCCATAGTTGGTCCTGTCGCCATCCAGGCCCCTGTGAGTCGATAGGACTTCGTCGAGTTCATGACGAATTTGAAACCGGCCCAGTATGTGACAGCCTGTGTTCGGTCCACCTCGCGGAAGGAGAGGGACAGAGTTCCGACAGGAACTGGGAGAATTCCGAAATCGAGGGGACCGGGGACGCGCGGTGTCCATGGCGCAGGCAAGTTGTAGAGAGCCAGTATGAGAAGGGTCCCCACCGCGAGGGCCACGACCGGGATGAGCAGTTTGGCGTCCCTCCGAAACAACATTCCCACCTCCCGACCGAGGGAGCTTCTGGCCTCTGGAAGATCGTTCGAGGGCATAGGGTTGGTGGTTTCTGCGACTCGTCTGGAGAGAGAATAAGATTTTAGGTGATCGGACTCCTCGCTGACGCGTCGTATGACCCTCGAGGACCAGATCAAGGCGGTCGAAGACGAGATCCAGAAGACGCCGTACAACAAGGCGACGCAGCACCACATCGGCAAGTTGAAGGCGAAACTCGCTCGGCTCAAGGACGACCAGGAGACGCGCCGGCTCAAAGGGGGCGGCGGAGGGCCGAGCTACGCCGTCAAGAAAAGCGGGAACGCGACCGCCGGTCTCGTCGGGTTCCCGTCCGTCGGCAAGTCGACGCTGCTCAATCAGATCACGGACGCGGACAGCGCGGTGGCCGCGTACGACTTCACCACGCTGGACGTGATCCCCGGTCTACTCGAGCATCGGGGCGCGAAGATCCAGATTCT
>VBMN01000071.1 GCA_005878385.1 Methanobacteriota archaeon
AAGAGCAACGATCCGTTGAGGGAGCTCACGAAGCCGCCCGCGGGCGTGAGGAAGCCGAAGACCTGCGGGATCGCCTCGACGAAGATCATGACGATGACGAGGAACTTCTGCGTCCCCTGGTACACGCTCTTGTCTTCGTCATCCTGGAGGTTCAGGTTGATGATCTTCGCGCCCGCGAACAGCTGCATGATGATCGAGGCCGTGACGATCGGTCCGATCCCGAGATGCATCAGGGAGCCTTGCGCCCCCGCCAGGATCGCGCGAAGGCTGGAGAAGAAATCGATCACGTTCGTCCGGTCGAGACCGTAGATGAAGATGTTCGTCATGGCGAAGTAGAGGATCAGGATCGCCAGGACCCAGAACATCTTGGTCCGGAATTGGACGTGGCCCTCCGGGCGGCTCACCGCGGGGAGCCGGTCCGTCAAGGGCTTCAGGGCGTAGAGGCGGCTCTTCTTCTGCTCCTCAAGGGGCATCGCTCACTTCCCGGCCGCCGACGGGAGGACGACCTCCCCGCCGGCACCCGCGACCTTCGCGAGGGCGGCCTCGGAGGCTTTCGCCACCGTGATCCGCATCGGGACCGCTACCCGGCCAGAGCCTAATAGTTTGTCGATTCCCGCCGCGGTCAGGTCGAGGTTGATTCGAGCGTTGTCCCTCGTCGCATGGCCCTCGGCCTCGAATTCCGCCAGGCGACGGACGATGTCTTCGAGATCGATCGCAGTCGTGGGGTGCATCTGCGCATGGCGGGTGAACCCATGTCGGCCGAAGTGATCCGGGTCGTACTTGATCATCCACTTGCGCTTGTGTTTGTGGAGCCCGGCGTTCCCCGTGCCGCCGCGTCCGCCCGCACCGCGACCATGCTTCTTCCCGCGGCCGTGCGTTCGGCTCCCTCGGAGCTTGCGCGTCCTAGAGACCATCGGTCGCCTCCTCGATGAGCATCCGCTGGAGGAGTTCGTTGATCTCCTTTCCCCGGTAGCCCAGGTCGCCTCCGTCGTGGTAACCGCGCTTGATGTGGCGAAATCCTCTCCGGGGAGGCGGGAGGCGAATCACGGGCCGAAGATCGCGGACTTCGACCAACCGAGCCTCGCCTTTGGCCAGGGCCTGACTGAAATCCCAGATCGATTTGTATTTGCTGTGCGCCTTCACGAACGCGTCGTCGATCGGTCGGTCGCCGACCTGGCGGCCCCGTTTCAGCAGGAGCCGCGCGAGGACCTCCGCATCGACTTCCCCCCACGTCACATAGTCCTTCACGAGCTGGAGCATGCCGCGGTAGGTCGGATCCTGCGGGACGATCGCACAATGATTCTGGCGGGTCAGATGGAGAAGTCGGAGCGTGTCCTTCACATCGTGGCGGAGATCGCTCTTCCCTCGGAGCCGGAGGACCGCGAAGCTCATTCCTCCTTCGCCTCCTCGGTTCCCGGCGCTGCCGAGACCTCCGTGAGGTCCTCGCCTTCGACCTCGACTTCCTCCGGAAGCGGGACGGTCTCTTCCGCCACGGCGGGCGCGGCGGCGACCTTGCGGACGAAGACCTGTTCGGCGCCTGCCTTGATCTTCAAACGATCCGTCTGCTCGCGGCGGACCTTGAGCTCGGCGGTCTTCCGCAGCGCTTCGAACGTGGCAAGAGCGTAGTTCACCGTCGTCTTCGTGTGGCCCTTCGTGAATCCCCACGCGTCCGTGATGCCCGCGAGCCGCAGCACGCTCTTGGCCACGTCGCCGACCGCGAGCCCGACGCCCTGAGGAGCCGGCTTCAAGGTGACGTCGACCGAACCGCTACTGCCTCTCACCAGGAACGGGAGGGAGTGGGCGCGCCCGCACCCGCACTCCCAGGACCCGCAACCTCGTTTGATCTCGATCATGTTCAGCTTCGCGTTATCGATCGCGCGGCGGATCGCCGGACCGACTTCGCGGCCGCGGGCTCGTCCCAGGCCAGCGAACCCGTCCTTGTTCCCCACGATGCATGTGATCACGAAGTTGACGCGGCGCCCGGAGTCCGTCATGCGCTGGACCATGTTCACGTCGAGCACTTCGTCCTCCGTCTCCGGAAGGAGGATGTCCACGATCTCGGGTTCCCGGATCGGAAGGCCGGTCTGAATCGCGTCGGCGAGCGTGGTGATCTCGCCTCCCAAGACCATCCGACCGAGCTTCGTCTTCGGGGCCCATTGGCTCAGGTCGCGCTCCGGTCGCGCCGCGCGGGCTTCGCGCCGACGCCCGCCTCTCCTCTTGGGCATCAGGCCGCCTCCAGTTTCGCCTTCACGGCGTCAAATTGCTGCGCGATCTCCGGTCTGATATGAGCACCACGAACCCGTTCTTTTGCGGGCAGCACCTCAGGGCTGTGCGGAACGGCGACGCCAGCATCCAAGAGGCCTTGCAGGGCGGCGAAGAGCCGGCCCCCGCGGGCGGGTCGCTGCGGGCCAATGTCCAGGATGGCCTCCTTCAGACCTTGTGCGGACGCGCGTCGGCCCGCGAGGAAGCCGGTCAGATACGCGGCGGGCAGGTTCCCGGTCCCGGCCGACCAGCCGTGTTCCTTCAGGTCGAGGGACTGGGCGGTCGCAAGGATCCGGTCCCCCGTGGCGTCCGGGACGACAAACTGAACGATGGTCTGATTCAACGTCTTTCGGACGACGACCCGCGGCTTGCCGCTCCGAAGGAGCTTGGCGCGGACACGATAATCCGTCCGGCCCTCCCGCCTCCGGCGGAACGGCACGCGATAGTGAGGTCCCTGCTTCATTTCGGCGTCTCCTTGAGCGCGCCCGCCGCGCGCAACTGTTGTTCCATGTGAGCCTTCGATTTGAACATGCCGCCCTTCGACTGGGAGTAGAACCGCCGATAGGTCCGGACATCGATCCGTCCTTCCTTCTTCAGTTCCCTCAGGCGGCGTCGCATCGCTCGAATGAGGCCAATCCAACGAGTCTTCTGCGGAGTCCGCGCGTTCAGGGCCCCCTCGCGGGAGCCGTGGCCTCGGCGGCGTCCCTTCGCGCGCTGCGCCGCCCGATGACGGGCACGGCCGCGGGACACCCCCCGTTCGGCTCGCTTCTGGATCACATTCCGTCGGATCAGGCCACGAATCCCGTCGCGTGTGATCGCGTCGAGGATGTTCTCCTGCTCTTTCGGGTCCGGGCTGATGTACACCCGGTTCACGCCAATCTTGAGGATCGACGCGGCGAGACGCCGTTGGTAGTCGAACCTCACTCGGTCACCATCCGATTCAGGATGCGGAGTCCCTTGTCGTCACAGGCCTTCTCGATGATCTCCCGCTTCCTCGTGCCGACACCATGCGCGATTCGGACCGCCTGCTTCGTCGCATCGAGCCCCGCGAGCTGCCTCTCGTTGTGCACGAGGATTTCCTGAAATCCGCTCGGGTGGAGGCCTCGGACCTCGCGCGGGCCACGGTACCCGATCGAAGGGAGATTCCATCGGTAGCCGAAGTGACGTCGCAACTTCGATTGGCCGCCCTGAGGCTTCCGCCATCCGTCCCCAAACATGCGGTATCGGAACCATTCTTGTCGCCGGAACTTCGGTCGTGCGGCGTTCTTCGCCGACCGCAGGGCGAGGAGATGTTTCAGGCGGTCGTCCAGTTTGGGCTTCGCGCGGGCCTCGTGGACTTTCTCCTCGGCTTCCTCCTCTTCCTTCGGTTTCTTTGGCTTCTTGCGGAGAGGTTCTTCCTTCGCCGGCTTTTCCTTCTCCTCTGCGGGTTCGACTTTCTCGGCCTCCCGGACGGCCTTGGCTTCCTCCTTCGCCACGTACGCGAGGAGGCGTTTGCGGAGGTCGTCCACCTTCCCTTCCGTGCTGAGATCGTATCGATCCGACCAGGCGACGAGCTCGGCCTTCTTCGCGGCGCGGATCTCGGGAGGCTTGGGGAGTGGCCCCCTCGGCTCGGAGGGCTTCTCCGGGACCGCGGTCTTCTTCACCTTCTTTGCCGGCTTCGGCTCCTCTTCGGCCATGCTACGGCTCCTCTCCGGCCTTCTTCGTGATGTAGATTCCGTCCTGGAAGATCCGGGGATCGAAGCCTCGGATCCGTGTGGCCAATTCGATGTTCGCCGCCGTCTGCCCGACGGCCTCGACGTCCGGGCCGGACAGCAGGACCTGGTCGCCCTTCACCTCGACCTTGGTCTCACCGAGAATCCGAGTCTTCCGCGGGAACTTCTCCCCAAGAAAATTCTCGATGATGAACTCGGGACCTTTCACCGTCGCCTTCACCGGGAAATGGCTGTAGACGATTTTCATTTCGTAGGCGAACCCTTCTGTCACGCCGACGATCATGTTCCGGACATGGGCCGCGAACGTCCCAACGAGAGCGCCCTCCCGGCGGCGCGGATACTCGCACCGGATCTTCGCCTGCTTGCCTTCCACGACAATCTGGACCCGCGGATGAGACAACTTCCGGCGGAGTGTGGTCCCCTTCGCCGACACAATGATGGCATCGCCGTCGAGGCCGACCTCCACGCCCCCAGGGATCTCGACGGTTTCTTCCAGCAACCCCGCGACCGGCATCGTCCACCTCAATAGACGTAGGCGAGGAGCTTCCCGCCTACGCCGACTTCCTTCGCCTTCGTCTGGGAGATCACGCCTTCCGTGGTCGTGAGGATGAGGACGCCGAAATCCTGGGCCGGTAGGTACCGAGCCTCGTACTTCTCCAGGTCCGTGCGCTTCACAGCGAAACGCGGCTTGATCACGCCACAATTGTTGATGCTGCCGACGAGGGTCACGCGATAGAGGTTCCCACGTCCGTCCTCGACGAGTTCGAAGGACCGGATGTACTCGTGGTCTTGCATCACCTTCAGGACACGGCCGATCAGCTTCGACGCAGGCCGGATCACGCATTCGGTCTTCCCGGCCGCTTCGGCGTTCCGGATCGTCGCCATCGCATCGTTGAGAGGGTCTTGCAACATCCGATCGCCTCAACTGTATTTCCGGAATCCGAGCTCGTACGCGATCTCGCGGAAACATTGGCGGCAGAGATGGAGTCCGTACCGACGCACGATTCCGCGCTTGCGGCCGCATCGGAGACAGCCTTTCTTCCGGCCGAAGTCCTTCGTTCGGTTCACTCGACCACCTCGACCTGGAAGTGATCCTTCATGAACTGGATGCCCTCGTCCCGCGAGACGCGATGCCGTCGAGGAACGGGACGCGGTCGCGTCGCGCGACGCGAGACCCGCCAACCGGGACGTTGCAGGCTCACGCTCACGTCCATCCCGAACACCCCGATCTCCGGATCGTACTTCATCCCCGGGAAATCCGTGTAATCCTGGATCCCGAAGGAGAAGTTTCCGCGGGGGTCGAAACTGTAGGACGGCAGGCGGTTGTTCCGGATGTCCAGGGCGGATTTCAGGAACGCCTCCGCGGGCGACCCGCGGAGCGTGACCCGGGTCCCGATCGGCATGTTCCGACGGACGCCCCAGTCTCCGGGTCCGCTGGACCTCCTGGACGTGCGCGATCTGCCCCACGTGCTTTCCGGCGGTCACCAGGACGGGGGCTCCCTTGCCGAGTTCATAATGCTCCACGACCTTCTGGCCTGGCACGTGGATCTTCAAGGTCGTCCCGGTCTTGTATGCGTCCTTCGACAGGATCACATTCCGACCGTCGTGCAGGTTCAGCTGGGTCTTGCCGCCGCGGACGGTCGTCTTGTCCTCCACGCGACACAACTTCCACGTCGCGTCCCCCGCTTCGATTCCGACAAGGGACATCCGGCCGCGGGTGTCGACGAGCATCCGGTAATGGGCCTTCGTCTCGTGGAGCGTGAGGACGTCCATCAGTCCGACCGGGAACTTCGGCTCCGTGACGACCCGGCCATCGACGAGCACTCCGCGGTTGTTCAGGATATGCCGCGCCTCGCGGGCCGTGTCGCAGACCTTGAGCATGTCCCGGAGGATCGATCCGAGCGGCACGCTCTCCCCGAGCGCATGCGGACCGGGGGATGGCCGGACGATCCAGAAGTCCGTCTTCCGGGGGATCGACCAGGAGCGCGGAGCGGGCAGCCGCTTCAGATGCTTCTTCATCCGGCTCGCTCCTCGAATTTCCGACGCCGCCATGCGTCCGTGTCGTCCATGCGAATGATCAGCAAGTTCGACGCGTGCAGGGGCCGCGCCACTTTCTTCTCGTCCACCTTTTCGATCGTGATGCCTTCCACGACGACGGTCCCGTGCACGCGGTCGACGGACACGACCTTGCCCTCTCGTCCGCGGAACCCTCCGCGCATGACGCGGACCGTGTCCCCTTTGCGGACCGGCAGGGCACGGGGAAGACGGCCCTTCGCCTTCGCATGCACTTCCTCGGCCAGATGGGAGGAGGCGAGAATCCGTTTCACATGAAGGGGCGCATGCGCCGCCCGTTTTCGTTGGGTCCTTGCTTTCGTGCTCGTCATGCGTCCGACCTCACACGATCATGCTCGCGGTCGCGGCGACCCTCGGCCACCGTTCCGCGGCTTCTCGGGCCACGGGCCCCTTGATGTCCGACCCCTTCACCTCGCCTTCCGGGGTCACGATCACGCAGGCGTTGTCCTCGAACTGGACCATCATGCCCTCCGGGCGACGGAACGGGCGGCGTTGGCGCACGACGACGGCGTTCATCACCTGCTTACGTGTCTCCGGAGTCCCCTTCTTCACCGCGACGACGAGGAGGTCGGCAATCCCCGCCGATGCGAGGCGATTCCGCACACCCCGATATTTCTTGACCTCGATGATCTCGACGATCTTCGCACCCGTGTTGTCGATGCAATCGAGCCGCGCTCCCTTCGGGAGGCCCCGCATCTGCCGGCCAGGGAGTCCCTTCACGCTGCAACCCCCTGATTGTGAATCGCGACGAAGTGCACGGTCTTCCCGAGGGGTCGACATTCCATCGCCACGATCCGGTGGCCGACCTGGAGGCCGAGACACGGCGGCGCGTGGACGTTCAAGCGATGGGTGCGTTTCTCGTATCGCTCGTATTTTTGGATGTAACGGAGATACTCGCGTTCCACGACGACGGTGTTCTGCATCCTCGTCGACACGACGATGCCCTCGAGCATCTGGCCACGAACCGGGAGGCGCCCATGGAAGGGACACTTCACGTCCGTGCAGGCCTTCGCCGGCATGGGGACATCGATCCCGATATCCCGCCCGCCAGACGCTGCGTCCGCGCTCGGTGCGGTCGGCTTCCTGGTCCGCCCCTTCTTCTCCGCCATCATGAATCACCGGGCCTTCTTCACGCGGTCTTCGGGCCGGAACCGGATCTCTTCGCCGTCGAGCTCGAGCCCTCCCTGAATCTCAAATCGAAAGCGACTCCCGTGCTTCGGAATCCGCTTCTCGCTCCCTTGAATCTCGAGAACGAGCGTATTGCGCGTCTCGTCCACGACGCGACCGCGCAGGTGGGCCTGACTCGGGTCCGTCGCGTTGACGACCTCGACGTCGAGGCCGATCAGTTCGTGTTTTCGGAGATTCATTCAGGTCTCCTCCGTCGTGGCGGCCTTTGCCGTCGGAGCCGGCTTGGTCGCGGCCCTCTGCTCCTCGGACATGATCGTCAGGATGCGAGCGAAGTTCTTCCGGAGTGCCCGGATCTTTCCGGGATTCGGAGGAGCCCAGCCCATGGCCGCGACACCGCGCTCATGCATGAGCTCGTCGCGAAGCTCCACCAGTTTCTTCGGTAGCGTGTCCACATCCATGGCCCGGATCTCCTTCGTACGAAGCAGGGGCATTAGGCGCCGTCGCCCCCTTCCGCGTCCACGTCCACATCGACCCCGAGCCGCTTCACTTCCTTGACGACCTTCTTCAGTCGCTTCGTCGCGACCTTGCTTTTGAAGCCGAGGTCCATCCATAGGTTGCGTGGTTCGCCGCAGTACTTGATATGGCCGGCCTTGAACTTCTCCGTGCGGTGACGCTGACCGGTGAGCTTGCCCGCAATGATGACGAGGCAACCCTTCGCCCCTGCCTCCATGATCCGCCGCACGGTCGAGTGGCCGGCCCGACGGAAATGCCATCCACGCTCGAGGGCGTTCGCGAGCTTCTCGGCCATGATCTGCGCATTCAGGGCCGGAGCTCCGACTTCCTGGACCTCGATCTGCGGGTTGTCGAATTTGAATTGCCGCTCCACGGCTTCCGTGAGGCTCTTGATCGCCCCGCCTTTCCGGCCGATCACAAGGCCCGGTCGCTCGGCGAGCAGGGTGACCCGCGTCCCCATCGGGGTTCGCTGGATGTCGAGGCCACCGAATCCTGCGCGACGGGTCTCGTTCATCAGGTATTCCTTGAGCAGGACCCGACGCACGTTCTCGACAATGATCCGCTTGTCTTTGCGCTCGACTTTCTGCTCCGCCACCTAGGCCACCTCTTCCAGTACGATCTCGAGGTTCACGCTGTCCTGGTTCCACTGACTGCTCCGGCCATAGGCCCGCGGCCGATACCCTTTCGACGCGGCGCCCTTGTGCGCGTTGATCACGCGGACCACCATCGTGTCCGGATCCTCCTTCCCCGTGAACTCCGCGTTCGCGACCGCGCTCTCCAGGATCTGGAGGAATGCCTTCGCGGCTTTGACGGGATACCGTGCCGGCCCCGTACCAGACTTGTGGGCGACCCAGCGGTTGTACGTCCGCATGGGCACGGCCTGCTTCAGGGAGATGACGCGTTCGAGATACTCGCGCGCACTCTCGACGGTCTTGCCGCGCAACTGGCGCGCGAGCTCGATGGATTTCTTCCACGCGAGCGGCAGGTCCCGGCCATAGGCTCGGGCCATCGTCTCGATCCTGTATTCCACCGTGTACCCGAGCTTTGTCATTCCCATCCTCACTTGAGCGGCATGAACTTCGACGACCGCGTGGCGCCGACACCGGGTCCGCTGTGTGTGACGGCCTTCCGCGTCATCGCGAACTCGCCGATAAAATGCCCGATCATCTCCGGTTTGATCTCGACCGTCACGAATTCCTTCCCGTTGTGGATCGCGACCTTCTTCCCAATGAAGTCGGGCAGGATCGGGACATCCCGGCAATGCGTCCGGACCGCGGTCTCCGTCCCGTTCGCGCGGAGCTTTTCGATGAACCGGTAGCGTTCGTCGTCGATTCCGCGGATGAACGACCTGCGCGGGCGTGCGGGCAGCAATTCAATGATCTCCTCGAGGGTCATCGCCTTCATCTCGTCCAG
>VBMN01000059.1 GCA_005878385.1 Methanobacteriota archaeon
TCTAATGAACGTTTGCTCGCTCTGTACATTCAGGACCGTTTGGCCCTGCAGGTCAGGTCGCGGCCAGGAGGGTCGCGACTTCTCCAGGGTACTGGGCGACCGGCACGCCGGCATCCTCAAAGGCCTTCGTCTTCGACTCTGCTGTGCCTTTTCCGGCCTGGATGATCGCCCCCGCGTGCCCCATCCGTTTGCCAGGGGGCGCGGTGCGTCCTGCGACGTAGGCGACCACGGGTTTCGTCACTTTCTTTTTGATGAAATCTGCTGCCTCTTCTTCTGCGGTTCCGCCGATTTCGCCAACGAGGACGATCCGTCTTGTTTTGCGGTCCTTCTGGAACAACGTCAGAGCCTCGACCATATTCGTGCCGTTGATCGGATCCCCGCCGATGCCCACGCAGGTCGATTGACCGAAACCCGCTTGGCTCATCGCGTACACGATCTCGTAGGTGAGCGTGCCGCTCCGGGATATCACGCCGGTGTCCCCTTCTTTGAAAATGAGGTTCGGGATGATGCCCATCTTCGCCTCCCCCGGGGAAGCGATGCCGGGGCAGTTCGGCCCGATCACCGTGACACCTTTGCTGCGAGCGTAGGGGATGAAGTCGAGGCAATCGTGAAAGGGAATGCGCTCCGTAATGATCACGACGAGCTTGATCCCCGCTTCGATTGCCTCTACGGCCGCATCCTTCGCGTACGGGGCGGGGACGAACAAGATCGACGCGTTCGCCTTTCGCCGGAGGACCGCATCCCGTACCCGATCAAAGACGGGAACCCCCTCGATCTTTGTGCCGGCTTTGCCCGGCGTCACACCCGCCACGACCTTCGTCCCAAAGTCCCGCATCGCACGCGTGTGGAACTGCCCTTGATGACCCGTGATGCCTTGGACGACAACGCGGGCCTTCTTTGTCAGGAGGACGGCCAACTCAGGGGCCCCCCGCTTTGAGCTTCACCGCAAGTTCGGCGGCCTCCTCGATCGTCTCCGCGGCGTGGCTGCCAATGGACCCGAGGATTTCCTTCGCCGCGGCTTCGTTCACGCCCTTGATCCGTGCGACGACAGGGATCTTCGCTTGCATCTCCTCGAGAGCCTGTTTCACACCGGTCGCGACCGTGTCCGCCTTCGTGATTCCGCCAAAGATATTCACCAGGATCACCGACGGGCGCGCCTTGATGAGGAGCTCGAAGGCCTCTTTGACTTTCGCCGGATCATCGGTCCCTCCGAGATCCAGAAACACGCCACCCTGTCCGCCTTTCAGATTCAGCGCGTCGAGCGTCGCCATCGTGAGACCGGCGCCATTCGCGATCACTCCGATGTCGCCGTCCAGCTGGATGAACACGATCCCCTTCTCGTGGGCCTCCTGCTCCAGGGGCGTGCGGTCTTGGTCGAGGTTCGCATATTCCGGATGCCGGTATTCGGCGTTGTCGTCGATCACGAGCTTCGCGTCACCCGCTACGACGCGCCCGTCCCCCGTCACGATGAGAGGGTTGATTTCCACAAGCTCGGCATCCTCCTTTCGGAAAAGATCGTACACGCGGCGGGCGATCGCCGCGACCTGTTCACCGATCTCCTTGTCCAGCGAGAGGCCAGCCTGGAGCGATCGGATCACGTATGGCTGGAGACCGACCATGGCGGGAATGTGTTCCATGTAGAGGTCCTGCCGCGGGACATCCTCCACGTCCATGCCGCCCATCGCGGTCGCCATCAGGAGCGGCTCGCGCGCGGACCGGTCGATCGTGAGTCCCAGGTAGAGTTCCTTCGCGATGTTGAGCCGCTCCTCCAGGTACACCTGCTTCACGCGGTACCCGTGGATGTCCATGCCGAGTATCTCGTCCGCGACCCGGCGCGCTTCGTCCAAGGTCTCCGCCGGTCGGATTCCGCCGGCTTTCCCGCGGCCACCCACGAGTACCTGGGCCTTCACCATGCAGGGGAGGGGAGGGTCGACGATGTCCTCGGGACGAGACGCCAGGACGCCGCGAGGGACCGGGATTCCATAGCGTGCGAAGATTTCCTTCGCCTTTTGTTCGAGGAACTTCATCGCGGACCGCCCCGGCGATGACGACGGTCTCCTTTAGATTTGCCTTCGCGGCCGGATTCGTCAGATGGGGGTTCCCGTCGACATCACGAGGTCTCGAAAGGCCTTCATGATCCTCTTCGTCGTCGGCCCGGGCTTGCCGTCGCCGATCGTTCGGCCGTCGACCTCGACGACCGGTGCGACTTCTGCCGCGGAACCCGTGATGAAGGCCTCATCCGCCGCCCACATGTCGTAGAGGGTGAAGAATTGCTCCTTCGAATCCAGGTCGAGCGTCGGGGCGAGCTCGAGGACGGTCTCGCGAGTCACTCCAGGAAGGTTCGTGGACGTGAATGGCGTCACAATCGTATGGTTGCGGACGATGAAGACGTTCTCCGCGCTCGCTTCCGACACATACCCGTGGATGTCGAGCATGAGGGCCTCGTCCGCTCCGTATTGATTGGCCTCCACCTTCGCCATGATGTTGTTCAGGTAGTTCAGGGACTTGATGGAAGGGCTGAGGCTCTGCGGTGGTACGCGCCGATAGGAAGACGTCACGACCTTGAGACCGCGCTCGTAGACCTTACCGAGGAGATTGATGCTCGGCTGTGCGATGACGACGATACTCGGTCCGGACTTGCACTTCCGCGGATCTAGGCCGAGATCCCCCGGTCCGCGCGTAATGATGGGACGAATGTACCCTTCTTTGATGTCGTTGCGCCGGCATGTATCGAGGACGATTTTCGCGACCTCGCCTTTCGTGTGCGGGATCTTGAGGTCAATCGCCTTCGCACTGTGGAACAGCCGGTCCATGTGGCGCTCGAGTTTGAACACTCGGCCGTTGTACGCCCGAATGCCTTCGAAGACCCCGTCCCCGTACAGGAGGCCGTGGTCGAAGACGCTGAGCTTCGCCTCCGATTGGGGGAGGAACTTACCGTTAATGTAGACACTCAACTCCATCATGCGGCCCCCGACTGCGTATGTATTCATCGCCTTCACTAAAATACTTTGGTCTCGAATCTACGGGCAGCGTCGTCAGCGGAACTTTTCTCCCGTGAGTCGCTCGAACAGACCCACGTAGAGATCGCTCACCTGCTTCGTCACGTCGTCCGGGAGAGGCGGGATGTCCGGCTCGGGTTTCCCGGCGGCCCGGGCATCCATCAGCGACTGATGGTACCCGATCTTTCGGTAGTACTGCCGGACGAATTCCTTACTGAGTTCGACTTGTTTTCCTCTCTCATACTCGGACCGATCCCAGAACCGATCCTCGTCCGCCGTGCCGAAGGTATCGACGAGCATGAGCCGCCGCTCGCCGTCCATGGCGAACTCTTTCTTCCCGTCGACATGGATGAGCCCTCTTCGTTTCACCTCGTCGTTCAGGCGCGAATCAATCATGACGACGGAATCGACCATCGTGTCATATTCGCGAGGACTGAGCTTCGAGATCGCGAGGGCCTCCTTCGTCGTGAGCTCTCGGTCCACCTTCTCCAGTTTGGTCGTGACCTCCACGAACGGTTTCGGGAGCGGCTCTCCGTAACGAGGCGTCCGGCCGGGTGGAAATCCCGCGTCTTCGGGTCGAATCCGCCCCTCCTTGAGGCGGTCGTGAAACGATCCCGCGACATAGTACCGAGCGATCACCTCGAGCGGGATGAGGAAGTTCGTCGTCTTCGACGTGATCTTGTCGTAGTCCGGGATCACCTGGACGCGGCGTACCCGCATGCGGTTCCCGCCTTCGAGCCGGAGGAAATGTGTCCGGATCCCCAAGTCCGCCACGACCTGGAACCAATGGGCCGAGGTGCGACAGAGCGTCTCTCCCTTGTGCGGCACCTTCGTGGGGATGACCTTGTCGAAGACACTAATCTGGTCCGTGAAGAAGAACTCGAGTTCCTCCGGCGAGACCTCGTAGACCTCCTTCACCTTGCCCTTCCGAAGGAACCGAATCGTCCCGCCCCGGAAGCGGAAGATGAACGCACTTCTTAGGGGTTTTGGTTCTCCCGGTACTCGAGATGCTCCGCGACCTCGTCGGCGAGCTCGGGGCCGAAGTGCTTCCGCAGGAGTTGGAGGCCCAGGTCAATCGAGGCGGTGACGCCGCCGGCCGTCGTCACCAGGCCATCCTCGACGATCCGTTGGTCGACGACCTGTGCAGTCCCGCGAAGTTCGTCCATTGCGCTCCGGTGCGTGGTCGCCTTGCGTCCCGCGAGGAGACCCGCGGCCATCAGGATCAGCGCTCCGGTGCAGACGCTGGCCACGGGTTTCTCCGTTCCGAAATCCAGAAGGGATTGCAACCACTCGGAGTCTTTCACGACTTCCGCTCGACCTTGCCCCCCGGGCACGATCACGAGATCCAGATCCGCCAGATCCCGTCGAACCTCGTGCGCGAGGAACTTCATCCCGAGGGCGCCCGTGATCTGCTCCTTCAACGCTCGGAAACGCACCGTGAGATCGAGCGGCGGATGCAGTTGCTTCGCCTTGGCGAGGACCTCGTACACGCCCACCGCGTCGAGTTCCTCGACTCCGTCGAACAGGACCGCGATAATCTCGTCCTTGCGGATCCCCCATTTTGCCGCGAGCTCTCGGACGATTTCGCCTTTCCGTCGGGGGCTCACATGGATCGTCACCGCGCCCGTGAAGATGCCGTCCTCATAGTGGAATTCGTTGCTGAACACCGTGTCCGCATCGAACAGGGCGAGGGCCGATTCCGCGACCTCCCGCGGACCCCCGGTGACCAGGACGACCTTACTCGACTCGGCCTGCAACCAGGGCACGAACTCCTTCGCGCCCGGCATCGGTCGGAGTTCTCTCGCCGCTCGTATGATTTGCGCTTGCGTGAGTCCCCGGAGGCGTTGCGCCCGCATCCGGAATCCCTCTTCCCAATCGATGTGTCCGTCGATCCCCGCCTGCGTGATCGCGGCGACTTCCTCCTCCTTGCCGAGGAGGGCGGCGAGTTCGGGCAGGAACTCGTTGAAAATCAGTGTGTTCTCTAAGTCGAAAACAACGAGCTTCAGTTGCGAGTGCCCTATCCCAGGAGACAACAGGGGTTATATGAGTCCTCTCTCGGGCGGTGCGCGACATGGCACGAGAGCAGCGGGGAGTTTCAGAAGACTTCCATGTCTCCGTGGACTTCGAGTCCCTGATCCGTGATGCTGTACGGTTTCACAGATCGCGGGTGCTTGAGCCGCCGCATCTTGATGACCTGGATCACGAGCTGAACCTCGCCGTTCTCTCGCTCGTTGAAGCGCATGCCGATCACGCCGTCCGAGACGTACTCCACGAGGCCGTCCCGAGAGGACCGCGGGTTTTCGTCCTTCACCTCCGCCGTGAAGACGCAGGTGGCCCCGGTGGACTTGAGCTGCTTGCATAACGCGAACAGCTTCTCCCGCCGTTCGGTGTCGTCGGCGAAAAGCATGTTCAGCAAGCTGATCGAATCGATCGCGACGCGGGAGGCGCCGCTTCGCTTGATGAAATCCGGAAGCTCGGAGCGAATCCGGGTGACGGTCGTCTTCGCGTCCACCGGCTCGAGTTTCACGATGTGGAGCTTCTTTTCCTTCAGATACCGTTTGAGATCCCAACCGAACGACGCGGCGTTTGCGACCACGGAATCGACGTCCTCCTCAAGGGAGATGAAGACCGCTTTCTCTCCGTTGATCAGGCCCTGCATGAGGAACTGCAGAGCGAACGTGGTCTTGCCGGTCCCGAAGGAACCGAGGACCGTGATGATGTGTCCCGCCGGGACGCCGCGGCCGAGCATCTCGTCGAGCCCGTCGATCCCTGTGAGCACAAACCCTTCTTGGATTCCTTCGTCTGTCGCTTCCGTCGCTTTGGGAGCTGCTTCCGCGTCCGCCATCTGTTCACCTCAGGAGATTCGCTCCATGTAGACGACCACGAGGCCGTTGTTCGCGGAGACCATCGTCGGGAACCGGGCGATCTTGTCCCGCGGCAGGTGCGGGAGGACACCGGTGAACTTCTCCAGGTACATGTATCGCTGGCGGGTGCTCGAACGGGGCGAAGTCCGCCATTCGAACACGAGGCAGCCATCCGTGCTGTCCATGAGCAACTGCTCCTGGCGGCGTTCGAGGATGCCCCGCGTCAGGAGCAGGTAGACGAGCCCGTTCCATCGCTTCGCGGCGCGCTGCATCCCCTTGATCGTCGTCACGAGGTCCCGGACCTCGACCAGCTCCGAGATCGCGAGATCCGTCAGGGAATCGATGACCACCATCGAGTCGTGCGCGTTCTCATCCAGGAAGGTGACGAGCTCCTCCAAGATGTTCGTGGCCGGGAGGTCGAACACGTCCTCCTGTTGCGTCCACGACGCCGGCACGACACTGTGCCGGAAATACACGCTCGAGAAATCCTTAAAGACCGTGTGGTCCCGGAACGCGCGATAGTAGTCTCCGTTGAAGGACGTCGCGAGCTCCTGCAGGATGATTTCCTTCGACCGGGAGAAAGTCACATAGCAGACCCGATCCGGGACCTCGGAGTTGTCGCAACGATCGCCGAGGTAATAGTGACGGGCCTCCGGGCGTTCGTGGACGAGGGCCGTCTTCGACGCGGCCGTGTAGATGTATTCCTGCATCCCTGCCCCGATGTCCCCGCAGAGCAGAATCGTCGAGCCGCTCGGCAATCCGCCGTCCACGATGCTGTCCAGGTCCGCAATTCCGGTGGGCACCTTCCGGACGCGGGTCGCTTCGAGCGGTTCCGGCAGAGCGTCCACGCTGAGGAAGGCGCTCTCTCTCGTTAGAGCCATCCCAATCGACCGTGCGAATCCCGCTCGTCCCCATAAAGCACTTTTGTAAAGGGTCCGCGCGGTGCAGTCCGATCTCGCTGGACGCATAGACGCTCGGCGTCGGCTCGGATCCGACTTTCATTCGTCATACACGATAATGATCGTTGGCGGTCGAATCGGACGCTCATGGCAGCGCGCTGCGCTCGGTTTACGGCGTGCACATGTCATCGATCGACGGTGCCACCTGGCCCACTGATTATCACCTCCTGATAGCCACATCGGCACGTTGATGAGATGCACTGGCGCTCGCGTGGCTGTTCCGGAGGGACCACATGGCGGCCGTTCGAAATCCTCTCGCGGGCTTCGCGATCACGATCTTCGGAGCCCTCGCCCTCGCGTTCCTTGTGGGCATCCCAATCCTCTTCCTGCCCCAGGCCGAGTTGGTCTTCTTCTACCTTCCTTTCGCCCTGTTCGGCGTTGGCATGTTGTCGGGTCGGAGCGGCTTCCTCGGTACGCTCGGGTTCGTGGGTGGAACCCTCGGTGGCTTCGTCGGCGTCTATGTGTTCCAGACGTTGTTCGTCCCCCAGGGATGGCCGATTTGGCCCGCCGGGTTGGCGATCCTCTTGGATTTCGCGTTCGGGACATTCTGCGGGGCGGGCGGCCTCGTCATGGGGAGGGTCGGCCTTCGGCGGATTGACCGGATGGCGGAGCACGGAATGAAGATGCGGCGCTGCCTGAAATGCGGCGCGAAGGTCGGCATCGCGGCCCGCAAATGCTGGTCCTGCCGGGCGTACCTGCCACCGACCGGGTAAGCGAGTTCAGATCTTCTTCATGCGACCGAGGATCGGCTCGTAGATCAGGCCCTTGTCGAGGAGCGCGTTGATCGATTCTTCCAAGGAGTCCTTCGACACGCCTTTCGACGTCGCGTTCTCGAGGATCCCTTCCCACGGCGCGCCCTTCCCGTCCTTGTCGAGGGCCGCGATGATTTCCAGGACCTTTGCCTCGGACTCGTCCGGTTCGCGGGGAGGCTCTTCTTTCTTCGTTTCAGCAGCGGCTTCGACGACGGGCTCGCCCGGAGCGATTGGCTCGCGGTACTCGGGGAGCAGGTAGCGTAGGCCTTCGGCGAGCATCGCGGTGTACCGGGACAAGTCCACCCGCCCGTAGTGGTTCATCGCCTGGACGATTCCGTCCGCGATCGCTTCTTTCACACCGATCTTCACGAGGCCCTCCTTCGTGAGCGGGTCCATCTTCTGGGCCTCGGCCATCGCATCGAGCCGTTTCTGGAGGGAGCGGCACGCCTCGAGGATCCAGAAGTCCCGGACCGTCTCGTCCACCGCTTTGATCGTCTCGGGCCGGATCGACGTGTACGTCGTCCCGGGCTGCGGAGAGTAGATGCGGCTCTTGCCGACGATCGCGCCGAACACGGGAGGTTTCAGCTTCGACAAGGTCCCGGCCGCCTCCGGCTGGTACTGGCCCGCGTACACGTGGAACGTGCCCGTCGGGTCCGAGACGCGGGCGCGCCACATTGGCTGCCCGTCCGTACCCACGTTCTCCACGTCCGTGATCACGCCGACGACGAAGACCCGGTTCACCTTCGCGCCGAGCGGCGTGACGATGTACGAGGGAGGCCGTTCTCCGGTGCCCTCCGTTTCCAGGTTCGCGTCGTTGTACTCCGAGGCGAAGAGCCGCCAGGCGACCTCGCGGATCACGTGGATCCCTCCAGGCCTTCGAGCATCTCCCGCGCCTCCGACTGGACGTCCACCTTGAGCAGCTTCGCGGTCTCGACGATCATCATGAGCCCGTAGTCGTCCGAGGTCACGTTCCCGCGGGCCTCGATCGGCTGGGCCACCAAGAGGTCCGCGAGTTCATCCCGCACGATCTCGGTCGACATCGCCTCCTTCGCGGCGGCGATGCAGGCGTCGAGCGATTTGTCGAGAAGCGCCTCGGTGAGTTCTCGGTCGAAGACGGCGGTGAGCGCCCCCGAGCCGTCGTCGAGGACCGCCTTCACGCGGAGGTCCGGTTCTCCCTTCACTTCCCCGTGGAGTCGGCAGGCGCCCTTTCGCAGGACCCGTCGGCACTCCGGGCACCGATAGACGAGTCCCGAACCTTCCCGAAGATCGATTAGGATTCCGCGCACCGTCACATCGGCGGCGCCGCCGCGCTCGGCGAGGTCCTCAATCCACATTCGGGGGCTGACGTTCAACCGGTCCGAAGGCGGAAGCAGGTCCGGTTTCAACCGGGTGATCGTCGCGCGCTCGTCGAAGCTGATCTGCGGGATGCCCCGCCACGACTTCACGTAGGCTCCCTCGATCCGAAGGACTTCGTCGTCCTTCAGGGTGAAATCCTTCCACGCGCTGAACTGCGTCTTGCCCGTCTCGTCCGCGAGGACGCCCGAGAAGACGGCCTTGGGAGCGCCGTCCACCTCGACCTCGCGCCGCTCGACGGACAGGATCCGCGCGGTCACGGCGACGTTCGAGCCGCCCTCCCGCAGGTCCACGACGCGGACCGGGGTGGGCTTCCCGACGTACGGCTGGCCGACGCCGGGCTTGTACTCGGGCAGGGCCGTCGGTGCCTCTTTTGCAACAGCCGTGCGGCTGCCGAAGTTCACCTGGACCTGACCGCGGTACTCCTTCGTGTATGCGTTCTGCACGCGGACCACGTCTCCCTTGGCGAGGGGCACCGACAAAGGCTCCCACGCGGTGAAGGGGATCGTCGTGGTCGGGTCGCCGAGGATGCCGTAGAGGATTCGCTTCGAGCCGCCTTCGACGCTCACGTCCTTCTCGTTCACGCTCACGATGCGGGCGAGCAGATTCACGCTCTGTTCCCCTGGTAGGAGTTCCCGCAGGGTCTTGCTGACCCCCATCGCGAGGGTCGCCGGATTGCCGCCGTGCTTCTTCACGATCGACCGCTTCGCCGTGTCGAGCGACACGCGATACACGTTCAGGTAGCTCGACAGTTCTCGCTCGATCTCTTGCTCACTCACTTTGTTTCCAAGCGCCCGGTTGATGTCCTGGACATGGGGCGCCAGTTCTTCCTTCACAGAATTCACGTTCCCGAGGCGTGTCTGTTTCTCGCCTCATTCTCGAGGATGATTCCGCGGTATAAAGAGGTTCGGCGAGGTGGCCGAAAGTACTTCTGATAGGCACGGAAGATTCATTCCATCGATTCCCTTGGCGACCGACGTGGACACGGACGAGATGCTCCGCGCCGTGATCGAGTTCCTTCGGATCTGGCGGGAGCAGGCCCCCGCGAAGGTGCGGACGACCTGGGGCACCATTTACCGGGACGATCGGTTTCCCTTGATCCACCAGGCGAACCTGGGGTGGGTGGCGACACCGCCCGAAGGAGGTTCGAAGAAGATCATCGAGGACCTGGGAGAGGCGTTCCGCGGAACGGCAATCCCTCATCAGGCCCTCCTGTTCGAGGATGCGGAGAAGGCCTTCGCGCTCCAGGAGGAGTTCGTCCGCCTCGGATTCCGCCCCACCGCGGAACTCGCGTTAGCCAAGGTCGGACTCCCCGATTGCATCGTGAATACCGACTTGGAGGTCCGACCGGCCGCTGAAGGGGCAGCGTTGGACGACTTCCGTGCGATATCGGCGGCCATCGATGCAGGCTCCGGTCATTCTCGCGACGTCATCGACCAGCTGTGGGGCCTCTGGCGCGAGCGATCCCACCGGGTGGGAATGCAGCCCTACGTGGCGTATCTGAATGGCAAGGCAGCCGGCACGATCAGTGTCTGGCCGCGGGGAATCTTCGCGTGGATTGACAACGTCGCGACGCACCCGGACTTCCGGATGCGGGGTGTCGGTCGCACGATGCTCTTCGAAGCCTGCAAGCGCGCGATCGAGGCTCGATGCGAGTGGGTCGTGCTAATCTCGGACCTGTTCGACACTCCGAAAGAGATGTACAAGACCCTCGGGTTCGAGGCCATCGGTGAAGTCCGCGGTTTCTTGCGCGAATAAGGCCGCGGGCCGAATCCTTCTTACGCGGCGGCTCCAATGGCCGCCTTCGTGGACCTCGGTATTCGGGACAAAGTCGCTCTCGTCGCCGCGGCGAGCCAGGGCATGGGCCGTGCGACCGCGTTCGCCCTCGCCCGCGAGGGATGCAAGGTCGCGATCTGCGCGCGGAACGAGGGGCCGCTCCAGGCAACCGTCAAAGCGATCCGCAAAGAGACCGGTGCCGAAGTCCACGGAATTACCGCAGATGTCGCCCGCGCCGAAAACGTGGCCACGTTCGTGAACGGGGCGGTCCAGGCGTTCGGAGGCGTCGACCTGCTCGTCACCAACGCGGGAGGTCCACCCACCGGCCGCTTCGAGACGTTGACCGATGAGCAATGGTCTCGGGCGTACGATCTCACCCTGCAGAGTTCGGTCCGACTCGTGAGGACCAGTCTTCCCTCGATGAAGGCTCGCGGTGGCGGTGCCATCGTGGCGATCACGTCGATCAGCGTAAAGCAGCCAATTGAGAATCTCCTCCTCTCGAACGCGATGCGCGCCGCCGTCGTCGGGCTCGTGAAGACCCTCGCCCGTGAACTCGGGCCGAGCCGCATTCGCGTGAACGCCGTGGCTCCAGGATGGATCGCGACGGACCGCCTTGCCGAGGTCACCAAGATCCGAGCGGAACGCGAAGGGAAAACGCTCGCGGTCGCGATGGCCGAAGATGCGAAGGAGGTCCCGCTGGGCCGAATCGGAGAGCCTCAGGAGGTCGCCGACCTCATCGCGTTCCTGTTGTCCGACCGGGCCTCCTACCTGACGGGGAACGTGATCCAGATCGACGGCGGTCTGTATCGCGGTGTGCAATGACGGAATCGGTCGCGGGTCAGACGTCGCGCTTCGGCTGTTTTGTCGGCGTGTTCGAGCAAGACCAGCACGAACGGCGAGAGACGCTGTTCCACGCGCGGCACTGGCGGCACTGCCATGTCTCTGACGAAGACGCCGTCGAGGGATACATGCTGCGGCGGGCGATCGCGGCCCCGCAGGACCAGCAGATCGTCAGCTCAGCTTCGTTGGCCACCGCGCAGTGAGGGCACTCCCAGCTTGGGCCCAGGAGCCGCGGTAGTTTCCGCGTGCGAAGACGCCAGTCGACCCACGCGAAGACGACCCCGCCGACGAGAAGGATAAGGAGGGCACCCGGCAGGAGATCTTCCACGTCCGATGACGTTCTTTCGTGGCGGTAATATAGGCTCCTCGCTCCGTATCACGTACGATACTTGTTGTGCCGCGACTCACTGATTGAACGTCTCGACCTTCTCGAACGTCTGCTTCAGGTACTTGATGAGGACGTCCCGGTTTCGCCTCAGGTGGCTCTCGTACCAGACGCGGACCAGATCCGCAAAGAGTCGATGCAAGTCGTCCACATTCGTTTTGTCGAGGGGCTGGTCGTACAGCGTGTGGATCGTCCAGATCCGCTTCCATCCGCTATATTTGTAGTAATGTTCGCCCTCGCAGTATTCGAACGTCACTCGGAGATGGGCCTTGCCGTCCGTCTCGACATAATTCACCTTCAACGCGTCCCCGACGCGGCCTTGGTCCATCGAGCGGTCGAGAAGTTGAATCGATTGGACGGCCGCCGGATTGAAACCGGGGCGCCAGTGCCAGTCGCCGTCCGGGAACGTGTCCGGGAACACGGCCCAGTTCGTGTACGAAGGCTCGAGGGCGAAGTGCACGTTGATCTTGTTGAAGCGCTTCCAGACCCTCCAGAAGTCCTCGATCAGGGTCTTGTTCAATTCGAGCCGGGCGACGTTTTGTTCTCCGACGTCCTCGATGATTTCCCGAGTCTTCTTCTCAAGTTCCGCGTCCAGGGAGGAGAACCAGTCATCCCCCTTGGCCTTCTTCGCCGCCATGGCCAAGTCCCTTCTCTCCGGCCTCGAATGAAATCTCTCGCTATATAGGTATTTGTCAGCGACATATGGAGGCCGCGACTAGTCGCCGCCGGCGATGGTGACCATCGCGTAGAAGGTTCGGAACGCCTCCGGGTAGTCGGCGGCTTCGAACTCGAAACGCAATCCCCCGACACGGCGGACCGTGGGGATCATCGCGGCCCGATCGGCCGCGTAGGTGCCTCGGAACTCGACGATCATTTGGACCGGGGTCTTCGCTCGAAGGGGCGGGATCGCCTTCGCATCCCGGACCGCTTTAGTGGCTTCGGCCCGAATCTGTTCGCGGGCCTTGTTCGGGTGCAGATTCCTCGCGGACGTGGCCCCGGTGGCGTCTTTCACGGCGACCGTGTGAACATTCGGGCTCAGGCCCTTCGCCTCCGCGGTCACCGCCCAGTCACCCGTGACGAGGACCACGGGGACGCCATAATGGCCCGCCAGGTATGCATTGATCCCTGTCTCACCGACTTCGATCCCATTTACACGGACCGCCGCAATGGTTCCGCTGTAGGTGTGGTCGAGGATCGCGCGCGGCGTACCGGCCTTCGCGTGATATCCGACGAATAGGGCGGCGTCATAGGACGCGTCGAGGTCTTGCACCATCGAGAACCCACGCGGCGTTCCCCGGAGGAGGGTCGCTCCCTCGTGCAGCTCTTCCGGAATCAAATTGTCGAAGTTCCAATGAGAATCGGCAATCAGGACTTCCGTGGCGCCGGCCTTCAAGCAGCCTTCGATCGCGGCGTTTCCTTCCTGCGTCATGAGGCGTCGACTCTGCTGGTACGCCTCGCCTCCCTTCGTTGGATCCGTCTCAATCTCCCGGACAACGCCGCAGATTCCCTCCATGTCGATGGAGATGAAGGCCTTCATCGGTTTCTCTCGGTCGACCGCATGGAGCGAATCGCCTTAACGTTTCGGAAGGCGGTGTTGACTGCGGTGTCGCGGAATACCGGGCACATGTTTAAGCGTCGAGACACGCACGGTGATCACATCAACCGGGGCCTGCCCCCGAGGAGGAGTTAGACCCCACCATGGCATCGAAGAAAAGCAAGACGACGAAGAAAGCGAAGAAAGGCAAGCGCTGATCGATTCACGCTCGCTAATCTCGCTCTGACTTGATTCACCTTTTTCCTTTCTTTCTTTCGCTCTTTCTCCCGCTGACGTGCGCCGTGAGTCGCGCGCGGAGGACTTCGCTCACGAGCTTCCCGTCGGCCCGCCCCCGGACCTGCTCCATGACGCGGCCCATGAGGGCCTTCTCGGCCTTTTCTCCTCGAGCCTGGATCATGTCCTCCGACTCCGCGAGGACCGCGTCTACGATTTTCTGGAGATCCTCGCGGCTCATTCCTTTCACGCCGAGGGAGGAGAGCGCCGCGGACGCGCGAACTCCACTCCGAGCCATCTCGCGCAGGAGATCCGGGACCGCTTCCTTCGCAAACCGACCCGCCTTCAGGAGGGAGAACAATTCTCGGAGACGGTCCACGGGAATTCCATCGACGTCGAAGGATTCGCGCCTCAGCTCGCTGAAGTTGTAGAGCAAGACCGTCGCGACGAGCTTCGGCTCCCCAAACTCTCGGGCGATCAATTCGAACAGCTCGTCCACGCCCTCCTGGACGAGTTGACGAGCTTGCTGTTCATGAACCGCGTACTCGCGCGCGAGCCGGGCCACCGTGACGTCGGGCCTCTCCGGGAGATGCTCGCGGATGCGATCGAGGCGGTCCCGTGTCACTCGGATGGGCGGCACGTCGGTCTCGGGATACATCCGCGCTTTCCCGGGAAGGGGCCGGCTGTACACCGTGGTGCCGTCCGGTCTTGGCTCCCGCGTCTCCGGAGGAACCCCTTCGATGGCCGCGGCGGCCCGAGGGACCATCTCCTCGATGGCGGCGCGGGCCTTGACCTCTTCTTCCGCGACGATAACGAACGCATCCTGCGATCCCGTTCGAAGGGCTCTGCGGACCGCGTCGACCTCGGATGCGGTAATCCCATACGCCGGCAACTCGTCGGAGTGGAAGATTCCGGCCACCCCAGCGACCCGCGCGTGGGCCGCGAGTTCAGGCCCCAGTTTCCCCTTCAGCTGGCCCGCAAATCCGGGGAGGGACCACCCGAGGATCACCCCGCCCTTCTTCAGGGCCGCCGCGACCACCTTAGACTGTGTCTCCTGGAAGGCCGCGCTGAGATCTTGGACACCTGAAGGGATCGATCGAATGCCCCGCCTCTTCAATTCCGCTGCCACCTCCAGGAGCATGCGCTGTCGTTCCACTTCTTTTTCCACGAACGTGGCGATGAGTCGGAGCTCTTGGACGCCCTTGATCTCGATGCGTGATCCGCCCTTGATCGAGACGTTCAGATCCTCGCGGATGGTCCCGATGCCACGCATCACCTTCCGCGTCGCACGGAGGAGGGAGCCGAATGCGAGGGCGACTTCCCGCGCTTCCTCCGGCGTCTGGATGTCCGGGCTCGTCGCGATCTCCACGAGCGGGATCCCGAGGCGGTCCAGGCGATAGACGACCTCGCCCTCCGCCTCGCCCAGTTTCCGTGCCGCGTCTTCCTCGAGGAGGATGGTCGGGACTCCAATTCGCTTCCCGTTCGTCTCGAGGTGTCCGTCCAGGGCGACGAGAGCGGACCGCTGGAATCCCGACGTGTTCGAACCGTCGATGACGATTTTCCGCATGAAGTCCACTTCGCTCGCGCACTTCGCGTCGAGGAGGAGCGCGATCTCGAGGGCGATATCCAGGGCCTCCGGGTTCGGCGGATGGGGCGGCTCCTCGTCCGCCTCGACGAGGCAGGAGTTCGGCGTCGTCTCGTAGACGAAGGTGAGTCGCCGCTTCGCCTCTTCGATGGCCGCGGCGTCGACCTCGCCGAGCTCGGACTGGGTCGGCCGAAGCCTTCGACGGAATCGTTGTCCACCGAGGTCGTCGACGAGGACCGACGCGTCCTCGCAGAAGAGCTTGTGCGTCGCGAGTTGCTGGTGGATCTCCAGTCCGACCTTCAGGCCGAGGGCCCGATAGTCCATTGGCTCAGGAATCGAAGGCGCGGGATTAATCCTTCTCTGGCGACGAGGCAGGAACGCCGGTTTTCCGCAAGGTTTCTTCCAGTTCCGCAATTCGAGCCCCTGACTGCTCGAGCTCCTGTTCCAGGGACGCGATCCGCGCGGCGGCCTCTTTGAGTTCCGTCCACAGGATGTGATAGCGCCGGCTCGCCCGATATTCGCGGAGCGGCTCCGGGTCGGATGGCTCCGGTTCGCCGTCCGTCGAAAGGAGGTTTTTCACATAGAAATCGCGGTCGAGCTCCTCCATCGCCGACATTCGAAGGAGGAGGTGGTGCGGATAGTCTGGCTTCAAGGTCGACGCGGCCCGCAAGGCCATTAGGACGGCGAACTCCCCGCAGCAGTTGAAATCCCGGGTCGGAGCGTGGTTCTCCCCGTGGGTTTGTCGATGCATCTGGACGAACATGTCCCAGATGCCTTCGTACTCGTCTACAGCGGACATGAGGAATCCCGCCCGCAAACGCCTCCCGTGGCGATGTACCTTTGGAATAGTCGCACCCGTGCGACTGGGACCGATGGCTTCTTGTCCTGGGGCGGCCACGGGAGCGAACGATGGGCCGGGTCTTCGATTTCGCGAAGAGGCGGATCGCGGGCTACATCGTCTTCTGGATTCTGGTCCTCCTCTTCGTGGGCTTCTTCTACAACGGGAACCAACCCGCCCAAGCGGCTTGGCTGTTCGTCCTCTTCCTCGCCTTCATCGGGTCGTTGCTTTACACTCGACGGATGAAGCGAAGGCAACGGGCCCGACGGCAGGCTGCGGAACAGAGTGGCGGCCGCTAACGATCTTCTTCTCGATACGGAGAGCGCAACGTGCCCTCCTCCCGCTTCCGCCGGTGCTCCTTTTCGTTCTTGAGCCATGCGAGCAGTCGAGACGCCGCACCGAACGGCCGGAACTCGAAGACGACCTTGCCGTGCTCCGCGTCCTTCGTCTCCAGGAGGACGCGTTTCCGCTTGTGGACCACGTCGATCGTTTCCTCGAGCGGGATCTCGTGGTACCGTTTCCCTTTCTTGCCTCCGGGGAGGTCGAGCCATTCCATGTCCAGGAGGAGGAGCCGCCGTCGGGTCTGCCACACCCATCCCTCCCGTGGTTCGACGAGCGTCTTCTTCGCCAGGGACACAGATTTGAAGATGGCGTATTTGAGGGAGCGGTATCCGATGATTTGATCGCCGCCGGAGAGGACGGGCTCGTTCGCGTCGGTGAGGACGACCCCCACCTCACCGACCTGATCGATCTTCATCCGACCTGCCGAACCCCGGGCGCGGGATAAGCTTAACGAGCACGCCGCGGGCGCGGCTCACTCGGCAAACTCATCGAGCCCAATTCTCGGATTGATCTCGCCGGCGACGTTCGTCGTCATCGCTCGGGTGACCTCCGCGTGCTCGCGGGTGTGGCCGAGGACCCACATCAGTTTCACATACGCCGTCTCGGGCGTCATGTCTTGACCGTCGATGACTCCGGCCTTCAGGAGGTCTCGGCCCGTGTCGTAGACGCGCATGCCGACACGGCCTTGGAGGGTCTGTGTCGTCATGACGACGGCCACGCCGTCTCGTGTGGCCCGATGGAGGACCGGGATCAGGTCGTGGGCGACATGGCCCAGTCCGGTTCCCGCGATCACGATGCCATGCAGCCCCTGGAGGATCGCCTCGAGTTGGGTTGGAGGCTGGCCCGGATAGAACGTCACAAGGGCGACCTTCTGGTCGAGGGCGTCATCCACTTTTGCGGGACCTCGAGCTCGCGGCAAGGCGCGGTCCGTCAGCTCGACCGTGCCGTCCGGAAGGACGCGGCCGAGCGGCGTCGTGTTCAGCGATCGGAATGCATCCCTCCGAGAGGAATGCATCTTGCGGACCTTCGTCCCCCGATGGATCTGGCCGAAGGTGTCGCTCGTCTCCCCATGCATCACCGCGACGACTTCGCCGAGGTTCGCCACGGAGACACGGGCCGCACTCAACAGGTTCGATGCGGCATCCGAGGACGGACGGTCACTGGAGCGCTGCGACCCGACCACGACGACCGGGCCGGTCAGATCGCGGACCATGAAACTGAGGGCCGCGGTCGTGAAGTGGAGCGTGTCCGTGCCGTGCGGGATGATGACGCCCGCCGCGCCAGAGCCGAGTTCCTTCGACACTTCTCGAGCGAGGTGTTGCCAATTCTCCGGTTTCAGGTTCTCGCTGAAGATGCTGTAGATCACCCGTGCACGGACGTTACAGACATCCAGAAGTTCGGGGACGCTGAAGACGAGTTCTTCCGCGGTCACGGCCGGATGGACGGCGCCGGTTCGATAGTCCACGTACGATGCGATGGTCCCTCCGGTGCCCAGGACCGCGACCGTGGGCTTGCCACCGGTGGGTGGCGGCAAATGCCGTTGTACCGCAGTCGAAACGTGCTTCGCAGTCACCTCGATCGATTCGACGTCCCCCACCGCGATTCCGATGTTGTATCCGTTCGGCAGCTTCACCGTCAGGACATCCTCCCCGCTGAAGCTCGTGTGCGGCATGAGGATCCCCTCGTACCGTTCGCCTTTCGCTCGAACCGCCACGGCGTCTCCCTGGTCCGCCTTCGCTCGGTCCAAGAGGGCCCGCACGCGCGGCGGGTATTCCATGGGAGGTCCGAATCGGTGTGACCGATATGGTCTTTGTGCCGCGAAGAGGAAATGCTCCGAGTCGATCCGGTTCCGGGATGACGCGGACGGCCCGCGAGGTCCTCAACGAATTGCGATGGCGGGAACCCGGCCGGCTCGGGGATGCGGTCGTCTGGTATCGTGATCGCCGCCGTCCGGAAGGGCAGCGCGTGATTCACGGCGCCGAGATTCTCGGGCTTGAGCGGCGGTACTTCACGACCGCGGGAGGACGCTTACCGTACTACAAGATCCAGCGCATCGATCTCGGCGAGGAGACGCTCTTCGATCGGGCGAAGTCCGGCTAAAGGCGACTGCCCTCGGCCTACTCGCGCTGCGCGCGCCGGGACCAGGGGAGGTAGGGTTTCGCCGCCGCGAGGATCGCGCCGAGGATCCCGACGACGCCGCCAATCTGGCCCGGTGCGCCACCGTAGTAGGCCAGGAGGACGCCGATCACTGCGGCGACGATGGCACCGTTCATCAGGTTCTTGCGGGTCATCGCGGCTGAGACCCAAAGCGATCCGCCGAGGACGACGTTGACAACCAAAATTGTCACAACATTGGTGAGTTGGTTCGCCGGAATCCCTGGCGGGGTTGCCCAAGGAATCCCGTAGATCGCAGCGGACAAGAGGATTGCGAGGACGCCGCCGAGCATGAGGAGGAGTTCATGGGGCTGCTTCGCGCCGAGTTCGGCCACGGACCTTCCCGCCTGGTAACTCTGGGTCATGCCTTGCGGCGACGGGTCGCCTCTGGCCATATCGCTTCCGCTCCCATTGACGCCTGTGAGAATCAGCTTCCCAATCGACTTAGGGCCCTCCGGCATGGATCGGACAAAAAGGGGTAGGAGTTCCTCTGGCGGAAGACGAGTGTGCGACCCGGATAGGTCGTCTCACTCGCGCTTGGACCAGGGGAGGTAGGGCTTCGCCGCCGCGAGGATCGCGCCGAAGATTCCGACGACGCCGCCAATCTGGCCCGACTGGCCACCGTAGTAGATCAGGATGATGCTGATCACTCCGGCGACGATGGCACCGTTCATCAGGTTCTTCCGCGAAATCGCCGAGGAAACCCAAAGAGCTCCACCGAGGACGACGTTGATGACCAACGCGGTCGCCACGGTGGCATAATTGCCTGAGGCTATTCCTGGCGGGGTCGCCCACTGGATTCCATACTTCGCGAGGGTCAGGAGAACGGCCAAGAGGCCTCCCAGCATCAGGAGCAGCTCGTGCGGCTGCTTCGCGCCGAGTTCGGCCATAGCCCTTCCTGTCTCGTAGCTGTGGGACATGGTTTCGCCCCCCCACCGGGGGTGTCTGCTGATAAGGGTTCTCGCCGGACCTCGCTCCCGTGAGAATCAGCTGGCGGAAGCTCCGTGAGAATCATTCGGCGGAACACCGCTCGGCAGGCGGATGAGCCCAGGTTCTTGGCCTCGTCCCGCGGTGCCGCAGGCGAGAACATGGCGACATTTCCCGAGGAGGTCCTCACGCGCACGAAGAAGGGCGAGGTCGAAGTCCGATCGCTCATCGACCGCGGCCGATACGTCCGGTATCGCTACCTCGATCCGGCGAACGGCGAATTGATGGAAGGAGGCAAGGTCAAACTCGTCCTGATATCGGAAGAGGGTCGGACGGAGGAATATTTCATCATCCCGACGAAGTCGAAACGAGACCTGATGATTCCCGCCGCGGAAAAGGGCGCACGAAAAGTGTGGGACGGTAAACGCGCGGTCGATTTGTAACTGCACGGACGGGATTGCGGGCCCCCGCGAATCCAATTATCACATTGCATGTGTCGGGTGCCAAGCTTGATTACGCGTGGGCCTCTGTCGCGCCGGGACGACGATGGGATGGACCCTGAAGCGTCAGAGACCCAGCTTCGTCCTTTGTTTGGCGATCGGCCTGATTGGGCTCGCGATCTTCTCGGTCACACTTCATCCCCTCCCAAGTCCAAGCCAAGATGGCGCCACGCCCGGCTTCCTTCCGAGTCTGCCAAAGCCTCGCGCGATCAACGATGCGACGAACGCAACCCCTCCGTCGATGGGTTGGAACAGCTGGAACGCATTCGCGTGCGGCGGTCTGGACGAGTCGCTGGTCCGGCAGACCGCGGATGCGATGGCTAACAACGGCCTGCTCGCGGCCGGCTACAACACGCTGACCTTGGACGACTGTTGGTCCGCCGTGTCCCGTGACAGCCAGGGCAATCTCACGGCCGATTCGGCAAAATTCCCGAGCGGAATGAAGGCGATCGGCGACTACATCCACGCTCATGGCCTCCGATACGGGATCTACGCCTCGATTGGCACGTCGACGTGCACCGGGCACACCGCCGGAAGCCTGGACCATGAGGCACAGGACGTCGCCACGTTCGCGGCCTGGGGGGTGGACTACATCAAAGCGGATCGCTGCAACGCAGACGGTCTCGTCATGAAAGATATCTTCGCTCGGTGGCGCGACGCGATCGTCGCCTCGGGCCGTCCCATCCTGTTGAGCGCGAGCGACAACACCCCCACCGATGAGCCTTGGGCGTGGGGACCCATCACCGCGCACCAATGGCGTATGTCCGGAGACATTTCGGACGATTGGGCGACCATGATCCACATCCTCGACCTCAACGCCGCGCATGCAGCCGCCACCGCGCCGGGCACATCGAATGATCCGGACATGCTCGAAGTCGGCAATGGCGGGATGACGGACACCGAGTACCGCACGCATCTGGGTCTGTGGGCGCTCATGTCCGCCCCGCTCATCGCGGGCAACGACGTGCGCTCCGTCAGCCCCTCCATCCTTGCGATTCTCACGAACCCGGAAGTGATCGCCGTCGACCAAGATGCCCTGGCGTTCCAAGCAATCAAGGCGAGCGACGACGGGATGGGCCAGCAGGTCTGGTACAAGCCTCTCGACATGCGGGGCGGCCGCGCTGTCGGCCTCTTGAATCGTGACAATGCCGCAGCTACGATGTCCGTCGACTGGAGCGTGATCGGGCTGGCACCGGGCAACGCAACCGTCCGCGATCTTTGGGCGCGTGCCGAGCGAGGGACGTTTCTGGACCAATACAGCGCCAGCGTACCGGCCCATGGGCTGGCGTTGCTGCGAATTGTCGGAACCGATCGCACGTTCACGGACGGATTCGTCAGCGACCAACCGTGGACCTACATGGCGAACGAATTGGGGCCAGTCGAGAGGAACATGAGCAACGGGGGCCAGGGAACGGGCGACGGTCGGACCCTCACCTTGAACGGCGTCAGCTATGCGAAGGGTCTGGGAGGTTACGCACCTTCGGCCGTCGAGTTCCGACCGGGGGTGGGTTGTTCGAACTTCACGGCCGACATCGGCGTGGACGACGAGGTCGGGAACCGCGGCAGTGTCATCTTTCAGGTCTGGGGGGACGGGCACAAGCTCCACGAGAGCGGGGTGCTGACCGGGACCAGCGCCACGGAGAACATCACCGTGAACATCACGGGTGTGCGGAGCCTGCGTCTCGCGTTGGTGGCCGTCGATTCGACGTCCTACGATAGCGCCGATTGGGCGAACGCCCGGGTCGCGTGCCCGCCGCAGCCGAATCAGCCGCCCCGGGCGAGCTTCACGGCGAGCGCCTCCTGGGTGAGGCCGGGTGACTCGGTGACGTTCGACGCGAGCGCCTCGAGCGACCTGGATGGCGTCATCCGGTCGTACGATTGGGAATTCGGAGATGGTTCCACTGGGAATGGAAGCGTGATCTCCCACCTGTACGGGCAATCGGGAACGTTCCGGGTCGTCCTGACCGTGGTCGACGACAAAGGGGCCTCCGGCTCGGCGACCGCGGACATTGCGGTAAGCGCAACTCACCCACCGATCGCGGCATTCTCTGCGACGCCGAAGGCTGCGTTCCCCGGCGTCCCCATCTGGTTCGATGGATCCAACTCGACCGATCCCGATGGCGGTTCGATTGTCTCGTACATTTGGGACTTCGGCGACACGACCACGTCAAGTGGTGTGGTCGTGACCCACTCCTACATAAGCAAGAGGAATTTCACAGTGACCCTGGTCGTGACGGACAGCTTCGGTGCCACAAATCGGACGGAGAGTTCGGTGTGGCATGTCGACGTGCGGGCGGCGACTGTGGCTTTGCTTCCACCTCCCGAGCTCTCCGGGACCGCCGCCTCGATAGGTGTGGTCGCGCTTTCGCTCATCGGAACAATAGCGGTCCACGCGCTTCATGCACGAAAACAGTTGCGCGAAGATCTTGCCGCTCGTATGAAATGGCTCTGGCGCCGCCCATAGAACGCCATCGACGCTGAGAGTCGTGGGGCTTCGTCCCTCGGATCCGCGACCCGCTCACTTTGGCAGGAGCTCGTACGTGATCCGATCTGTCTCCTTTCCCTTCGACCGCTTCTCGACAACGTGGACCCGGCCGATCTCCGACGTGTTCTTCAGATGCGTCCCGCCACATGGACAATAGTCCGCGGTCCCGACCTGAATCACTCGGAGCTGCCGGATCGACGCCGGGATCAGGTCCAGGAGAGAACGGTCTCCGATCTTCGAGTCGACGACAACGCGGTCCTCCTGAAAGATCCGGACTTCGTGGGCGGCTTCAATCGCCCGATTGCACTCGCCTTCGATCCGAGCGAGATCCTCCGGCGTGAAGCTCGCGGGCTGGAAGTCCACGCGCGCTCGGTCGGTGTACAACTGGTTCCCGACCGTGCGGGCCGCGAAGATTCTCCAGACGAGGCCCGACAACAGGTGTTGGGACGTGTGATACCGCATGTGGGCGTATCGCCGGTCCCAGTCGATCGTCCCGTGGACCAGCCTTTCTGATGGTACGCGGTCCACGTGGTGCCGGATCACGCCCTTTTCCTTCGTCACGCGAAGCACCTTCGCTGCACCGCCCGGCCACGACAGGTTGCCCGTGTCGTACGGCTGGCCGCCGCCCTCCGCATAGAAGGCGGTCCGGTCGAGGACGACGAAATCCGGTCCCCGTTCGAGGACGGTGGCGTCGAACTCCCGCAGGTAGCAGGGGTCCGGTTCCTGACCCCGGCGATCCTCCATGTACAGGACCTGGGTCGGCATCGTCGACGCGGACACAGAACGGAGACATAAAGCGTTGGGCCGAGCGCCAGGAACGCGGCTGCGAATCAGCGGCCCAGGATGGCGCGGGCAATGACCAAACGCTGGATCTCCGACGTCCCCTCGTAGATTTCTGTCACTCGCTGGTCGCGGTACAACTTCTCCACGACGTAGTCTTTGATGAATCCGTATCCGCCGTGGATCTGGACGGCGGCATCGACGGCGCGGTGGGCCGCCTCGGAAGCGAACAGCTTCGCGACGCTGGATTCGTACGTGTGTCGACGGCCGAGATCCTCCAGGTGTGCGGCCCGGTACATGAGGAGCCGAGCCGCCTCGATCTCCGTCGCCATATCGGCGAGCTTCCATTGGATGGCCTGAAAATCCGAGATCTTCTGGCCGAACGCGTCCCGCTCCTTCGCGTACTTGACCGATTCGTCGAACGCCCGTTGAGCGATCCCGAGGGCCTGGGCCGCGATGCCGATTCGCCCTCCGTCCAACGTGGCCATCGCGATGTTGAACCCCTTATGCAGCTCGCCCAACAGGTTGTCCCTGGGAATCCGCATGCCGTCGAAACCGAGAAGGACCGTGTCGCTCGCGCGGATCCCCATCTTGTCCTCTTTCTTGAGGACGGAGAATCCGTCCGCATCCGTCGGGATGATGAACGCCGAGATCTCGTGTTTCTGACGTCCCGTCCGGGCGTAGGCGATGATGACCTTCGCGACGGAGCCGTTCGTGGCAAAGGACTTCGTCCCGTTCAAGACCCATTCGCTCCCCTTGAGGTCGGCGGTGGTCCGCATCGCCGCTGCGTCGGACCCGCTCCCGGGCTCCGTGAGCGCGTACGCCCCGATCCACTCTCCGCGGGCGACCGGCTCGAGATACCGCCGCTTCTGTTCTTCCGTTCCATATCGGAGGAGAGGCTCGCAGACGAGCCCGTTGCAGACCGCCGCGATCACCCCGGCACTCGCGTCGGCGCGGGACAGCTCCTCGATCGTAATCGCGTAGCAGACATAGTCGAGTCCGGCCCCGCCGTATTTCTCCGGGACGAAGACTCCGAACAGGCCCAGGTCCCCCATCTTCTTGGCCCAGCCGTCCGGGAATTCTTGGCTCTCGTCGAAGGCATGGGACTGGGGGATGATGTCTCGTTCCCCAAAATCACGAACCGACTTGCGCGTGATCTCCTGCGTCTCCGTGAGCGCGAAGTCCATGTGAGGCGTCAAAAGTCCTTCTGCCGGATAAAATCTCCGCGGGCCGAACCTTGATGACCCGCCAGGGACTCGCCGGGGACATGTCGCTGCGACTCGAGCCCCTGCAAACGGCGGAGGCCCACGCCTATTGGCGGGTCTTCCTCTCGGGCCGCACGGACCTTCCGACGGGCGATCTGAAGGTCCACATGGACCGGTTCCTGGCCCTTCCGCCCGAGGAGCAGCGGTCGCATTTCTCGGTGAAGAAGGACGGCCGGATGATCGGGACGGTCCGCTTGGGGCCGACCGAGATTTCGGGATTCTCGATGGATCCCTCCTCGGCGGATGACACGGCGACCGCCTTGCTCAAAGCGGTGGACCTGCTCCGCGCCGGCGGGGCGACCGCCATCGGCGCCCATTTCGAGGACCGGTATGAGCCCGCGTTCCGGTCTCTGGGCTTTCGGCGCGTGTTCGCCCGGATGCGGATGGAGGCCCCGACCAAGAAGGCGCCTCCTCCCGAGGGTCTGAAGCTGCAACCGCCCGAGGAGGACGAGGTCCTCGGGCTGACGAAGTTCCTGATCGGTGTCTACGAAGGACACTTGGAGCAACAATACGGAATGCACGTCGGGCCGGAGGAGGAATGGCGCGGCTACGTCGGCGGCCTCTTCAAGGGAGATTCCGGCCAGTTCATGCCCGATGCCTCCTACGTGGCCCTCGAAGGGGACCGCATCGTCGGAGCGATCCTCGTCACGCATTGGATGGGGACACCCCTGGTCGCGGAACTCGGTGTCGCGAAGGACCGCCGGGGTCGGGGAATCGGTCGGGCGCTCCTGGAGGCGGCGATGGGCCGTCTCGCCAGCCGGGACGAACCGCGGCTCGCGTTGTACGTCACGTTGGGGAACGATCCCGCGATCGCACTCTATCGGGCCCTGGGATTCGTCCAGGTCGGCGGCCAGTCTGTCACGGCACGTCTCGAAGCGTGATTCATTCTCACGATGGGTCTCGAACCACCGACTTAACGACGGATTCGCCGAGCCTGATTGCGATCACGCCGCCGGGAAGCTGACCGTGTGGCCTTCCGCTTGGCGTCGGCTCTTCGCCGGGGCGCGGATCCGGAATCCCCTCTGGCGCGCGAAGCGCTGCATGATTCCGAGGATGTATCTCCCTCCAATCCGGGCCGTCGCGACGATGAGCGACTTCATCGGCTGCGGAAGCGCCGTAAGCCGCCACAGGTCCTCGTCCACCTCGGTGAGGATATGGCGCCAGGCCCGGTACGCCACATTGAACCGGGCCTCGTCGATCATCTCGTCGAGATTGTAGAACTCCTCCCCGCGGAGTACGCCGATCGGCACGAACGTGAGGGGCGCGGTCACAAAGTGGCTGTCCGGGATCTGTTCCATCCGGTCGATCAGATCGACGGTCATCCACGCGTCTTCCGCCGTCTCCCCTGGTAAACCCAGGATGATGGTGTACGCCGGATACCAGTAGTTGCGGTTCAGGATCTCGGTGCCCCGTACGACGAGGTCCGGCCACTCTTCCGCCGCGAACGGAGCCGCTTTCCGGTGGAGGACTGCGCGGGAGAGGGCGGGGCTGCCCGTCTCGATCCCGCTTTGGATTCCGATCCACTTGTTGGGGCCTCCGCGGACGATGCGCGTCAGGTCGGCGATGAGGTCCGGGTTCGACACCGCGGCGCTCACCGTGCCGTGGGTCGGATAACAATGGGCCACGCCCGGCTGCTCCATCGCGAAGCGGAACAGGTCCTTCACCGCGTCCACGTTCGGCTCCATGGTCTTCCAGTTCTCGAGTTTGTAGAGGAAGATGTCGTCCGAGTGCAGTTGAATCGAGGACTGGCCGTCCCTCGTGTTCATCGCGATTTCATCGCCGATGTAGTCCAGCGGGAAGTACCGCGGACGGCGCAGGGTGACTTCGCAGAACTCGCAACCTCGGCCACAGCCTCGCATCACCTCGTTCATCGCGTTCATCGTCGGCCCGAGGATTTTCGGGATCTGATCGACGGACGGCGCGGTCGCGTTCGTGAAGCGCATCACGGGAGGCGCATCTCCATGAGCGATGCGATCGAAGATCTCGGGCACCAGGTGGTCGACCTCTCCGTGGACGATGTGGTCGATTCCGAGCGACTCTTGCATCCCCTCGCGGCAGTCGAAATGCCATCCCCCGGGTCCTCCGAGGACGACCTTGTACTTCCGGTTCGGCCGCTGCACCCGGCGGGCGAGTTCGAGGAACTTCGCCTTCGTGTACGGGGTCAAGACCCCGCCCATCGTGAAGGACATGCTGACGGGTCCAAGGCCGAGCGGGTCCATCGAATGCAGCCCCACGACCTCCGTATCGTCACCGATGAACTGCTCGACGTGCTCCGGGTCCGCGATCACGACCGAATCCCGGCCGTTCGCGCGGACCAGGGACGACTCGATTTTCCGGAGACCATAGGGCGCGCGGATCGGTCGGCCCTGATCATCGACCCTCGGAGGATTCGCCAGGATTCGGAACGCCAGGCGGGACGGCCAGCGGTCCGTCGGGATGCAGCTGAAGAACGTGGCCAGCGGGACATTTCGATAGTCCGTCATCAGTGTATAGTCCGCGGCAAGCACGTACTTCGCGATCGTTCTCCCTCCCCATCGAGAGCGATTGGGCTCACAAGCAGGATGTGGGCTGTCCGATTAGCAACGGCCTGAATGGGCGAGAGCGGTTAGATATACATTACGTCTCGCGGTTCGGTCGGGACATGCCCCGCGGCGATGGGCAAAAGGCGATATTCTGCCTGTCCGTTGCTCGTCGGGTAGGGTGGCCGATACGGTCGAGGTAGGCGAGCGAGCTCCCGATTTTACGATGCTGAGCGATGAATCCAAACCGGTGACGCTGTCGAAGGAGGTGGGTCAGGGTCCCGTGGTCCTTTCCTTCTACGTCTTCGACTTCACGAACACGTGCCAGGGGCAATTGTGCGCCCTCCGGGATTCCCTCGGCGACCTCCAGGCGATGGGGGCGAAGGTGTTCGGGGTCAGCACGGACAGCCATCACAGTCACCGGATCTTCAAGGAACAGAATCGTCTCAACTATCCGCTCCTGAGCGATTGGAATCGAACGGTCAGCCGCGCGTACGGGGTTCAGTACGACCGCTTTGGCAGCATCGGCCTCGAAGGGGTCGCGAAGAGGTCCGTGTTCGTCCTGGACCGGAGCGGGATCGTCCGGTACAAGTGGGTGACGGAAGATCCGAAGGTCCCTCCGGACCCGAAGAGAGTCCTAGACGAAGTCAAGAAGCTCGCTGCGTGAGGCCGAGATACGCGACGACCTCGTCCGCGGTCCGCACGGTCGGGGCGGCGAGAGGCGGCAAACTCGTCCCTTGGGCGGCGGAACCCGTGTTCACGAGGACCACACGGTCTCCGGTCATGACCACGCCTTCGTCGTACAGTCGCCGGAAGCCGGCCAAGGTCGCGGCCCCCTCGAGACACGCACTGATCCCTTCGAAGACCGCGAGGTTTTGCGCGGCGACCCGCATGGCCGCGTCGGAGACGGCGACCGCGGCACCCTGGGTCTCTCGGATCGCCTTCAAGACGAGTCGATCCCCAATCGTCGAGGGAACCCGGAGTCCCGCGGCTTCCGTCCGCGGATGCGGCCACGGTTGCACGGACTCGGCCCCCTCCTTCCATGCCTTCACGAGGGGAGCGCATCCCTCCGCCTGCACGACTCCGAACCGAGGCCAGGGACCGTCATACCAGCCGAGGTCACGCAGTTCGTGGAGGGCCTTCCACATCCCCACGATGCCGGTTCCGCCGCCGGTCGGGAATATGATCCAATCTGGCATGCCGCCGAGGTCTTCCCAAATTTCGAAGAGCATCGTCTTCTTGCCTTCCACGCGGTACGGCTCGCGAAGCGTTGCCATGCTGAAGGTCTCCGTGGCGGCGGCGAGATCCCTGACGATGCGCCCCGCGTCTGCGATGTCCTCCTTCACCCGAAGGACCTGCGCTCCAAAGGCGATCGCCTCCCGTGCGGCGTCCTCCGGTCCATCGCTCGCCATCAGGACGATGGCCCCCGCGCCGTAGGTCGCCGCATACTGGGCGAGGGCCACTCCTGCATTCCCAGCGGTTGGGACCGCGAGACGTGTCGAACCGAGGGCGACCGCCATCGGAACCGCGACGGCCATGCCGCGGGACTTGAACGTCCCCGTCGGATTGAGTCCTTCGTCCTTCACGTGGAGGGCGGCGACCTTGATCCGCGCCACCCTGCCTCCGGCGCCCAGGGTCGTGAGTCGGTGAAGGGGCGTTGCGCCTTCGCCGCGCGACCGAATTTCGGACTCCTCGACCGGGAGGAGAGGCGCGTACCGCCAGAGGTCCTTCCTCGGAAGCAGTTTGTCCGTCCCGAGGTCGGTCCATTCGTATCGGGCGAACAGAGGACCGCCGCAATCACACGTGTTGACGAGCCGAACCTCGTATCGCTTCGAGCACGCGGTGCACTCGAGGAACGCGGGGCGCACATCGTGGTCATGTCGTGCGGGTCCATACCACTTGTCCCGCGATGCCTTTATCTCCGGCCTCGCATTCGATGCGTTCGATGGCCGTCGCTCAGCGGACGGAGGACGTTCAGGTTGCATACGACCACATGGTGAGGGCCATGCGCGAACGGGGCCGTGTCCTGGTCGCTTTCTCCGGTGGCATCGACAGTGGATTGGTCGCCCGAATCGCCCACGATGCGCTCGCCGACAATGCGCTCGCGGTCCTCGCGGACGCGGAATCCCTTGCCCGGCGGGAGCTGGAAGAGGCGGTGTCGGAAGCCTCGGAGATTGGGATCCCGCTCCGGATGGTCCGGGTGTCCGAACTCGCGAACGACCGGTACGTAGCGAATCCTGTGAACCGCTGCTACTTCTGTCGCAAGGAGCTCGGAGCGGCGCTGAAACCCATCGCCGCCGAATTGGGATACCACGCGATCGCGGACGGCGTGAACCTCTCCGACCTCGGGGACCACCGCCCGGGGATTCAGGCGATGAACGAGGAAGGTTTCTGGCATCCGCTCGTCGAGTTCGGCCTGGCGAAGGAGGACGTCCGAGCCCTCGCGCGCGATCTCGGTCTGAGTTTCCATAACAAACCGAGCAATGCGTGCCTCTCCTCTCGGATTTCGTACGGCGAGGTGATCACGTTGGACAAACTGCATCGTGTCGAAGCGGCGGAAGAAGCGGTTCGAGCCTTGGGTTTTCCCGTCGTCCGGGTGAGGGCCCATGAGGGGATCGCCCGGATCGAGGTGCCGAAGGAGGACCTGCCGCGGATCGTCGAACCTGCGGTGGCCGCGAAAGTCGCCCGGGCCGTTCGGGAAGCCGGCTTCGTCTACGTCACAATTGACCTACTCGGGTATCGTAGCGGCTCCATGAACGAAGCGCTCTAGCTCACTCGATTCGTCTCACTGAAGTCTTAAGTATTACAGCGTTATCGACGCAATGGATTTCGGCGAAACGAAGTCGGGAGCGACGCGCCGTTGGCCACCGTGGGGATTATTCCGAGCCTGATTATCGGCGTTCGGGAAGGCATTGAGGCGGCCCTCGTCATTGGCATTATCCTCGGTTATCTCGTCAAGATCGGACGGCTCGCCCTCAAGCGCCATGTGTACGCGGGTACGATCGTCGCCTTTTTCGCGAGCGCCGGAGTCGCCGCCGTCCTGTTCGCCGCGACGGTCGAATTTCAGGGTTTTGGGGAGCAGATCTTCGAGGGCGTCACGATGCTCGTCGCCGTCGCGGTCTTGACCTCGATGGTCCTGTGGATGATGAAAGCCGCTCGAAGCATCAAGGTCCACGTCCAGGAACGGATCGAGGCGGTCCTGAAGCAGAGCGCGGTCTTCGGGCTCACGCTGCTCTCCTTCGTGGTCGTCTTTCGGGAAGGAGTGGAAACGGCCCTGTTCATGTTTGGGGCAGGCGCCCTCACGTCCCCGTTCGAGGCGATTCTGGGGGTGGGCCTGGGACTCCTCATCGCTGGAATCATCGGGGTGGGGATTGTCCGCGTCTCCTGGCGGCTGAACCTGCGGCGATTTTTTCAGGTCACCGGGATTTTCCTCGTCGTCGTTGCGGCGGGTCTCTTCGCCAACGCGGTCCACGAATTGCAGGATGCGTTCGCATGGCAATTCGGATCCGCCGCGGTCTATGATCTCCATCTCATCTTCCCGGCCGATGCATCGAACACGGTTGGATACCTGCTTCGCGGGATCATTGGGTACAGCGATGCACCGACCGTCTTGGAAGTCTCCGCGTATGTGGGCTACTGGGTTGTCGTGCTACTCGCATACCTGGGAATCCGCACAGGCAAGATCGCGATCGTGACGGTCCCTCTGCGCCGCGGATGGAACGCCCTGTTCGGGCGAAAGGCCGTTTCGAGCGCGGACGCCGAGTGAAATCGAACATCATCTCGGCCGCGGGCCGGATCGATTGTTCCGTGGAGCCGGGTCCCCGGGACTCAGGGGGAGATCTTGATGACTTTCGTCGGACAGGCGGTTTCGCACGCCATACAATCGATGCAGTCCGACTCGCGGATCATGTCCGACTTGTCACAGCGATACTGTTGCCACTCGGCGCCGCCCTTCTCCACGACCTTGTCGTTGCCGGTCCCCTTCTTCCCCGGGGCGAGCAACCACTCGAACACATCCACCGGACAGACGTCCATGCAGACGCCGTCCGCGACGCATCCGTCGAAGTCGACGGCCACGTGGGTGCCGTGGATCCCCAGCCGCGTGGGATACGGGACGCCATTCGCGTCGAGTCGCTCCTTGCCTTCGGCGAAGACCTTGTGGTCGAAATGAACTCCCGTCTCCGGATACTCGTCCGGCTTGTTCATGTAGTCCGGGTCGATCGGTTTGGCATCAAAGTCCACTTCTCGCGACATCGGGTCGCCTCCAAAGAGCTTGGCCCGGCCCTTATCCGGGCCGGGCATTGGCTTGTATACCCCTCCCCTTTTTGACCTTTCCGGTTTAGTTTCGCGTTCCTTATGGAGGGCGCGGCCCAATTGCCATTTCCGAGTCCGTCGAGCACGAAACCTATTTCGGTGGAAGGTGTGGTCACCGGCCGGTGAACAGGCGTCGGGGCGCGCGGACGCGCGCCGTCCACGGTCCGCGTCGGAGGGAGCCCGGCCCCATCGTCACCCCGATCTACGCGAGCTCCACATGGGCCCTGGCTTCGGCCCGACAAGGCGCGGACTTCGCGGTCGCCACGGCGCCACCCGAATACTACACCCGATGGGGCAATCCGACCTTAAGAGAACTCGAGGACGCCCTCGCGGATTTCGAAGGGGGCGCCCGCGCCCTCGCGACCGGTTCCGGTATGGGCGCGATCGCGTCGGCCATCCTTTCCTGCGTCGATGGTGGCGATCACGTCGTGGCGGGCGCGAGCCTCTATGCCGCGACGACAGAGATCTTCACCCGATTGCTGCCTCGGTTCGGCGTGGAGACGACTTTCGTCGATCCACGCCGGCCCGGGGCGTGGAAGGCCGCGGTTCGACCGAGCACCCGGTTGGTGTACATCGAAACGCCCGCGAATCCGACGATGATGATCACGGACATCCAAGAGGCCGTCGCCGCCGCGAAGTCCGTTCGGGCGACGACCTTGGCCGACAACACGTTCGCTTCGCCGGTGAACCAGAGGCCGATTGAGCATGGCGTGGACGGCGTGATGCACAGCGCGACCAAGTATCTCGGGGGCCACAGCGACGTGGTCGCGGGTGCGGTCATCACGGCGAAACAGGCCCTGTTCGACCGAATTTGGTTCGTGTACAAGATGCTCGGGCCCACGCTCGGGCCATTTGAAGCGTTCCTCGTTCGGCGGGGGCTGAAGACGCTTCCGCTTCGGATGGCGGCCCAAACGGCAACAGCCCAGTCACTCGCCGAATTCCTCGAGAGCAAGCGGGGCGTGCGTGTCGTCCACTACCCCGGGCTGAAATCGTTTCCGCAACACGCCCTCGCCCGGAAACAGATGTCGGGCTACGGGGCAATGCTCAGCTTTGAGCTGAAGGGTGGGTACCGGGCGGGGAAACGGTTTGTCGAATCCGTGGACGTCGCGACCCTCGCCGTGAGCCTCGGCGGCGCGGAGACGCTCGTCCAGCATCCTGCGTCGATGACACACGGTCCCCTCACCGACGAGGAACGCCGGGTCAGCGGGATCACGGACGGCCTCGTCCGCGTGAGTGTGGGCCTCGAGGATTCGGACGATCTGATCGAGGATTTCGATCGGGCGATTCGATCGGTATCGCGATAGTCCTACGACCGCTGCCGCGAGCATCGCTCGGACGCTCGTGATCACAGACTGACGCCGAGTTGCTGCGCAAGCGCCCGGAGTTCCTCTTCCTTTTGCCGAAGTTTCTGCTCCCGGTCGAGGAGGTCCATCGCCTTCTTCTGGATGATCTTCACCCGGTTCTCGACATCTTTCTTCCAATCTTCCATCGCGGCGGTCGAGGGACCAGCACCCTTCTCGAAGTCGGCGAGCTTCGCCTTCAGCCGGTCGATTTCGGCTTGGAGCTTCGCGGTCTTCATGTCGGACTCACTCTGGTCCGCGTCAATCGCCCGTTCCTTCCCTTCGAGAATCTCGGCCCGTGCGTCGAGGGACTTCTCGTTGTGTTCGATTCCGATTTCTCGTTCCCGGAGCTTCTCCTCCCGGTCAAGCACATCGAGTGCCTTCTTTTGGAGGAACCGCAGATTTTTCGAGACCTCGGCCTGCATCGCATCGGCTTGGATGCGAAGCTTTTCCGCCTCACTTCGCGCCGTGCCGGTGCTCTTGAGATCTTCCTCGATCCGGCCGCGCTGGTTCTCCATCTCTTGCCGCGCCTTCTCGAGACTCCGCAGGCCTTCCGACAGCTGGGCGTCTCGGGTGGTGACAGACGCCTCTCGCTCCGCGAGGTCCGACTCGAGTGCCTTGGTGGCGTCGGTTCGCACTCGGATGTCCCGGTCTTTCTTCGCGAGATCCTCCATGAGATTATCGGCTCGTTGCAGTTCGGTCGCTAGGGTCTGCTCCCGTGTCGCGACGTCGGCGAGCTTCGCCTCGAACACCGAGGTTCGTGACTCCAGGTCCTTCTGACGCATCGCCAACTGGTCTGACAAGCTCGCGATCCGCGAGGACTCCTGCTCGATCGTCGCCTTCCGGGTTCGCAGATCCGCCGAAGCCGTTGCGGCCTCTTTCTCGGCTGTGCTGGTCTTTGTCTGGCGGACCTCAAGGTCTCGGGTGGCTGCTTTGATCTCTGTTTCCTTTGCCGCGAGTTCGCGGGATCTCTCCTGGAGCTGGGTGAGCTGGCCCTGCGCGGCGCGTTCCGCCTTGTCGGCCTCCAATCGGCGCTTCTCCAACGCCGCCTGCTGAGCCACGAGTTCGGCCGTCTGGCGTTTCGCGGTCTTCTCCGCTTCCTCCGCAACCAACGTGCGCCGCTGGGACTCCGCGGCCAGTCGCTCCACCTGCTGTGCTTGGACCGCCGCCGCGTCGCGCGTTGCCTCGAGTTGCTGGAGTTCTTCTGACCGCCTGGCGGACCAGACGGAACGCTCCGATTCGAACGACTGCCGAGCCCGCAGGAGTTCATCTTCCTTCGTCTTGAGTTCAGCTAGACGGCCCTCGGACCTGCGCCAAGACGCCTCCGCCTCCGCCGCTTTCGCGGCGTGCGCCTTCGCTTGGGCCTCCAGCTTCGAACGTTCGAGTTCGAGTTGGGTCGTTGTGGCGCGCAAGGTGCGTTCGCGGCCCTCAATCTCTTCCGCGCGTTTCGCCAGGTCCGCGGCCTGGGACTCTGTCGTCGCGTTCAGTTGGGCCTGCTGCGATCGGAGATTCGTCTGTTGAGACTCCCATTGCTTGCGTTTCTCCGTCTCCTCGGAGTGGAACTTTTTCGCGGTATGATCGAATTGGGAATCCCTTGCATTCAGGTCTTGTTCGCGCCGAACGAGGGCCATTGCTTGGGCGGACAGTTCGGTGAGCCGGGCCTCCGCCTGGTTTTCCTTCGATTCAAGTTCCCGGGTTCGGGCCTCCAGGTCCTCGGCTTCCGCCCGGACGTCGGCTTCCTGGGCAGCGACGGCCTTTTCTCGAATCGCCATCTCCTTTGCCTTCGCCCCCAACGTGTCTTGGAGCGAGGCAGCGTCGCGCTCGATTCGGTCCCGTTCCGCCCGGAGCTCAGACTCTTTGATCGCGAGGGACTGGCCGATCGCTTCGGCCTCCGTCCGGACCCGTGCGGATTCGGACTCATACCGGTCCTTGAGTTGTGCGAGTTCGAGTTGATGGGCTTCGAGCTGCTTCCCGGTCTCCTGGACAGCTGCGCGTTCCTGCTCCAGCCGGTTCTCGTTCGATCGAAGGGTTTCCTCCGTCGCGACGATCCGGCTATCCCGCTCGGAGAGGTCGCGTGCCTTGGCCTCCAGGTCCTGCGCATTCTTCTGAAGGTCGGTGTCCATCTGGTGGATCCGCTGGGTTTGGGTCACCCGATCCTTCTCCAGCTCCGTCCGCCGCGCACCAATCTCGGCTTCGAGGGCGTTCAAGGCGTCCGTCCGCTTCGCGAGTTCCGTGGCGTGGCGTGCGATTTCTTCCCGCAAGCCGCGCTCTCTCGAATCGATTTCGAGGGCTCGCTGCTCGACGTCGCCCTTCAGGTGCTCCGTTTCCTCCTTCAACACCGAGGCGGATCGGGAGGCCTCTTGGGCGGCCTTC
>VBMN01000072.1 GCA_005878385.1 Methanobacteriota archaeon
CTCGGCGTCCAGCTCGTCCTCGCGAAAAGCTTCGCGCGGATCCACCTGGACAACCTCGTGAACTCCGGTATCCCGCCCGTGACGTTCGCGAACCCGAACGAGTACGAGGGAATCCAGAAAGGAGACCGCCTTCGGATCACGAACGTCCTCGCCGCGATCCGGGGCCGCGGCGAGGCGAGCGCGGAGGATCTGACCCGCGGAACTCGGGCGGTGCTCCGTGTCAGCCTGCGTCCCCATCAACGGGAAGTCCTCCTCGCCGGCGGCGGAATCCGGTATGCCCACCTGCGCGTGCCCCGCTGAGTCGCGCGGGTTTAAGCCGAGGCGCCGTTATCTCCGCGGCCGGAGGAGCTCGCGATGGTCCTGATCGTGAAGAAGGGCACCGTCCCTCCGACCCCTCACACGGAGTTCTACGTCATCCCGAAGGTCCTCACGAAGGAGGAAATCCATGGCTCCTACGGATTCAGCGGCGCCTGGTCCCGCAAGATTCACGTTCGTTTCTATCCCACCGAACAGGTGAAGCCGCCGAGGAGGGGCGACTTCGCCCTCGTCCCCGACTTTCCGCCGGAAGCGGATGTCCTCCAGCCGTATCACATCTTCACGGGCCGCATGCCGCATGAGGGCGATGCGATCCGCGGGCGTAAGCCGATTGTCCACGGCTCGCGTACGACGCTCTCGATCTCGAAGCCGAGGGAAGCGATGCCGGAGGACACCTTCTTCCGGAACGGCGAGCGGCACGAGGTCTACTTCGTCCAGGACGGCGAAGGCGTCGTCCACTCGGAATATGGCGACCTGAAGTTCCGGAAGGACGTTTACATCGCGATCCCGAAGGGGACGACGTATCGGATCGATCTCACGTCGCCGAAGGCGTGGCTCCTCCTCGTGGAATCGGTCTATCCGATCAACTTCGCTCCGCACTACTTCAACAAGGAGGGCCAGGCCACGCTCATGTCGCCCGTCGTCGAGACGGAGATCGAGACCCCGGACCTCCCAGCGTACCGAGACGAGCGAGGCGAGTTCCCAATCGACGTGAAGCACGGAGGCGGGAAGATCACGCGAATCATTCTGGGCCATCATCCGTTCGACCTCGCCGGTTGGGAGGGGGCCCTCTATCCGTTCGTCTTCGACGTGAAGAGCCACCACGGGATCGCGCGGGAGATCCACACCGCACCGCCGATGCACCAGACGTTTCAGTCGGGCAATGTCCCGCACAGCGGCTTCTCCCTGTGTTCCTTCGTCCCCGTGATGGCGGGATGGCATCCCCTGGAGGTGCCCGCGCCGTACGCCCATTTCAATGTGGACTCCGACGAACTGATGTTCTTCTGCAACCCGTTCTACGGAGCCCGCGAAGGTGTCGTCGAGGAAGGCTCCTTCACGTTCCATCCCGGTTCGACGCCGCACAGCCCGCAAGGGAACGCGGCCCAGCGATCCCTCGCGGCGCGAGGAAAGATCCAAGGCCGCCTCGCGGTCATGCTGGACACGTACTTCGAGAGCATGCGGATCACGACGCACGGGTTCGCGCATCGCGACCCTCAATACGTGCTGAGCTGGGCCGAGACGACCCCCCACGCCGAAGTGAAGGGCGAGGGCTGGGAATCTCCGTCCGCGTAACGCGAGGCTGCGACCATGACGGTGGTGACCGATCCGATCCGGCGCGTGTCTCCGACCTTCCCGCGGATCACGTTAGACCGGATCCTAAAGGAGGCGAAACCGTTCACAGAGACCGGCCACTTCCTCTATCCTGCGGACGAGAACGGGAACCACACGAAGGGATTCTTCGCGTTCGAACCGGTCGCGCGCGCGCCGAAATTCGTCGATGCGATCGCGGATGACGTCGCGAAATGGGCAGACGGAACGTCGATCGACGTGGACGTGGTCTTCGCGCCCGCGCAGCCTGCCGTGCGGCCTCTTGCGGAGGCGGTCGGCGACCGCCTAGGGAAACCGAGGGCCTACTGGGAATACCTGCCGAGCGGACGGTACGGCAATCATCTGGTGGAAGGTTCCGTCCCCCGCGGATCGCGCGCGCTCGCCCTGAATGCGGTGAGCCTCCAGGGGCGCTGCGTGGGCCTTCGGTTGCCGCAATTCATACAGGGGCTCGGCGGGCAGGTCACCGCCGCCGCGGTCTTTGCGAAAGGCGTCGGGGTCCTCGTGCGCGAAACGGAGGACTGGCTCGGCGACCGTTTCTACAGCACGATTCAGGTGGATGTACCCGTCTTTCCTCCTTCCAACTGTCCCCTTTGCCCCTCCCTGGGGACGCCTCCGAGCCCGTGGCGCGAGTTCGCGGAGGCCCCGCGATGAGGCTCGTACGCTTCTCGGCGGCCGGCTCGAGCCCGCGACTCGGCGCCGCCATCGGCCCTTGGGATCGCTGGGAGTGGGTCGTCGACCTCGCCGCGGCGGATCCGGAGATTCCCTACGAGACCGTGGCGTTCATCGACGCCTGCCCGGGGCTGAAAGGCGACACGTGGGAGCGGACCCTCCGAGTCCTCTCCGAAGCCGGACGAATCGGGACCGAGGTACCGCCGTGGGCTTTCCGCCCGCCCGACGTGCGGCTGCATCCTCCAATCGTCCCTCGCCTCCTCCGGGACTTCCTCGCGTTCCGGGCCCATGTCGCCCGTACGCGGGCTGCCGCGTGGACGGCCATCCCGCCGGAGTGGGATCTTCTTCCCGCGTATTACAACGGGAACCACTTGAACATCGCCGGAACCGGGGACGCAATCCCGCCGATGCGGTTCGAGACCTTCGAAGGAGGCTCTGCCAAGATCGTCCCGTCCACGAAGATGGATTACGAGGCCGAGATCGGTTTCGTCCTGGGCCAGGGCGGTCGGGACATCCCGGCGGCGAAGGCCTCCGAACACCTGTTCGGCGTCACCATTTTCAACGATTTCTCGGCTCGGGATATCCAGATGGCCGCGGGGAAGATCGGCATGGGTCCTGCTCCCGGGAAGGACTGGGCGAACGCACTCGGCCCGTGCATCGTGACGCGCGATGAGTTCGGTGAGTTGCGGGATCAATCCGTGGTCGTCCGAGTGAACAACGAGGAGCGACTGCGAGACCGGTATCGGACCATGGTATTCGAGAATCCGTGGGTGCCCGCGGGCCAGCGGGCCCTCTGGTCCTTCCCCGAGATGGTCGAGTGCCTCTCCCGCATCCAACCGATCCAGGCCGGGGAGGTGTGGGGGAGCGGCACGATCCCGGGCGGCTGCGAGCTCGAGCGGGGCGATCGCGCCCGCTATCTGAAGCCCGGCGATCGGGTCGAAATCGAGATCGAGGGAATCGGTATCCTGGCGAATTCGATCGCGCCCGCATGAACGCCTCCCTCGAAGCCGTGCGAGGTCATGCCACGAAAGGGTTATCGTCCCGCGTTCCACTTTCCGCACGGTGAGTGAATGGCGGCCCTTCCCGCCTTCCTGAAACTCACCGCAGAAGGACGCGCAGACGTACATGCAGCATCTCGCCCTCCGGACGACGGACATCGAGAAACTGAAGTCCTACCTGGAGTCCAAGGGGGCGGAGTTCCTCACGCCGATCTACAAGGACAAGGATTCCTTCGGGCCCCTGTTGCAATCCTTCACCCGAGAACTTTTCGACGACGAGTGGTTCTTCATCGAGTTCGTGCAGCGGGACTACGATGCGGACAAGGTCGGTGCGGGTGGCACTCAGTTCGTGCAGAACACGGTGAAATCCTTGTACGTCTCGAAACAGGAAGAGTTCCGCGCGTGGGAGAAGACCGGCAAGAAGCGGAAGTTCCTCGACGGGGTGCCGGAGAAGGATCGGATGAAACTCCTGAAGGACATCCTGGTGAACACGGAGCCGAAGGGATACGTCGAAACGGTCGCTCCGATCACGAGGCACGTCCCATTGGCCTAAGGCGTTCCAGGCTCCGCCCGAGGCGAAAGTCTCTTCCGCCACTCCCGACCTTACACGGTACGTGGCCCGCAAGATCCGAGACGCGCGGGAATGCCCGAAGGACTGGTCGCCCCTCCGCAAGGAGTCGCGGCGATCCCATCTTCATACGGTGGAAGTGGACGTGTGTCCCACGTGCCAGGGAATCTTCCTCGACAAAAAGGAGATCCGGACCCTGACCGGAAGTTCGAGTCTGAACAAACTCCTCACGAAGTATCTCGGCCTGGACTCAGACAGTCAGCTCGTCTGCCCCAATTGCGGCGGCCTCATGGACGGAGAGGATGCGGGCGACGTCCGGGTGGACGTGTGCCTCGACTGCAAAGGCGTCTGGCTCGATGCGGGGGAACTCGAGCGCCTCGGGGCGATTGACGACGCCGAGTTCCGAGAGTTTACTCCGGACAAGATCGAGGAGATCTTGAAAGCCAAGGAGATCAAGCACGAGGAACGCCGCAAGGCCATCCGGACCCTGTTCCGAGGCCTTCGGCGGCTGTGAATGCCTCGGTCTCAACCAGGGCCATGACGGTCTTCGTGCGATTGCGGTTTTTGAAGGACTTCATCCAAGTCGGTCCGAGTGTTGACGTCGAGGAAGGATGACAAGTCGGGATCCACTCCGCGGAGTTGTTCGCGGTCAACGGAAACAAAGTCAAGACGTTCAACGAGCGACGAGGGCGAGCGGACGGCCGGCGAGGCATCGAGGACCTCCAAGACGCGACCGCGTCGATACACGGCTCGGACCGGATCGAGGACTTCGAGTTCCGGGACGGCGGCATCGTGGTCGCCGAGCAATTCGAGGAGGAGACGGTACACGGATGGCCGTAGGAGGGGGGCATCGCACGGGGCCACCAGGACGACATCCCCGCGAGCCGCGCGAAAGCCTACACGGAAACCTTCGATCGGACCGCGACCATGAGACTCATCGGACACGAAACCTACGCCGGGGAGGATCGACCGAATCGATGCTTCGCCTTCCGGACCCTCCACGGACACGATCGTCTCGTCGGCGAGGGAAGACATCACATCGGCGACGTGGGCAATCAGCGGACGACCCGCGATCTCGACGAGGGCCTTGGGGCGTCCGAATCGGCGGGACTCGCCTCCCGCGAGGATGAGTGCCGTGTGCACGGAGACCAGATGCTCCCGCTCCTTGAAAAGCCGAGGGAAGGTAAGATAAGCCGTAGTGGCTTGGGGAGAATCGTGGCGCCGGGGCGGTGACGAATGCCCGCGGAGCGGGTGGGCGGGATCCCGTTCGGGCTCGGCTCGACGAAGCCTCACAACTATTGGGAGGTCATGCGGACCGCTTGGGAAAACAAGCGCCATCCCCTGTTCACGTGGCGGATCCTACGCGACGGCGTCTGCGACGGCTGCGCGCTCGGGACCACGGGGATGCGCGACTTCACGATGAAGGGCATCCACCTGTGCACGGTCCGCCTGAATCTTCTTCCGTTGAACACGATGGGACCCCTCGACACCCGGGTCCTGGAAGACGTGAATGCCCTACGGTCCATGTCGTCCAAAGGTCTGCGAGCCCTCGGCCGACTGCCGTATCCGATGCTACGCCGCCGAGGCGATCCCGGATTCCATCGGATCTCCTGGGATGATGCGCTCGGCATCGCCGCCCGCCGCGTTCGGACCTCCCCGCCCGACCGGATCGCGTTCTTCGTCACCTCGCGGGGCATGACGAACGAATCGTACTACGTGGCGGGCAAGGTCGCACGATTCCTGGGAACGAATCACATCGACAACTCGAGCCGGCCGTGCCATTCCCCGAGTACGACCGGCCTGAAGGACACGATTGGCGTCGCGGCGTCCACCTGCTCCTACGCGGACTGGATCGGGAGCGACCTGATCGTCTTCTTCGGTTCCGACGTGCCGAACAACCAGCCTGTGACGACGAAGTACCTGTATTACGCGAAGAAACAGGGCACGAAGATCGCGGTCGTAAATCCGATGCGGGAGCCCGGGCTGGAGCGATACTGGGTCCCTTCGGTCCCGAACAGCGCCCTCTTCGGAACGCGCTTCGCAGACGCGTTCTTCCCGGTGCACACAGGCGGCGACATCGCGTTCATCAACGGCGTCTTGAAACACATGATTGAGAGAGGATGGGTCGACGACGCGTTCGTCGCGGACCACACAACGGGCTTCGAGGCGCTCCGAGAGGTGATCGAACACGAGTCCTGGGAAGAACTCGAACGGCAGTCAGGCCTCCGGCGGCAGGCCATGTTCGACTTCGCGGAGATGTACATGCGGGCCCGAACCGCCGTCTTCGTGTGGAGCATGGGGATCACGCACCATCGGTTCGGCGTGGACAACGTGAAGGCGATTGTGAACCTTGGTCTCGCACGCGGGATCGTGGGACGAGTCCAGTGCGGCCTCATGCCGATCCGCGGACACAGTGGCGTCCAGGGAGGTTCCGAGATGGGCGCGAATCCGAAGGACTTTAGCCTCGGGTTCCCCGTGAACGACCCGAACGCGGACCGCCTCCAGGGAATATGGGGGTTCCGCCCGCCCACCGCGCACGGCATGACCGCGGTGGGGATGATCGACGCGGCCCACGCGGGCGGTCTCGATGTCCTCTACATGGCCGGAGGCAACTTTCTCGAGACACTGCCCGAGCCGGAGTACGTCCGCGAGGCGTTGGCCCGAGTGCCGCTGCGAATCCATCAGGACATCGTCCTCACGAGCGCGATGCTCGTGGACCCCTCGTACGCGGTCCTCCTGTTTCCCGCGCAAACGCGATACGAGCAACGCGGAGGTGGCACGCAGACGTCCACGGAGCGGCGAGTGTACTTCTCACCCGAAATCCCGGGCCGAAGGATCGGCGAGGCCCGCGCGGAATGGGAGATCTTCATGCAATTGGCGGAGCGAGTCCGACCCGAGGCCGCCCACCAAATCCACTTCGAAGACGGAAACGCCGTCCGTGCGGAAATCGCGAAGGCAATCCCGGCGTACGACGGGATCGAGAATCTGCGGGAAAAGGGGGATGCGTTTCAATACGGTGGGCCACGGCTCTGTGAAGGAGGCACCTTCCCCATGCCCGATGGGAGGGCACGCTTCACCGTGGTCTCGCCGCCGGACGCGATCATCCCGGACGGACAGTTCCTGCTCAGTACGCGCCGCGGCAAACAGTTCAACTCGATGATCCAGGGCGAGATCGATCCGCTCCTCGGGGCCCGCCGTCGGGATGTGCTCATCGGCGCCGAAGATGCGGCTTCCTTGAAGCTCGTAGAAGGAGACGACGTCCTCGTGTCGAACGATCTCGGATCGTACCGAGGTCAGCTGCGCCTGGCTCCGATCCGTCCGAGGAACGTACAAATCTACTGGCCCGAAGGGAATGTGCTGATTCGCCGCGGAATCGTGGACCCGGCCTGCGAGATGCCGGATTACAACGCCCTCGTGCGCATCGAACCGATCCCCGCCCCCGAGAGGTCATCATGAAACGACCGGGACCGACGACGACCGCAACCGTGTGGAAGGTACGCGGCACTCGACCCATGCAGGAGCCGGACCGCCTCGCGGCGGAGGAGCCGATGGAAATCCGCGTAGAGAGCGACGCCCGAGACCAACGCGAGACGACCTCGCTTTCCGTGACCATGCGAACCCCCGGCAACGATTTCGAACTCGCGGCCGGATTCCTCTTCACCGAGGGAATCGTGGCTCGGAAAAGGGACATCACGCGGATCGAATACTGCACAGATCCCGGTGTGGCACAGGAATACAACATCGTGAGCGTTGTCCTCCATCCCGACGTCGAGTTCCGCGCCGACCGTCTCGCCCGACACTTCTACATGTCCTCCTCGTGCGGTGTGTGTGGGAAGACGGCCCTCGAGGCGGTCCGTGTCGCGATCCGCGATCCGATCCCCAAGAATGGGCCCCTGCTCGACCCCAAGATGATCGTGGGAATCCCGGAGCGGCTCCGCAAGGACCAGGCCTTATTCTCCGAAACCGGAGGCCTCCATGCGGCTGGACTGTTCGACGCCGCCGGGCAACTCTCGAGTCTCCGCGAGGATGTCGGACGACACAACGCGGTCGACAAGGTCGTGGGGGAGGCGTTCCTGGCTGGTCGGACTCCCTTGGCGAAAACGGTCCTCGCGGTGAGCGGGCGAAGCAGTTTCGAAATCCTGCAGAAGGCGGCCGTGGCGGGAATCCCGTTCGTGATCGCCGTGGGGGCCCCATCCAGTCTCGCCGTGGCGATCGCAGAGGAATTCGGCATGACCCTGGTCGGTTTCGCACGCGGAGACCGATTCAACATCTATGCGGGCCGAGACCGCATCGTGAATCTCGCGGGCTGAACCAACGCGCGCGCGATCGTCGGTCGCCGAGACCGGGCGGCATCTCCGGGCGCCGTACAGCAAGGGAAGAAAATCAGGTCGAAACCTCTAAGGCAGACCTTCCGCTTCGATGCGACGTGCAAGCGGCGGTCCTGGGGACCGGCGGGCTCGGGAGGATCATCACCCTCGAGTTGGCGTCGGACCCTCGCGTGGACGAGATCGTGATCGCGGACAAGAAGGGTGACCGTTCGCGGGCGCTGAAGTCCCTAGGCAAGACGGCGGCGATCCAGGCCCTCGAGGCCGATGTGAAGGACCCGTACGCCCTCCGCCGCGTCCTCGCGGATGCGGACGTCGCGGTGAATGCGACTCTGCCGGAACACAATGTCCGAGTCATGGAGGCCTGCTTCGAGGTCGGCTGCGGCTATGTCGACACGGCGGGATACAGCCTCCCGGTTGGGGGCGAGAAGGGTGGCGTCCTCGACCAGCTGGCCCGGGACGCGGCGTGGAGGGACCGAGGCCTCACGGCAATCGTCTCCATGGGGTCGGACCCCGGCCTCTCGAACATC